>DAIOWH010000006.1:0-79431 GCA_036758585.1 Planctomycetia bacterium
GGCGCGTCGGGCTACTGTCCCTGCGGACTCCCAGAATCACGCAAAGCCATTTAGCACGAGTCTCAATCCATGTCCCTGCTGCAACGCGCCATTCTGACGTTTGTGCCCGGCCCAATGGCCGAGGCGATGGAGCACGAGTCGCGGCAATGGATGATGCGCTGCGACTGTGGGCACGAACGGTCGATCTGGGAGGTGGGCGGCATTCGATACAAGGCGGCAGGCAACCCGCGGCGGCCCGCGCGGTGCCCCGCATGCGGCCGTCGCACGTGGCACGAGGTCTACCATAAGGACGGCCGACCGTCGGCCGCGGCGCACGCGCGGTCCACAACTCGATCGCCCCGCGGCGACGAATCGATCCTGGCCAACGCCGCGCCCGCGTTCAGGCTCGCACGGCTTGTCCCGTTGCTCGTTCTTACTATCGTCGGCGCGGGGCTCGGCGTTCTGGCAATAGGTTGGTTGGCCTTCGAGCAACTCACCGCCTCGCGGCTGACGGCGACCGAGGGCGTTGTGGCCCAGATGAAACAGGGCAGGGCAGTCGCGGAGTTCGACGTCGACGGCGTCAAACACGAGGTCGTCTCCATCGTGCGCACTAACCTGCGCGTCTACCGAGTTGGTCAGCAAGTCGCGATCCTCTACGATCCGGCCCAGCCAAGCCGCGCGCGGCTAGACACGTTCTTCGACCGGCGACTGCTTCCGACGATCTTCGGCGCGGTGGGTTTCGTGCTCGCCACAGCCGGCTGCGCCGCACTCGTATTCGGACGACGCTGACGAGCCCGAACGACCTCGAAGAATCTCATTCCACTACCTCAGCGCAATCGGGCGCAGCGTGAAGCCGGCCGCCGAGCCTTTGATCTTGTTGGTCATGCAAATGTAGGCGAACTCGTACGCCCGGTCGCGGGCGAGGTCTTCGAGGTAGTGGAACTCGCCGATGTGCACGCCCTGGTCGTCAAGCATGTAGTTGTGTACCGGGATGAACGTGCCGTACTTCTTGCGGAACGCGGCGTTGTCGGCCTCGGCCGGGCCGTACTCCAAGCCCGATGTGTCGGAGCCGATGAACATGGCGCCGTGCTGCTCGATCAGCCACTTGGCCGCGCCGAGGTTGATGCCCGCCGAGTCGTGCTCCTTGATCTTGCCGTCCTTGTCGTCGCCGGTCTCGCCCCAGTAGCGCAACGTGCCGGTGCGGATGAGCACGATGTCGCCGGGCCGCAGCTCGGTCTTCTGTTTCTTGAGCGCCGTCTCCAGGTCGGCGGGCGTGATCTCATAGTGCGACGGCAGCGCGTCCACTTGCTTGGATCCCGCCACGTCGATCAGCACGCCGCGCGCGACGATCGGCGGAATCCCGCCGGCGTCGCACTTGCGCGGGCCCCAGTTGCCGCCCCACTCGGCTTCGGTGAATCCGTTGTACCAATGATCGGCCAGTTTGTGCTCGCAGTCGGGGCCTTCAGTGACGTGGCCCAGGCCGTCGATCTGAGTGGCCACGTTGTCGTTCATGAAGAGCGCGTTCGAGTGCCAGGCGGTGCCGCGTGCGTTCACGTCGGCGCCGACCAGGCCGGGCAAGTCCTGCTGCCGCTTCACTCCCTCGGGCGTGCGAAACGCGATGATCTCGCCCGGACTGTGCCCCGGCCATTTGTAGCTGGTCCGGTCGTACATTATCCCGAGGTCGTACACCTTGCCGTGCTGCACAAGCCGCAGGGCCGCCGATCGTGTCGCGTCGGTCATTGCGTTGAGTGCGCCAATCTCGTCGGACTTGCCCCATATCCAGCCCCAACCCTTTCCCTTCTGCCAACCCTTCGTAGCCGGCTGCGACTGAGCCGCCTGCATCGCCCAGACTCCGCCGAACACGCCGACCGCCATCGCCGCCAAACACGATACGAATTGCCGCCGGTTGCGAATCATGTTGTGCCTCCCGATGAGTTTGGGACCCACGAACTGGCCAGAACACCACGGTGACGCGGCCGATTCTAGGCGGCCGCGGCGGAATAGTCCACCAACGAATCGGGCGACTCGGCGACACTCATTGCTGCGCACTCGGTGTCTCTGCCTGGAGTAGGTCCACACGGAGGCGCAGGGGTCGCAGACGATGCTCAGTACTGCGCCGCATTAAATAGGGTCTGAAATCGGCCTCGGTCGTTTAACCCGCAGCCGCAGGCGAGGCATGGCTGGCGCTTGTTGTGCCTCGCCTGCGGCTGCGGGTTAAACGAATTCGGACCCCTTTCAATGTGGAGCGGTACTCAGGTGAGTCGAGCGAAGCCGGACTGCTTCACCGCGCCGCCGATGCGGGCGAGCGTGTCGCCGCATCTCAGAGACTCACCGACTTCAGCAAGCACGGGACCGGCGGCGGCCAAGAACGCGTCGACATGCCGATCTTCGTGGGCAAGCGTTGGGTAAAGCGTGCTGCCCACCAGGAAACCCCGAGCCAACATGCGAACCGTCAGTAGCGTAACGAGAGCGGCGTTGTCGGCATGGTCGAAACCCAACGTGGTCAACGCCGGATAGCCGCCAATGCGCAGCGGCAAGTCGTGCGTGCGTGCGAGGCGACCGAGGCCGTCGCGAGCCCGCTCACCCATGCGACGCACATGATCGGGCACGTTCACTTGCCGCATCACGCCGAGCGTGGCGAGCGCGGCCGCCGGGCCGACGCCGTCGGTCCAGTAGGTGCTCGATATGAACGTGTCCTGCGCGGCCTGCATCGTGTCCGCCTTGCCGATGACTGCCGCGATCGGGTGGCCGTTGCCGAGCGCCTTGGCGAACACTGCCGCGTCGGGCACGACGCCGTAGCGCAAGTGTACGCCGCCGCGGTGCAGTCGAAAGCCCGTCGTCACCTCGTCGAAGACCAGTCGGGCGCCGCATCGATCGCACAACTCGCGGACGCCTTCGAGAAATCCCGCCGACGGCTCGGTGTTGCGGGTCGGCTCCATGATGACCGCGGCTAGTCGGTCGCCGTGCTCGCCGACGATCGCGTGCAATTCGTCCAGTTTGTTGTAAGTGAATGGTAGCGACGTGCCTTGCAAGCCGCGCGGCACACCGGCCGGACTGAGTCCCGGCAGCAAGTGTCCGTCGAGCGCGTGGTCGGCGTGCAGGTTGGCGGCGAGGTACCAGTCGGTCCAGCCGTGATAGCCACAAAACGCGATCGCGTCGCGTCGAGTGGCCGCTCGCGCGATGCGTGCTGCGATGGCCAGAGCCTCGCCGCCGCCGCGCGCCAGCCGTACATTCTCGGCCCATGGGTGCAACGCAATCAACTCGCGGGCGAGTTCGACCTCGTCCGGGCTGCCCAGCGAAGACATCGAACCGAGCGTTACGCGCCGCACCACGGCGGCCGTTACCGCCGGATGGTTGTAGCCAAGGAGGCACGCCCCGACGGAATTGTGCGTGAAGTCGATGTATCGTCGCCCGTCGAGGTCGACCACCTCGCAGCCGTGAGCCTCGGCGAAGTACGGCGGCCACTGACCGGGCGCGAACTGCTCGGGCCGCTTGCTCAGCAGTTGCGTGCCGCCCGGGATGAGGCGCTTGGCGTGCGAGTACAACACAGTTCCCCGTGCGACTCGTTCCGCGCGCGACGGCGCGGCGAGCGGAAGAACACCGGCTGCATTACCGCAAAAAACCCGTTCGATCTCCGAATCGCCCAGAGCGAGCGTGCGGCAAGCCTGTTGAATCGCGAGCAACGACTGGATGCCGACCTTGGTCGGGCCGCCATGCGGCCAGCCTGTCCAGTCGACGGAGTTCTCGTAGAGCCACCAGAAGCCATCGCCGAGACTCATTGCGTGGGCGCGGGCCTCGGAGACCGGAAAGTCGGAACCGTACAGGAGTCTCGTCGAGCCAAAGGCGTGGAGGATCGCCTCGAGCGCAGCCGGCTCGCAAATCGCCGACGTGTCGAACCAGACGTTGTCGAGTCCGCGCAGCGCGTCGATGCCCTCGACGGTGTGAGCGGCGCAGAATCCGCGCGCAGCATGCGCGAGCACCAGCCGCGCGCCCGGATAGCGCACGCAGTACTCGTGGATGTAGCGCTGGTTCCGCTCGTCGGCTAGAGCTCGCTTCTGCACCATGTGCAGCATGATGACGAGGCCGCGCTGGTCGGCGATCTCCCACGCCCACCGCGGCAGGAACTCGCCGACCTCGGCGTTGAACGAGTCCTGCCGAGCGGCGAACACGTGATACACCTTGAACCCACTCCAACCGTCGCGCGCGACTTCGGCTTCGACGCCCGCCGGGTCGTCGGTCGGCTTGATCATCATCAGCCCGGCCAGGTTGGCCCGCCGCGGCCGGAGTTCGTCAAGCAGGAAGCGATTCGCGGCGGCCGTGTCGAGCGTCCGCGAGGGAAAAGGAAAGAAAAGCGTTCCGGTCGGACATCGGTCGCCGAGCCACGACCGCTGATGCTCCAGGTATGTGCCGTAGCGCACCTCGGCCGGGCCCTCGAACGAATCGGCCGTTGAGCCGGCGACGAGCATGCGCAAGTCGTAGAGGTGCGCGTGGAAGTCGAAGCCGCCCGGCGGCATCCAACTCCGCAGCTTGCGGTCGAACAGCTCACGATCGGAATCGTCGAGCCGGAACAGGCTCGTGCCGGTGTCGCCGTAGCAGAATATCTTGTCTACCACGCCGTCCACCCTCCATCGACCACCAGGTTGTGACCCGTGACGTAGCTGCTTGCTTCGGACGCGAGGAACACGACCGCGCCCTTCAGCTCATGCGGCTGGCCCATGCGGCCCATCGGTGATTTGGTTGCGAGTCGCTCGACCAGCGCGAGTGAAACCCGCGGGGGCGGGAATGGTCCGGGGCTGAGACAGTTCACGCGCACGCGGTCCTTGGCCCAGTACACGGCCAGGTGGCGCGTCATGTGGATCAGGCCGCCCTTCAGCGCGTGGTAGGCGACCGGGCTCGCCGCCGAGACGCCCTCGTACGCATCGGGATACGAGCCGACCTGGCCATACATTGATCCGAGCAAGATGACGCTGGCCGGCGCCGAGCGACCAACGGCGTGATCGCGCAGGTGTCGGGCCAGCAGGAAGTAGCCGGTCGCGTTGGCCAGTTGCCGCGTGAACTGTTCGCCGGTCACGGTCCGCCAGTCGGCGGCGAGTCCCTCGTGGCCATTGTTCACGAGCACGTCGACCTGGCTGGCCTGCTTGACGACTTCGGCGAACCCGCGCTCGATCGACTGGGCGTCCATCTGATCCATCTCGACGGCCAGGTGCCGACCCGCCTCGTCGCCGCCCAGCTTCTCGGCCGCGGTGCGCGCCTTGGCGAGCTCGCGACTGGCGACGACGACGCGGCTGCCCGCCTCGGCCAGTGCGTCGGCGAGTGCTGAGCCGAGGTAGCCGGACGCGCCGGTGATGAGCGACACCTTGCCGTGGAGGTCAAAGAGCTGCCGAATGGTCGCGCCTTCAGTCATGGTCGGACTCCGCGATTACGGATTGCCAACACTTCCGCTCGGCCGATTCGAGTATCGCGAGGTTCGCGCGCAGCGTGCGCAGGCCGTCGTCGAGATCGCACAGCGGAGCGGCTCGCCCCTCGACGGCGTCGAGGAACGCGTTGGCCTGCCGCACGAAAACCGCGTCGCGGTCGAGCGACTGGGCGTTTTCGTCGTGCCAGGTTCCGCCCGGCTCGGTCATCCAGCGCCAGCGGCTGGCGTGGTGCTCGAATCGCGCCGTGCCGCCTGTGCAGACGACCGAGATCGTGGTCTCGTTCGGCGCTTGGTGCTGGTTCAGACTGTAGCAGGCCATCACCCGGCCGTGGCGAGCAAGCACATGCGCGGTATCCTCGACGCCCACGCCGTCGAGTACCTGATGGTCGATATCGGCGACGAGTCGGTCAATAGGTCCGACCAGCCACTGGCCGGCGTTGATGATGTGGGTGAGCGCGTCTTGAACGGCGCCGCCGCCGGTGCGCCGATCGGTGTAGTAGATCTCGCGGTAGGCAGGCCGATACGTGGGAAAGTGCTGGCCACAGGCGGCGACAAGCTCGACCGGCTCGCCGAATCGTCCCACTCGAATTGCGTCGCGCATCGCGGCCAGCGCCGGGTGAGAGCGATGAACGTAGGCTAACGCGGCCGTGACCCACCACTCGTTCACTGCGTCGATCAGCTCGGCCACGCCGTCGAGTCGCGTGCCGAGCGGCTTCTCGATCAGCATGTGGATGCCATTGCGGGCGGCGGCCGTGGCCATCGCGACGTGCAAGTGCGCGGGCGTGGCGATCACGATCGCGTCGGGGTGCGAGGCAATCGCGGCGTCGAATGAATCGAACGCCTGGCCAACGCCATAGCGTTCGGCGATCGTCCGGCGCAGCGCGGCGTTCACCTCGCAGATCGACAGACTCGCCCGGCCGGTCGCGGCAAAACATCGCACGTGCCGCTCGCCGATCGAGCCGACGCCGACGACCAGAACGTTGTACGGTCTACTCACTCGTCGCGCCTTGAATGCTACCGTTCGGCTCGCTGCATCGCGGCGGCCTCGGCGGCGAGTCGGTTGTCGAACTTGAATCCGAGCGCCGCGAACTGTTCTTGAACCCGCTCAAAACCCTGTTTGAGCAGGATGATGTCGGCGCCGTGAGCGATCAGCCGTGCGCCCATGTCGAGCAGCTTGCGACCGTGTTCGGGTGAGAAGCACGGCGTGCCCCAGCACTTGCCCGCCTGCTTCGCCGCATCGGCGACTCGCCGCAGCGCGTCGTCGATGATCGGATGGTTGAACTGGAACGGAATGCCTGCGAGCACGCTGAGGTCGCCCGGCCCGACGAACAGCACGTCCACGCCCGGCACGCGCGCGATCGCGTCGGCCTGGTCGACTGCGCCGGGCGATTCGATCTGGACCATCAGCAGCGTGTGCTCGTTGGCCGCGGCGAGGTACGGCGCCATCGGCATGAAGCAGTAGGGGTTGTCCGGGTTCGCTCCGTCGATGCCGCGCTGTCCCTGCGGCGCGAACTTGGCCCAGCGCACGACGTCGGCCGCTTCGTCGGCCGTCTCGCAGCGCGGGTACATGATGCCCTGAGCGCCGGCTTCGAGCAACCGGCCGATGCGCAGAAACTCGCCCTTAGCCGGGCGCACGATCACGTCGGACGCGCCGACGCGCGCGGCCCGCATCAGTTCGTTGGCCGTCTCGGCGCTGGTCGTGTGATGTTCCAGGTCGAGCCAAATGCCATCGAAGCCCATGAGGCTCGTCATCTCGTAGATGCTCGGATCGATGAAGTGGCAGGTGACGAGCATGGCCGGCTCGCCGCGGCGAAGCTTGGCCTTGATTCGGCTGGGTCGCATCAGGAGGGTCCTCGCATGAAGGGTTGTGCGTCACGGCGCTCGCGCGTCGGTTCGGTTGCGCAGGTCGAGGTAGCGTTCAATCGCCAGACCAAGCTGCCGGCCGGCGATCAGTTGGAACGAGGGCGGGTCGCCGACAAGGTCGCCCGGCGGACAGACGCCGATCTCGCAGGTGCCACCGACCACGGTGGGCCGGGTGCGCTGGCTCGACCAATTGCCCGCGGTCGGGGTATCGACCGGATAGGGCGAGTAGACTTCGGGGTCGAACCTGAGCGGCCCAACGATCTCGGCTTTCATTGCCGCCAGGAAGCGGTCGGTGTTGCGACGGCGCACGCCGGTCATGGTCGGATAGGGATTGCACCAGAACTCGAAGCCGGCCTGCCACGTGGGGTCGTGCAGGTCGAGAAACAAATCGAGTCGCCCGGCGGCGTCAAGCCGCGCGGCTTCCCGCATCGACGCGTCGACGGCCCGCCAGTGCGGCCGGTCGGACCAGTCGCGATTGTGGTCGTGCGGCTGTTGCCACTTGCCGCCCAGTCCCCGCTCGACGCTGTCGACGTCCATGATGGGCACGATGGTGATCGCGGCCTTGCGCCGCAGCGCGGCGGCTCGCGGTTCGTCCGAGATCAGCCACTCGACGAGTCCGTGAGCGGTCCAACTGCCGCCGGTCTCCCAAGCGTGCTGCCTCGCCTGAATCCAGACTCCGAACCGCTCGTCGTCGGCCGCGCCCGGCTGAGCGACGCGCACGGCGGGCACGGGCCGCTTGCCTTCGCTTTCGCAAAGGATGAACTTCTTGGCATGCGGCGACGCCCGTTCAGCACGATCGACCAGTACGACAGCGTCGGCCAGTAAGTAGGGCGCGTACCAGGCGAACCAGGCTTCGGCGCCATCGATCCGTTGGCGATAGGCAAGCGATCCGGTCGCCTCGTCCTCGACGCCCGGCGCGGTGAACCTCCAAAGACGCCGGTCGAGCGAGTACGCGGCGCGCCGCGCCCGTGCCTTGCCATAGACCAATTCGAGCGTGATCGTCTCGCCCGGCCGAACGCCGCTGACGTGGAAGTACCACCAACTGCGCAGCGAATCGGACTGGGGAACCTGGAAGCGAACGCGGCGCGTCGACTGGTCGATGTCGATCACGTGTGCGGCGCCGCCGGGAAAGTCGGCGTCGACGCGCAGCGGATCGGCGCCCGCGAGGGCGAGCGCTCCCAGACAGCAGGGCAGGACGAGCGGTGTCATGGATCCATCGCGAGTCGCCGCTTCATCGGCGGCCTCTGGTGCGAGCTGGGCGCCGGTCGGCGGCCGCGCCGTTGCGGCGGCGGAACGCCTCGAAGCCGTCGATGCGGTCGCAGTCGATCAGTTGGTTGATGAACATCTCGATCGCGGTCAGTTCCCGACCCTGGTCGGGGGTGACGAACGTGTAGGCCATGCCGTCTTTGCCCATGCGGGCGGTGCGGCCGATGCGGTGCACGTAGTTTTCGGGGTCTTCGGGGATGTCGTAGTTGATCACGTGCGTGATGTCGTCGACGTCGATGCCGCGGCCGACCAGGTCGGTCGAGATCAGGAACCGGATTCGGCCGGACCGGAAGGCGTCCATGATGCGGTCTCGTTTTTTCTGTTCGAGGTCGCCGTGCATGCGGGCGACGTGCAAGTGCTTGTGCGCCAGGTCGTGCGACAAGAACTCGGCGTCGCGCTTGCGCCGGCAGAACACGATGCAGCGCGCGGGCTGATCGCGCTCGATCAGGCGCAGCAGCAGGTCGAACTTGCGTTCGGGGTCGACGGTGAAATACGACTGCCGGATCGACCCGACCGTGCGCTGTTCCGGGGCGACCTCGACGATAGTCGGTTCGTGCATGTAGCGCTGGGCCAGCCGTCGCACCGGCGGCTCGAGCGTTGCCGACAACAGCAATGTCTGACGCTGGATCGGCAGCGCGCGCAGGATGCGTTCGACCTCGGGTCGGAATCCGATGTCGAGCATGCGGTCGGCTTCGTCGAGCACAACGTGCTTGATGTGCCGCAGCTTCAGTATGCCTTCGCGCAAGTGATGGATCACGCGGCCCGGCGTGCCGATCACCAGTTGGCAGCCTCGCAACAGTGCGGTGATCTGCTTGCGAATCGGGTGGCCGCCGCACAGACTCACCATGCGAGTGCCGTGCGCCGCGGACAGTCGCTTGGCCTCGCCTTCAATCTGCACGGCCAGCTCGCGCGTCGGGGCCAGCACCAGCGCCTGCGGCTCGAGTCCCTCAGCCGAAATCTGCTGCAGGATCGGCAGGATGAACGCGGCCGTCTTGCCCGTGCCGGTCTGAGCCTGGCCGATACAGTCGCAACCGGTGACCGCGACCGGAATGAACTTGGCCTGAATGGGCGTGGGCTTCTCGTAACCGATCTGTTCCAAACTAACCAACGTCTTGTGATCGAGCGGCAGATCCGCAAACCGTTCGATCACGTGCTCTGAACTCACCAATCTAAAACCCTCCCGTCAACAAACGGGGCGGCGGGTGTGTGCCCTGGCAGGTGCGGGCAGGTTGGACTTGCGTCGATCAGCCACTCCGGGCCGGCCGGACTCGTCAGGCGGAACACCTGACCTATGTGCGGCTCACTCGGCCGCTCGGGACCCATCGCCCCACATCTTTCGTCTCGTTTCACGGCCCCATCATAAACGGAACCGGCCTGGCTGGACTAGAGAGGATCGGCCGCGCTGTGGCATTGAACCGCTTCCGGCTGATTGCGCGGGTAGGAAGGAGACCTCAAGTCGCGCGCCCTTAGAGACCGAGCGTATTCCGCAGCGCGGCGTCGACGGCCGACATGCCAGGGAGCGTGCCGAGTACGGAGTCGATCTCGGACTCCGCCACGGTGGCGAGGTTGTCGGTCATGATAACCGAGTCCGTGCGCAATCCAGCCGCCGCTCCTTCATGCGACGCTAATGCGACAGCTACTCGGCTGGGATGTCCGGCGCGGCTGAGGTTGCTGGTTATCATCGCCACGATCGTCTGTGGCAGGCCGGTGCCCAATTAGTCGACTTGAACAACCAGCGCGGGACGCCGCTTCGAGGTGCGCAAATCCGAGTTGGGAAACAGAACTCGAACGACGTTGCCGCGACTAATCTTCATCGTAGACATTCATCTCAGGCCGATCCCAATCTTCGGCAAAGGTTCTCAGTCGCGAGCGAAGGTCCGCAGCTTGTCCTTCGCCGATCCCAAGTGTTCGCAGATCGATTTCCCTCGGCTCCAGAAACGTTACGAGGACACGGGCCTCGCCCTGCTCCATGGGCTGCTGGAGCAACTCAACGCGACCATCTCGAAATATGCCTTCGACAGTAGTCATGATCAAAGTGTAGCCCGGACAATCCAGGACGTCCACAGCCTCACTCGGCGAGCAGTTCTGTGATTCGTCCCCGCATGTATTTCTCGCCCTCGATTCCTTGCCAGTTCAGCTCGCCGTACCACCAGTAACGCACGTAACCCTTCTTGTCGACGAGGTAGGTGCTGGGCCAGATGTGGTTGGTCCAGGCCTTCCAGTTTTGATTGTCGTTGTCGATCGCGACCGGGAAGTTGAACCCGGCCTCCTTGACCTTCTCTTTGACCGAATCGATGTCTCGCTCGCCCTGCGATTCGGGCGTGTGGATGCCGATGATCGCCAGACCCTTCTTGGCGAAGTCTTCGTCCCAACCCTTGTACCAAGGGTAGTTGCGCACGCAGTTGATTCAGCCGAAGGTCCAGAAGTGGATGACTACCACCTTGCCGCGCAGTTTTTCCAGTGTCAGCGGCTCCGAGTTGATCCACGCATTCGCCTCTTTCAGTTCGGGGGCCTTGATCGCGCCAGAGCCGACCTTCGTAAGATCGAATGGCTTGCCCAGAAGCTCGTCCCACAGGCGTCGCTGCGGCGTGGTGAGCAGATCGAGCAGTTCCTTGGCGCCCTGCTCGCGCAGCCGGGCGATTTCCTTCTGGACCTCTTTCTGGTTGTTGGCGTCTAGCTTCTGTTGCAGCGCGGTGATCGCCGCGCGGGCATCGCCGGCGATCTTGGTCACCTGTTCTTTTTGCTCGCTGTCGAGACCGACCTTGCCGGCGACGGCGGGCAGCACGAGCGCCTCGGGACCTTGCCCCTGCAGCACGAGTTGGTCCAATCGCTTTCGCTGGGGCGACGTGAGAACGCTCGGCAGCTTGGCGGTGACTTTGGCAGTGAGCTGCTGCAGCACTTCGCCTCCCTGGTCAGCACCGGTGTCGCGGATCGCCCAAAGCGGTCCGTCTATCTCGTCGAGCAGGCTGCGGACCGTCTTTCTCTGGTCCTCCTTCATCTTGAGTTCGGCCTGCACGCCCGGATCGCGCAACAGGAACAACAGCGGGTTGGATACGGCCGGCGCGACCTTCTTTTTCGTCGAGGCCTTTTCATCCTGTGCGACCGCGGCGAGCGACGCGAAGGTCAGCGCCGCCACGAGCGGGATCAGGCGCACGAACTTGGAACTCGAAACCCAGAACCTGAAATCCGAAGTGCAACACCCGAGTCGGTTCATGAACGTCTCCTGCGGACCAAGAAGCTCAAGGCAGCCTGACGAATCATATCACGTGGCGCTCGGTAGGACACCAGCTTGATCGCAAGCTTGGGCGACGATTCCCCGAAGTCATCGCGAGGTTAGCGTGGCGGAGGTCCGAAGCCGAGGTCCTAAACACCGCTCCACATTGAAAGGGGTCCGAATTCGTTTAACCCGCAGCCGCAGGTGAGGCAAAACAAACGCCAGCCATGCCTCGCCTGCGGCTGCGGGTTAAACGACCGAGGCCGATTACAGAACCTATTCAATGCGGCACAGTACTAAGCTAAGCTTATGTCGTCGATCGGCCGGCGGATTCACGCGGTCGCCCGTGCTCGGCGGCCGGCCGGGCCGCTGGCTTCGTCGTCGAACCGGGTCCGGCCAGCGACTCATTTGTCTTCTCGAGAAGCTGGCACATGCGGAGCACGCCAGGTACCAACTGACGTTCCACCAGGTCCGCGGTCTTCTCAGCGGCCACCTCGGTGTCGACCCACACATCGATCAGATCGGCAAAGGCGCGAAACAAGTAGCCCAGGATCGCACCGGCCAGCGGAATGCCCAACAGGTATCCCAGCCCGATCACACCGCGAATCATGCGCTCCGACATTGCGTAGCCTGGATTCGCCAGTTCGGGGGCGACGCCCACGAACAGCACCAGGCCGATCAGCGCCATGCCGCCGGCTACCAACGGCGACACAATCCGCAACACGGTGCGCGTGCGCCGCAGCGTCGCATAACTCGATGTCTGTTCACTCGGCATGGTGAATCCCACCAACAATCTCGGCCCCCGCCAGGTCGCCGAGCATTCTACACATTCTGGGACGCGCCGCGCCTGCTTCGCAACTCCTCGGTTAGAAACCCACGGCCGGACGCACGACCGTCGAGTTGCTATTCGACCGCCAGTGGTTAGAATCAGCCCCGCTCAACAAATCGAGGGCATCGCATGCGCAAGGGGATTCGTGGTACTCGCCCATCGGCAACCATCGCGGCCGATTCGGCGGCGACAACCGTTATCGTTCGAGTTCCGAGCGTGCTGCGGCATTGCTGCCCCGAGGCCCCCGAGTTCGCGCTGTCGGCATCGAGTGTGCGCGGCACCCTCGACGAACTGAAGCGGCGCTATGCCGCGCTCTACGGCAACATCTGCGACGAGACCGGTGCGGTGCGGCGACACGTAAACGTTTTTGTAAATACGGCGCACGTGCGCGAACGCGACGGACTCGACACGCCGCTCGTGCCCGGCGACATCGTGACTATCCTTCCCGCAGTATCAGGAGGTTGAAATGCCCGAACGAGTCATTCTGATGATCGGAACCAAGAAAGGCCTGTTTGTCGCCGAGTCGCCGAAGGCGCGGCGCAGCTTCGCGCTGCGCGGACCGTTCGGGCCTGGCGTGGCGGTGTACGCCGCGCTCATCGACACGCGCCGCTCGCCGCGGCTCTACGCATCAAGCTGCAACGCCTTCTTCGGCATGAAGGTGCTCGTTTCGACCGACCTCGGCAAAAAGTTCAAGGACACCAAATCGGCGCCCGCGTTTCCCAAGGACGACGGACGCGCGCTGGCGAACATCTGGTCGATCGAACCGGCCGACGACAAGAAGGACCTTTGGTGCGGCGTCGAACCGGCGTCGCTGTTCCGGTCGAGCGACGGGGGCGATTCGTGGGAGATGACGCCGGGCATCAGCAACCACGCGCACGCGCGCCAGTGGCAACCCGGCAACGGCGGACTCTGCATGCACACGATCCTGCGCGACGGCAATCGTCTGCACCTCGGCATCTCGACGGGCGGCCACTACATGAGTGAGGACGGCGGCCAGACCTTTACGGCGGCGAATCAGGGCGTCGGCGCGGGCTTTCTGCCCGATCCATTCCCGGAATTCGGCCAGTGCGTTCACAAGATCGCCAGCCACCCGGCCGCGCCCGGCCGGCTCTACATGCAAAACCACGGCGGCTGGGCCGATTGGGACGGGCCTGGCGGGCGGCGACCCGACATCGGCGTGCTGCGCAGCGACGACCACGGCAAGACCTGGCGGTCGATCGCCAAGGGCCTGCCGTCCGATTTCGGATTCCCGATCGTGGTGCATCCACACGACCCCGACGTCGTCTATGTGATGCCGCACGAGGGGATGACGCGCACCTGCCCCGGCGGCGCCCCGGCAGTGTGGTGCAGCGAGAACGGTGGCAATTCCTGGGGGCGACTCGCTCGCGGGCTGCCCAAGAAAGAGAGCTTCTTCACCGTGCAGCGCGACGGCATGGACGTCGACACGCTCCGCTCGCCCGCCTTGTACTTCGGCACCACGACCGGTCAACTTTGGATGGGCCGAGATGGCGGCGAGGAGTGGACCTGCCTGTTCGATTCGCTGCCGCCGATCCACTGCGTCAAGGCTGCGGTGGTGTGAGGCATTGGCATCAAGGCCGTTTCTCCCTCTCCCCGCGACGGGGAGAGGGAGAAGTGTAGGTCCGTCTGGTGGGAGAAGCGGTGAGGCGGCGTCGTTCACGCGCGGGCTGTGCCCGCCAGAGTGCGACGCTTCGCACGTTCGATGATCTGTGCCCGCACGTCCAGTCCGACGCGACGGCTCCACGCCGTCAGCAGGCGATCGACGATTGGGCCGGGCCGGCCGTCGCCGATCGGAACGCCGTTGATCCGCGTCACGGGCATGAGGCAATACGGCGTGCTCGCCAAAAACGCCTCGTCGGCGTTCATCACCGAAAAGACTTGGATGTCGCGCTCGACGAACGGCACGCCCAACTCGGCGGCGAGTTCGATCACGGTCGCACGGCTGATGCCCGGCAGCGTGTTGCGCAGCGTCGGCGAGACGATCGCGCCGCGCTCGACCATCAGGAAGTTCGCGCCGCTCGTTTCGGTCACGTTGCCGTCGAGGTCGAGCAGCAGCGCCACGGCGTCGGGGTCAGCCAGTTGGGCCTCCTTGTCGGCCAGGTAGTAGTGCATGCGGCTGCGGTATTTCATCTTTGGGTCGTAGCATTGCGGCGGCACGTGCCGGATCGACGGCGTCACGACCTGGGCGCCCACCTGAATCTTGCCGGCCCACAACTCAAACGGCAGCGGGAACGTGTGTACGCAGACGGTGGGCGTCATTCGCGGCTGCGTCCCCGCCGAGCCGGCGTACGTCCTGTACTCGCCCGGCGTGACGAAGTGAATCAGGCCCAACTCGTCGCCGGAGTCAAGCAGCTTGATGTTGTGGCTCACCAGCTTCTCGGAGATCGTCGCCAGGTCGTCTTTCGTGAGCCCGGTGTCGATGCGAACGTAGCGCAGCGAGCGAAACAGACGGTCGAGATGGTCTTCCAACCGGAACAGTTTGCCATGAAACGTCCGGGTCATTTCGGTGACCGTCGCGCCCAGCACGATACCGGCGTCATAGATCGCCAGGCGCGCCGCAGATGCGGGCACGACCTGGCCGCTCAGGTAAACGAGGGGTTCGGTCATGTGAGTCACTTTCCCGCCTGGCTCTGGGTCTCAAGTTCCCGCTGCAACGGACGGTAACCGTATTCGTTCAGTACCGCGATGACGCCGAGATCGCAACTGTCGCGAGCAACTTCGCGCAGGCAGTCGAGCGCGTTGTACATCGACTCGACAGCCCGCTCGAGTTGCGCGACGGTGGTTTCCGAATCAGACTTGCCTTTGGCCGCGCCGGCGAGCCGAGTCGCCTCGATGGCGGCCAGATAGTGATAGGCGAACTCGAGCCGCTTGGCGTTGTAGCGGGTCATTGCCAGGCCGGCCTCTTCCGATCGCTGGTTGGCCCGATACATCTCGTCCATCGCGCCGGCGTAAAGGTCTTGCACCTCTTTCCACCAGGCGGGCGGCGGCTCGGTGCTCGCATAGTGCTTCATCACCACGCCGGGCACCGGGAATGTGAATCCGATGTCTCGCTCGTCGATGATCTCCGTGGCCCGCTCGATCAACCCGTAGGCCTTGATCAGCCGTTCGGCCACGTCGCGGCCGCCGATCGGCGCGAGCAGTTCCTCGTACGCGGAGCGGGGCGTGACCTGCGCATCGAAGCTTGCTCGCGACAGATAGTACACGGCCGGGTCGAGATCGCCGATGATCCAGTAGCGCGTCGAAAACCCCTCCCAACCGCGCTGGCGAATTTGTTCAACCAGCGTGTGCAGGCGACTCGTCGCGAGTTGCGGCAGCACGCCGACGTTGTCGTCAGCCAGCGTCAGAATCAGGCTGTTGGGCGCCGACTGGGCGGGCACGGCGGCGAGCAGCTCGCGATGTTCGGCCACACGGCGGGCCGTGTAGTCGACGAAGTTCAACGCGGCCGTGTCGGGTGGGAGCAACTTGTCGAGCACGCGATACAGCGCCGGGTCGACGCCGACCAGCGTCGGCTGGACCCGACTGCCGTCGGGCCGACGCAACAGTTCGGGGTCGGCCAGCAGCCGGTGAAGGAACTCGAGCGCGGTCAGGTCGCCGCGCAGCGCCTGCACGCCGCGATCGCCCGCCGCGATCAGCCTGCGGCCGCGCGCGGCGTCGGTCAGTTCATCGAGCGTCACTCGCTTGCCGACTCCCGTGCGCGCGTCGAGCCGTTTCCAGGCCGCCTCGTGATGCTCGACCCAGTCGGGGAATTCAGGCAATGACAGGTACAACACGTCGATCTCTGGATAGGTCGTGACGTACGCCCGAATCTGAGCCTTGACCAGTTCGCGCAGCGTCGGGTCGTCAGGCGGCTGCTTGGGACCAGGCCCAATCACCAGTCGCTCCAGGCTGTGCAAGACCTTGGCCTCCGGCAGCACGGCGGCGAATTCCTTCGGGAACTCAAGCGGCGAAATCGCGATGCCGGTGCTCATACCCAGCTCGCGCGCCGAGTCGATGATCCCCCGGGCCAGTGCAACGCCCGCGGCAGTGCGATCGGCATAGGTCTGCTTGCCGGCGAGGTCCGGGTTCGTGAACTCCGTCGCGCCGCGAAATGCCGCTCGGCCGGCCGTGTCCGAGTCGATCGGGTAGCGCCAGCCGTACCACAACAGCGACGTCTGTTTCCGGACGCCGCGGAACTCCCAGTCCACGAACGGTTGCCACGGATAGACCGCCAGCATCACGCGGTTGAACTTGAGTTTCGCGAGCTGCCGCAGCACGCGCCGATGCTCGTCGATGCCCCACGCTTCGGGGCCAATCGCGAAATCGTTCACCGTTCGCCAGGTGCGCACGCGCAGGCTCGGTTCCAACACGACATCGAAGCCGTCAAGTTTCAACGCGACGGGTCCCGGCGGGTAAACGTCGCCGTGCAGCAAGTAGCGGACGCCCAGGCGATGGCCCAGTTCGTACGCCGCCCACAACGTCGCCACGGGACTGCCACCGCCCACCACCAGCACATCGCGCCCGTCCGCGCGCACGATGCGCAGCATGTGCCCCTGGTCGCTGAGCCGCGGCCATCGGTCGCCTGCCGCTGCTTTCACCGCTGGATTCGTTGCCGGGCTGCCGATCAGAACAGTTCGCGAGTCGCCGGCTTTAGGTTTTTCCGTGATCTGAACATCCGCACCGAACAGCCGCTTGAATTGCGCGGTAAGCTCCTCCGCCGCCAGCCGCTCGAGCGCTGGAGCATCCCGCCCAACCACCACGTTCACCTTGGCCTCATCGGCGCGTACCGGCCCGACCGCGACGAACAGGGCGACCACCGACAAAATCACTCGTGGCACCGGGCTGTCTCCCATCAGCATTCAACAAGTTGGCTATTGACGATGGACGTGGACGGTCCTCATCACTCTCCCACGCAAATCAGCCGCTCGCGTGTGCGAAAATACAATCGTCCGTCGGCGATGGCGGGCGTGGCGATGCACGTGCCGCCCAGATCGTTCCGCGCGAGCACATCGAGTTGCGGTCCCGCGGCGAGCACCACGACCGTGCCGTTGTCGCCCGCGACGTAGATCTTGCCGTCGCCGTACACCGGCGAGGCGTAGTACTCGCCCAGGTTGCCGATCCGTTTCAATTCCCATCGTGCCTTGCCGGTCGCGGCGTCGAAGGAACTGGAGATGCCTCCCTTCTTCACCACGAACAGGCCGTCGCCGAAGGCAAGTAACGACGACAGATTCGACGGCGATCGGTTTTCGAGATTCCACACGACGTGCGTCCGGGTCACGTCGCCCGATCCGCCGCCGCGCACCGCTTGGATCGTCGACCCGCCGCCGACCATGTTCGTCGGCGACTGAAATGCGCGATCGACTTCGTCGCCTTCGAGTGTCGCGTTGCGGTCCTTGTCCGAGACGTCAAACTTGTCCCAGAACTCGCGCGGCGTCTCGTCGCGGGCCAGCCGGCCGTCTTGGTTGGTGTCGAGCCATTGCAAAAGCGCGTATTTCACCGTGCGGGTCGCGTCGCCGTAGCTTTGCACCGAGAGGTAGACGACGCCGTCGCGCACGACCGGCGAGGTCATAATCGTGCGCAGCAGCGTGTTGCACGTCCACAACTCCTTGCCCGTTGCGGGATCGTACCCCTTGAGCTTGCCGGTGCCGGCGACGACCAGATCGGTCCGGCCGCCGGCCTCGCACAACACGGGCACGGCGTAACCGGCGAGCATGTCGGGGCGCGGCGTGCGCCAGCGCATCGAGCCGGTCGCACAGTCCACGGCGACGAGATACGGCGCGAGGTCGTCGTCCTGGTTGAGAATGACCATGTCGCGATAGACGATCGGCGACGCGGCCGCTCCCCAGTCCATCAAGTACGCCGGCCTCGGTAGGTCGTGCCGCCAAAGCTGCCGGCCGTCGGCCGCGTCGAACGCCAGTAGCCCCAGCGTGCTGAAGTAGACGTACACCCGCCCGCCGTCCGACGCCGGCGTCGATGATGCGTGGCTGTTCGGAGGCGTGATTCGCGGCAGCTTGCCGGCGTCGAGTTCCTGTCTCCAGAGCAGCTTGCCGCTGGCCGCTTCGAACGCGAGCACGGCGAACTTCGCGTCGCCGACCATCGCCGTAGTGAACACGCGGCCCGCCGAGATGACCGGCGAGGCGATCCCGTCGCCCAGGTCGCATGACCAGCGCACCTTATCGGTGCTGGAGAATCGCGTCGGCAGCGTGCGGCTCGACAATGAAACGCCCGCTGCGTTCGGTCCGCGGAACTGTGCCCAATCCTCCGCACACAGCCGACCCGCCATGATCAAGGCGACTGCCGTCCAGCCCGCGAGACAGCGATGCAATCTCATGCTCATGCTTGCTCTATCCTCACTCCTCGATCCTCCATCTCAACCACTCCTACCTCGCCGCCCCCAGTCCCATCTCCTCATGTTGCTTCTTGAGCGCGGCGGTGTAGCGTGCAAACGCCGCTTCGTCGCGGCGGCAGCTTACGCCACGGAAAACCATCGCAAACGCGCGGCGATGCCGGGTCGCCGAGCGATTCGGGTCGGCGCGGTGAATCGTCTCGCCGTGATGGCACACGGCGTCGCCCGCCTGCAAGTGAATCTGCACCTCGCGGGCGCGGTCGTTGTCGTTGTAGTCGCTGATCCCCTGCGAGAAGCCGAGGATGTTCGACCGCTCGTGCGGCCGGATGCCGCGCTCGTGCGATCCGACCACGTAGCGCAGACAACCGTTCTCGTCGTCGACGCGATCGAGCGCCAGCCAAATCGTCAGCACGTTGGGCGGGCGCAAACAGAAGTAGTAGTTGTCCTGGTGTGGCGGCGTTGGGCTGTTGCTGGCGGCCGGCTTGTTGAACCACTCCGGCTCCTGAGCCTCGGCCGGCTCGCCAAGCAGCGCGGCGGCCAAGGCGTTCCACGTCGGGTGCCGCCGGTAGTCGCGAAAGTACGCGTCCGCGCCCATGTGCTGCATCTGCTTGAGCGTCTCTGGTCGCGACTTGTCGAGGTAGAACGCGCCGCTGTCGGGCAGCGTGGGCACGACATCGCGGATGTAGCGATCGAGGTTCGATCGCAACTCGTCGAACTCACGTCGCTCGAGCAACTGCGGAACGACCACAAACCCGGTACGATCAAACGATGCCTTCAAGCCTTGCAGTGACATGGAACGGTTCCTCTGACTCTTCTGACTCGTCCGACTTGTCTGACTCCTCTAACTTCCGACCTCAGTCGGTTGGCGACGGCATCGCGCCGCGCAGGGCGAACCCGCCGTCTACGACCAGATCGCTGCCGGTAATGTAGTCGGCGTCGTCGGATGCGAGGAACACGGCGGCGCGGCCGATGTCTGCGGGCGTGCCGAGCCGGCCCCACGGCAGTTTCGGGGCGGCCTGGCGGATCGCGTCCGGGCCGAACGTGGCGTGCTCGCCGGGCGTGTCGATCCAACCAGGTTCGATCACGTTCACGTTGATCCGGTGCCGCACCAGCTCGGCGGCGATCGTGCGGGCCATGTGCGTCAGTCCGCTCTTGGCCGCATTGTAGGCGACGCTGCGCACGTAGGGAATCCGCGCGTGAATGCTCGATATGAACACGATCTTGCCGCCCCCGCCGCGGTCGACCATGTGCCGCGCAACGAGCTGGCTCATGTGAAAGCCGCCGGCCAGAGTGCCGCGCAGCACGCGGTCGAACGTGGCCGGGTCGTACTCCAGAAAACCGCCGCGCCGCGAGAAAGCCGGGTTGCTCACCAGGATGTCGATGCGGCCGAGCGCCTCGACGGCCCGCGCGACAATCTGCTCGCACGACGCCCGCTCGAACACATCGCCTTCCGCCAGGACGCCGTGCCGGCCCAGTCCCGTAATCTCGGCGATCGTTGCCTCGGCGTCGGCGCCGCGAGCGAGGTCATTGACGGCTACGTCGGCCCCGGCACGGGCCAGCTCGATCGCACAACCGCGGCCGATCCCTCGCGCCGCGCCAGTCACCAACGCCTTCTTGCCAGCTAGCTTCATGGCGAACTTCCCATCGGGTCTTGGTCGCCCCGACACGATAGCATATCGTTCGTCAACGAGTACACAGGCGACCGCCGACCGCTAGTTGCGGAATGTGAGTAGTTACAGAAAGGCCAGACGTGGAACTCGACGCACGAACAGTTGGAGCGGACGGGCCGCACCTTCTGATTATTGCCGGCGTCCACGGCGACGAGTTCGAGCCGATGCTGGCCGTGCAACGGCTGTGGAAGCTGCTCCGCGACATGCCACTGCGCGGGCGCGTGACGCTCGTGCCGGTCGTCAACGAACCGGCGTTCGTGCTCGGCCAGCGGTGCGGACCCGACGGGTTGGACCTTGCCCGCACCATGCCGGGCCGCAGCGACGGGTCGACCACCGAGCAGATTGCCGCCGCCTTGACCCCGCTCATTCGCCAGGCCGACTTCCTCGTCGACATGCATACCGGCGGACGGCTGTTTCGCATGCTGCCGCTGGCCGGATACGGACTGCACCCGGACGCGGCGGTGCTCGATCGCCAGCGTCAGATGGCGCGGGCGTTCAACCTGCCGATCGTGTGGGGCACGACGCCGCATCTCGAAGGCCGCACGCTGTCGGTCGCGCGCGACGCCGGCGTGCCCGCGATCTACGTCGAGGCGGGCGGCGGCACGGTGCTCGATCCGCAAGCGGTCGACTGGTGCATCGAAGGTTGCCTCAACGTCGCATCGAGCCTCGGACTCGTCGATCGACCCGCGCCGCCGTCGCGAGTGCTGCACGTCGTCGAGGACGACCGGCCGGCGAGCGGCTACTTGCAGGTGCAACATCCCGCGCCGGCCGCCGGCTTCTTCGAACCGGCGGCCGGCCTCGGCGACTCGGTCGAGCGCGGTGGGATGCTCGGCCGCATCGTCGATCCCTTCGGCGAGCTGCTGGCCCAAGTGCCGGCCTGCGAGTCGGGCATCGTGCTCTTCCAGCGTGCAGTGCCGAGCGTTCAAATGGGCGACAGCATCGGCGGGGTTCTGCCGGTCGCGTTGAAGGGTTGAACAGAGTGGTGTCGTTGTGGAGTCTCGCAATGAGCATCTGGCGATATGACCGTTACCTGCCCGCGCTACCGACCAGCGCCCGCGTGACGCTCGGCGAGGGCAACACGCCGCTCGTCTTGTCGCGGCGCATCGGGCCGTCGGCCGGCCTGGAGCGGATGTATCTGAAACTCGACGGCTGCAATCCGACCGGATCGTTCAAAGACCGATTCGCCGTGACGGCCGTCTCGGCGATGGTCGCGGCAGGCTCGCAGTGTTGCCTGGCCACGTCGAGCGGCAACACCGGCGCCGCGCTGGCCGGCTACTGTGCGGCGGCCGGCATCGCGTGCAACATCGCGATCGTCGAGACCGCGCCGGTCGGCAAGCTGCGCCAGATGATGGCCTACGGCGCCCGCATCTTCAAAGTCAGGCAGTTCGGCATCCGCGCGGAGGTGACTGGCCAGGTGATGAAGAAGCTTGAGCAGCTCTGCGCCGACGGCGACAGGACGCTGCAGATCAGCGCCTACCGCTACTCGCCGATCGGCATGCAAGGCGTACAGACGCTGGCTCACGAATTGACCGAGCAGTTGGCGGGCGGCCTGAGCCACGTGTTCGCGCCGGCGGGCGGCGGCGGGCTGGTGGTCGCGCTCGGCGCTGGGTTCCGGCAAATGGTCGAGTCGGGCGAAGCTCGCCGCACGCCGGCGGTCCATTGCGTGCAGCCCGAAGGCAACGCGACGATCGCCGGACCGCTGCGCGATGGCCAGCCGCGCGCGCGAGCGGTCGAATGCACCTCACACATCAGCGGTCTGCAGGTGCCGAACGTGATCGACGGCGACGCGGCGATCGACGCCTGCCGCGCGACCTGCGGCGGCGGCCACCTGGTCAGCGACGCCGAGGTCTACGCCGCGCAGAAACGGCTCGCGCGCGAGGAAGGCATCTTCACCGAGCCGGCCGGCGCGGTATCAGTCGCCGGCGCACTGGCCGCCCGCCGCGCCGGCCTCGTCCGCAGCGACGAACCGATCGTCTGCCTGATCACCGGACTCGGCTTCAAAGACGAATCAGCAGTCATCCGCATGACCGACGACCACCAATGCCCGCTGCTGGACGGGCCGGACGAGATCGAGGAGTTTGTTGCTCAGCGTGCAACGTAAGGCACTCGCCGCTGCGACGTGTCGCGGAGCTTGCGTTGAACGGTATGTCGAACTACGCTTGGAGGCGACGAGATCGGAGGCACAAATGCTAGGCGATGGCGCGCTGACATTCCGGGAGTTCGCGATGCGCGAGCCGCTGCCGCTGGCGACGATCCACGATGCCGTGCTCGAGTTCCTGCGCGGCCGCGACGACGCGGTGCTCTTCGGCGCCCAGGCGGTAAATGCCTATGTTGACGAACCGCGCATGACGCAGGACGTGGACATCCTGTCTCCGCGAGCCAAGGAATTGGCTGAAGAAATCAGGCTCTTCTTGAACGAGAGGTTTCGCGTCGCCATCCGGGTGCGCAAGGTTCGCGAGGGCGTTGGATATCGGGTCTACCAGGTTCAGAAGCCGACGCATCGCCATCTTGTCGACGTGCGTTCCGTCCAGGAATTGCCTCCCGCTCAGCGCATCACGCAACTGCTCGTGGCGACCCCTCCAGAACTAGTCGCCAACAAAGTGATCGCGCTCGTGCGTCGACGCGGCAAGCCGAAGTCGGGCACCGATTGGCGCGACCTCGCTGCACTGTTGCTAACGTTCCCAGACCTCAAGACATTGACCGGTCCAGTTCGAGATCGACTCCAAGCGGCGGCGGCGTCGCCAGAAGCGCTCGCAAAATGGGGCGAACTCGTGGCCCAGGACATATCACCCGAAGATGAAGACGCCGAATTCGAAGGCCCCTAACCGGACCGAAGGTGCGCATGCCCTACGTCATGGTCGATGTCGAAGCCGATGGCCCGATCCCAGGCGACTACTCGATGGTGTGTTTCGGCGCCGTCATCGTCGAGCCTCAGTTGGATCGCACGTTTTACCGGCAGCTCAAGCCCGTCTCCGATAGGTTCGTGCCCGAAGCGCTCGCCGTGAGCGGGTTCAGCCGCGAACAGACGATGGCGTTCGATGATCCCGAGACGGTGATGGCGTCATTTCGCGATTGGCTCAAGGCGAACTGTCGCGGCCGCTGCATGTTCGTCTCGGACAACAACGGGTTCGATTGGCAGTTCGTCAACTGGTACTTTCACCACTTCCTCGGCTCCAATCCGTTCGGATTCAGTTCCACGAATCTCGGTTCGTTGTACAAGGGTCTGGTCAAAGACGCATTCGTGAACTTCAAACACCTGCGCAAGACAAGACACACGCACAACCCGGTCGATGACGCCCGCGGAAACGCGGAGGCACTGCTAGCAATGAAGGAAACGATGGGACTGAAGATCAGCCTCGATTGAGTCAACGAAGTTGAAGGTCGGATCAATCTTGGTCAAACCGCACGCGCGCCCAGTGGACGCTCATCGCGTCGGGCGTGCCGGCGTAGAACGCGAGCAGCACTCGCCCGTCGCCCAGGTGGCGTATCGCCGGATGGCCGAAGCTCCATTTGCCCATGTCTTCCCAGTACTGAGCGAAGTCGATGTTGTCTTTACCCTGCGTCAGAAGCGCGCGTTCGTCGTGGGTGTGGACGACGAGGCAGTCGGGTTCGGGCCATGTCGCGCCGCCGTCGGTCGAGACCCAGAGCTTCATCGTGCCCGGCCTGCCGCGATCGACGACGAAGGCAAGGATCCGGCCGTCGTCGAGCACCAGCGGCGCGGCGATCTGGCCGGGGATGCTGGTCGCGACGATCGGCCCACCCACGACGACGCGGTCGCGAACCGCCGCGCGACGCAGGTGCACGTTAAGATCGCGACGCTCCGCCCGGTCGTGAGTCCAGAACATCGCGACGAACTCGCCGCCGACTCGCGTCGCACACAGCCGCTGGTCCCAGTAGTAGATCTTGTGTTCGGGATGCCGCGCGACCAAGACCGGCTCGTTGAACGTGCGGCCGCCGTCGCACGACACGAGCAACCACGCGCCGTGCTCGGCCGGCCGGGGATCGTCGTATTCCTTGAAACTCTCGAAGGCGTACGCGATCGTGCCGTCGGACCAGCGCACGACCGGGCCAGTCGTGGCACAACCGGTCAGTCCCGGCGTCGGCAAGGCTTGCCAATCGCTCCACGAGTCGCCATCGTCGCGCGAGACGGCCATGAGCTGCTTCGATCGCAAGATGCCCTCGGTGGTCGGATCGAAGAGCGGCCGCGCGGGATCGGATCGGTCGAACCACGTGGCGAACAGCAGCAGCCGGCCGGGCTCGGCCTCGACCATTTCGGGACCCGCCAGTGAGCCGGGCGTTCCGGCAATCGAGGTGGCGAACGGCACGGGCAGTTCTTGCCACGTCGCGCCGCCGTCGCGCGAGCGGCACAGACGAATCGAACCATCGACCGAGTGCTTGCCCGATCCGATGTAAAAGCCGCTCAGCATTGCCCCGGACTCGAGCGGGCACAGGCTCGTAAAAAACGCGATCCGTTCCGCCGCCGGCCGGTCGGCTGCCCTGTAGATCAGACCGCGCGCTTCGAGTTGCATCGTGTTGCTCCTGGTCGCTCAAGCTCCAACGAACGATTACCGCGCGGCACGATTGTATCGTGCATGCCCAGCGGAACGTTATCGACATCGGCCGGTTTCACACGTACTCTGGGACGGACGTAGTCCGACGCGAGCAAAATCAAACCAGGAGTGCCGCATGTTGACGCGAACCGACCGACGCCCGTCAGCCGTGGGGCAGGCTTCCAGCCTGCCGATGTCGCCCGAGGAACTGGCTGGAAGGCTGGAAGCCCGCCCCACGGCCGGTTGGTCGGACCGCTCGCGAATTGCATTCGTGATCCTGTGGCTGCTGGTCGGAGTCGTGCGGAACGACTGTGTCCGGGCGCAAGCCGCCGACGCCGATGATCCGGTGGTCGTCGAGTTCGACGTCGATCCGGCGTGGCCCAAGCGGCCGGACCACGTGAGCGGCAAGGGCTGGGTGTCGGGCCTGGCGGTCGATGCCGCCGACCGCGTGTGGTTTTTTCGCAAAGGCCCCGACCCCGTCCAGGTCTACGCCGCCGACGGCGAATTCGTCCGCACGTGGGGCCGAGGGATGTTCGACAACCCGCACCACCTGCGGATCGACCACGAGAGCAACGTTTGGGTCGCCGACTTCGGGCTGCACATCGTTCAGAAGTTCACGCCCGAGGGCAAGCTGTTGATGACGCTCGGCGTTCGCGGCGAGAAAGGAACCGACGAGCGACACTTCAACATGCCGACCGACATGGCGGTCACGAAGTCGGGCGACATCTTCGTCACCGACGGCTACGGCAACCGGCGCGTGGTTCACTTCGACAAGAGCGGCAAGTTCATCAAGGCGTTCGGCGAGGCGGGACCGAAGCCGGGCCAGTTCGTCTTGCCGCACGCGATCGTCGCCGACGCCAGGGGCATGCTGTACATCGCCGACCGAAACAGCGGGCGGATTCAGCTCTTCGACCAGTCGGGCAAGTTCCTCGACCAGTGGTCGAACGTGCTGATGCCCTGGGGCCTGTCGCTGACGCGGCACGGCGAGTTGTGGGTGTGCGGCTCGTCGCCACACTGGTGGTTCCGGCACGGCAAATATCCGGAGTACAAGGATCAGATCCTGATGCGGTTCACGACCGACGGCCGCGTGCGGCAGGTCTGGACGCTGCCGCTCGGCGACATTGGCCCGGACAAGGACCACCCCGATACATCGAAACTCAAGCCAGGCGAAACGGTCGGCGCTCACTGCATCGCCCAAGACTCGAAGGGGAACGTTTACGTCGGCGACATCTACGGCGAGCGGGCGCAGAAGTTTGTTCCCGTCTCGAAGCGTTAAATGGCAGTAGTCAGTCGTCAGTGGTCAGTTGTCAATGGTCACCACGGCCGCTGACAACCCGTTCGGTAGGCTGGATAGCGAAAGGGGAATCGCCCATGAATGGCACGACTCCGATGTTGGTCGTTGTCGCGTTGTTACCCATCGCCGTCGCGGCTGACGAGCCGCAGGTTGTTTCGGTCGCGAAGATCTGGGACCAGGGCAAGCACAACGCCTTCACGGACCTGGTGCGCTGGCACGGCAATTGGTACTGCACGTTCCGCGAGGCCGACGCGCATGTCGGCGGCGACGGCCAGTTGCGAGTGCTCGAATCGGCCGACGGCGAGAAGTGGCAGTCGGCCGCGCTCGTCACCGAAAAGGGCATCGACCTGCGCGACCCCAAGTTGTCGATCACGCCCGACGACCGGCTGATGATCGTTGCCGGCGGGTCGGTCTACGAAGGGACCAAACTGCTCGGCCGCCAGCCGCGCGTCGCATTCTCGCGGGACGGTCGCGAGTGGTCGGCCCCACAGCGAGTGCTTACCGAGGGCGAGTGGCTGTGGCGCGTCACGTGGCATGGCGGCCAAGCCTACGGCGTGTCGTACAACGCCGCCGAGCGAACCAGCGAGGCCGCGCAGCAGGCCGCCAAATCGGGCAAGGTCGAGCCGGGTCCGGCGGAATGGAAACTCAAACTGGTCGCCAGCAGCGACGGCGTGAAGTACGACCTGATCACGCACCTCGAAGTGCCCGGCCATCCAAACGAAACGACGTTGCGGTTCATGCCCGACGGCGAACTGGTCGCCTTGGTCCGTCGCGAGGGGGGCAACACGTTCGGCTGGATCGGCCGCAGTCGCGCGCCGTTCACCGAGTGGACCTGGAATGAGACGACGCACCGACTCGGCGGCCCGAACTTTTTGCGACTGCCCGACGGTGCGCTATGGGCCGCGAGCAGAAGCTATCCCGGCGGCGCCAAGACCGTACTCGCGCGCATGACTCGCGACGGCGGCTACGCGCCCGCCCTCACGTTCACCAGCGGCGGCGACACAAGCTATGCAGGCTTGGTCTGGCACAACGGACTCGTGTGGATGAGCTACTACTCGTCGCACGAGGGCAAGTCGGCGATCTACTTGGCCAAGGTCCGTGTGCCGCTCGAAGTCGAAGACATCGGCTCGCGACTCGAACCGTTCGTCGATGATTACCTGATCGACCGGATGAGTGGCTCGGCTCACCTGGTCGTGCAGAAACCGACGCCGCACGAGGTCGCGCTCGCCGCCGACAAGCCGTGGGAAGGCAACACCAGCGCCTACTACACGGTCATGCAAGACGACGACAAGATTCGCGTCTACTACCGCGGCTCGCACTTCGATGAGCGAGCAAAGAAGGAGACTCATCGCGAAGTGACCTGCTACGCCGAGAGCACCGACGGCATCCACTTCACCAAGCCCGAGCTTGGCCTGTTTGAGTTCGACGGGTCGAAGGCGAACAACATCGTCTGGGACGGCGCCGGCACGCACAACTTCACGCCGTTCAAGGACACGAACCCGAAATGCGCACCCGACGCACGCTACAAGGCGCTGGCCGGCGGCCGCGGCGGCCTCCTGGCGATCAAGTCCGCCGACGGCATTCGCTGGCAACTGATGTCCGACCGCCCCGTGATCACCAAGGGCGCGTTCGATTCGCAGAATCTCGCGTTTTGGGACCCGCACATCGGCAAGTATCGCGAGTACCACCGCGCCTTCCGCGTCGTCCGCGACATCATGACCGGCACGTCCGACGACTTCCTGAACTGGACCGATCCGGTGTGGATCGACTACCCCGACGCCACGCCCGAGCATCTCTACACCAACGCGGTGTCGAACCACCCCGGCGCGCCGCACATCCTGATCGGCTTCCCGACGCGGTTCCTGCCGGCTCGCGAACAGACTGAGCCGACGCTGATGACGAGTCGCGACGGCCAGACATTTCGCCGCTACGCCGACGCCGTGATCCCACCGACCGCGCCCGAAAAGCGCGACGGCAACCGCAGCAACTACATGGCCTGGGGACTCGTGCGACTTGGCAACCGCCCGAACGAATGGTCGGTCTACGCCAAGGAGGCGTACTACGCCGGACCGGCCAGCCGAATCCGGCGGTTCACGTATCGTCCTGACGGTCTGGTCGCGCTCGCGGCGACCGAGACCGAGGGCGAGATCGTTACGCGGCCGATCGCGTTTCGCGGCAAGTCGCTGATCCTGAACTACCGCACTGCTCGCGACGGTGCGGTGCGAATCGAGTTGCATGACGCAGCAGGCAAACCCATCGACCAGTTCGCCGGCGAAGACGCCGCCGTATTGCGCGGCGATGCACTTGCTGCACCGGTCGCGTGGCCAAACAGCCCCGACCTCGGCCAACTCGCCGGCCGGCCCGTGCGAATACGATTCGTGCTCAAGGATGCTGAGCTGTTCTCGATGCGGTTCGAGTAGGAGCGGCTCTTGATGAATTGTGCGATTCGGCCTCACGCCCGCCGGCCTGGAGAAGCTGCGACTGGCCGCCTTGGCGAATCGACCGTGGGAGTATCCGGTCGATTCGCTCGATTCGGGCCGAGTTGTCCTCGGTGCTCTCCCTGTTGCAGTCCATTCGGGCGAGACGCCAAGCCATGATTGTGGACATGCACCACTCTATTGCTTCCTCACCAACATGCCGCCTGGGTAGAGCCGAAGGTGTCAAAGTGACTTGTTATGTCGAGCGGGCCGCTAATGTCCCGAGAATGTCCCACAATGTCCCCGCCGAGCGGTTCGCCTGGTCGAACGCTAAAGATCTGAGCCAGCTCACCAGCTGGCCCGTCCGCATTCGTTTCGTGCTCAAGGACGCCGAGCTGTTCTCGCTGCGGTTTGAGTAGCCGTCAGCGGTCAGCCTTGTTGGTGACCGCTCAGCTTGGAAAAGTCGAACACCGTCGAGTCCAAATCCTGGCGTACTACGACTACCCCATCACCACCGGCCCGCTGGAAGGCACCAACAACAAGATCACGAATTCTTCAAACTCAAGATCCTCGGAATCCACGAATCGAAGTAGCCTTAGTCGGATGAACTTTAGACCGAGCGCCGAGTGGTCGGGTCTGCGAGTAGGGATTTGGTCGACCTGCGTCCCAGCGCCCGTTTCGACCCCTCCCATCGCGGCTCCCTACGCCGCTACGCGGCTGC
Organism: Planctomycetia bacterium; assembly: GCA_036758585.1. Classification (GTDB taxonomy): domain Bacteria; phylum Planctomycetota; class Planctomycetia; order JALXBF01; family JBGPMX01; genus DAIOWH01. Next base: position 29,560 of record DAIOWH010000006.1, read on the forward strand.
ATGGACCCTCGCGCGGGAAATGTAAGCTGCGTCGCACGCCCTTGTTAGTTGAGTTAGAATCGTATCGAGGAGGGTTGGCCATGACAAAGCTGCTCGAAAAGGCCTTCGCCGAAGCCGCGAAGCTTCCCGATCCCGAACAGGACGACTTGGCGAAACGATTGCTCGCGGAACTTGCCGACGATCAGGCATGGGAGCGCGCGTTCGCCGGGTCGCAGGATGCGCTCGCCCGCTTGGCCGCTGAGGCACTGGTCGAGTACGAGGCGGGTCTGACGCAGGAACTGGGGCCGGATCGGCTATGAAGTCTCGCACGACCCGTCACTTTCGCGATGCACTCGCAGCGCTGCCGGCACAAATCCAGCAACAGACAAAGGAAGCCTACCGCCTGGGCCGACAGAACCCGTCTCACCCCGGTCTTCAATTCAAAAAGGTACACGCAACTCAGCCGATCTACTCGGCCCGGATCAGCATCGGCTACCGCGCCCTGGCGGCACTGAAGGGCGACGACGTTATTTGGTTCTGGATCGGATCGCACGCCGAGTACGACAAACTCCTGGCTCGGATGTAACCCCTCGCACGGCGACGCGCGTCTGCGCTGCGGTGAACCGAAGTGGTGACCACAACACGCACTCACGTGGAGGCTTCATATCATCCGGCGCCACGTCACGCCCATGCTGAGCGAAGTACCAGTGATGCCCTTGCGGACCCGTTACGGCGTCGATCGTGATGCGCAACCGTTGGCCGCGCGAAATCCCAGCGGCTAATACCGCCGTATCGCGGCGCGGCAAGAAGCGAGCGCCTTGGCGGTCGGGCAATAGCTGGCCGCTTCTCAGTACGTCAGCTCGAATCCAAAATAGAAACTGACGCCGGGCTGGAATACGCCGCGGCCGGTCAAGAGGTCGAGATGTTCGCGCGACCGCGGTGCTCGCGGTGGCACGCGGCGCAGCTCGGCGTGTGCTCGAGTTTCTGGCTCGCGTGGTGCACCGGCCCGGCGTGGCAATGCTCGCATTTGTCGGCACCGGTCCACGATCGGCCGACCACCGGCGTCACCCAGGAACTCCCGCCGATCGGCACAAACGGCTGGTGGCACACCTCGCAGTTCGCCTCCCACGTGGCGTGCACCGACGCGACGGGCCCGCGCGAGTAGGCAAGATCGCCGCGCTCGCCCGCCACGAAACCGCGAGAAAACCAGCCGCCGCCGACCAGCACGACCACGCCGGCGACCACCGGCCAACTTCGCCAAGCGTCGAGTCGCGTGGACCGCTTGAAGTAGTCCAGCGGTATCCGCGCAGCTCTTTTTTTGGTCTCGGTCTCTGCCATTTTCGATGCGTACGCCTTAGCTTAGTACTTGGTCAGGAATTAGTTGCCGATTTCACTTGTTTAACGGCAAGCCGAAGGCGACGGTGGGTCGCGCGGACTGGGCCGATCGCCGTCGCCTTCGGCTTGCCGTTAAACGAAGAAGTTGTTCTGAGCCAATCCTTACCAGTATTCGATCGCTTTCCAAGCGTGAATGAACATCAACACGGTCAGAGCGAGCGACAGCGGAAAGTGCGCCCAGAGCCAAACGTGCAGCCAGAAGTGCAATCGGACCTGCTCGTCGAACTGCCGCCGCTGGTCGCACATGCCTTCGAGCGCGGCGACGGCCGCGTGCGCCGAAGTGTCGAGCTTCACTCGTAGATCGCCGAACAGTTCCACAGCACGGCCGGGGTAGCGCAGCGGCGATCCGCCACGACTCCCTGACCGCAAGAACGGTTCGATCGTGCGCCGGTGGAAATCGCGCAGCGCTTCGGTGCCGGGCACGGGCGCCGTCGGCACGACTGTCTGAAGCACCTTGCCGTGTACGCGGCCCGCGCTCCGCACCGCAGCGACCGCCACAATCCCGGCCGCTCGACTCGCCGGCGACTCGTCCGACTCGTCGGCCCTCGCCGCCGCCCCGCCCTCAGGACCACATGTGGCGAGCACGAGACGATCCGCCTCCTCGCGCAGTTGGTCCGACAGACGATCGATCTGTGAGTAGATCGTCTCGGCCGGCAGTCGATTGAGCATGACGCGCGGCAGGAACTGCTGCAGGACCAGTCCGAACACGCCGCTGCCGATCACCGCCAGGAACAATATCATGACGAGCGTACTGAGCGTTCCGCCCCATCGAAAGCCGCTGTGCAAGACCAAGAGCGGTACACTGAGCATGCCGAGCCAGATGTGCGCCTTCATCCAGGTTTCGGCCCGACCGATGCGCCACGCGCGGACCTTCTTGCGCGGCCAGAGCAGCATTTCAAACAGGATGATCGCGCCGCCGGCAACGCCGCACGCGAACCCCGGCAGGCTGCCGCCTCCCGGCCACACGCTCGCGCCGCGACCATGATCGAAGTACCACCAGCCCGCCCCTGTCGTCGCGACCAGCACGAACACGAGCCAGCCGCCGTGGCGCGACAGATTAGTCCGGTCAAGTAGCACGGTGCCTTGTTTCCGTGAAGGTTCGCATCGCTGTCGACGAGCCTTGTATTAATTGGCCCGCGCTGCGTCAAACAATTCCACGAGTTGAGGTGAACTCAGAATCCGGCTGTTTTGACGCATGCCATGACTCAAAGCGAAGCCCCTCGCGATACCGCACGCGGCAGGTTTGACTCGTTTAACGCGGAGCCGCAGGCGACCGGAGATGCACAATTCCAGCCATGTTCTGCCGGCGCCTTCGGCTAGACGTTAAACGAAAACGTCTCATTGATGACCACGTGCGGTATAGTCATCTACCAGGTAGCATCGCCGGACGCGTCCTAACCTGAGGAGTTCAGCCGATGACAGGGGAGTCGAAAGAAACGACCCAGGACCGCGATCGTAGGACGATCGACAGTCCTGGGGTCTGGGCTAGCCACAGTAGTCGACTCAATGCCTCGGTCGGAAGCTGGCTACTCCTTGTCTTCTTGCTCCGGCTTGCGGTCGGCCTTCCGGGCAGGACGATCGCCGGGGGCTGAGTCACGGCCGGATCCTTGAGCCAGTTCCGGTGGGTTCAGGAATCCGTCGGCGTTCGTATCCAGTCGCTTGAATTCCTCGATACGGTTTTCGGGAAACTCGTCCTTACTGATTCGTCCATCGGCGTCCTTGTCGTGCTCACGCAGCAGGGCAGCGACACGTTCGCGGTTTCCTTCCAAGTTCGCGCCGTCTGGCCGCCTCGCGCCGCCCGGCGCGCCCGGTGCACCAAAGCCAGGCCGTCCGTCGCCGGGCCGGGCGCCGCGCATCTGTTCGGCAACCTTGTTCATTTCCGCCTCGTCTATGAACCCGTCCTTGTTGCCGTCGATTTGGTCGAACCGGTTTCTCATCATCTCGGGCGCCTCGTCTTTGGTCAGCTTTCCGTCTCCGTCCTTGTCCATGCGGCGGATCATCGCAGCAGCCATGTTGGCCCCGGGTCCACCGGCGGCGCCGCCCGGCGGAGGCGTTCCGGCCCCCGGCCGCGCGCCGGGAGATCCTGCGCCGGGAAGGCCCGCGAACAGCTCGTCAGGCGTCAGGAACCCATCTTCGTTGCGATCGCGCTTCATCAGGTTCTCGGCGGCCTTGCTCAGCTCGTCTCGCGACAACTTACCGTCGCCGTCTGTGTCGAGCAGTTGGAAGAACGGCGGCGGACCAAAGCCGCGGCCTTCGCCCGGTCCCTGCGGCGCCCGCGGCCGATCGCCCTGACCGGGTGGTGTGCCTTCCGGCCGTTGTTCGCCACCTGGTCTGCGGTCTGTTTCGGGGCGGCGTTCGCCATCGGGCCGACGTTGGCCGTCGGGCCGGCGTTCGCCGTCGGGCCGCTTCCGCGCCTCGGGTCGATCGCCCTCGGGTCGAACGCTGTCGATTCCCGCCTCAAACTCCTTGCGTGTAATCTTGCCGTCCTTGTCTGTGTCCAGACGATCGACCAATCGGCCGACGCGTTCGCGGCGGTCTTCGGGGATTTCGTCGAGTGTGACTGTGCCGTCCTTGTTCACATCCAAGCGGTCAAAAAAGGCGGCATCAATCCGCCCCTCGCGTGCATTCTTTGGCCGATCCTGCGCTTCAACGGCCAGAGTAGTCAGAATCGTCAACCCGGTCCCGACGCCGAGCATGAGCAAGTGACGCATGGTGGGTCCCTCGTAACTATAACTAGGAGTAAGCGGTTGCCGCCACAAATCGACGACGTATTAAACCATACGGACCGGCAAAAGTGTCGCGGAATCTTGGAAACGGCCGTGGCCGGTTTGACCAGCGTGGATTGCAGTCTATATTCCCTCTAGCGGGAAGGCTCGAACATTCAGAATCGCCGTTTGGAGCCAACCCTTGCACGCCGGCAGGCCCGCCTTGCTGCCCCACCTGTTCGTTCTCGGAAAGGAAGAAGGCCCATGCGTAAGTTGCATTTCGTAGTGGCGGCCCTTGGTCTGACGGCGGCGACCCTGAGCAGCGGTTGCCGCTGTGCGCAGCGTGCCTGTGATTGGGTGCGCCGTCCATTCTGTGCCGCCCGGTACGAGTCAGGTCCTGTGATCGTTGGGCCTGCTGCGGCCTGCCCGGCGACACCAGCGAGCGTCCCGTCGCCGATGCCCATGCCCGATCCGGAAAAGAAAGACTACAAGACGCAGAACCAGTAAGTGACCCTCCAAGCCAAGGCCCACGGTACACCGCCGTGGGCCTTCTGTTTCCCCTGCCGCGAGTCAATCGGGTGGATGTGCCTGCGGCGCCTGTGGCCCAAACACTTCGTCAGGATCGGCGAATCGCCGCAACAGGATTCGGAACTGGTCCTCGGCGGCATCGCCTAGCGAACTGTCGCCGTTGTTCGACAAGTTAGGTGGGTCGAATCCGCGCCAGCCTAGCCGAACCGGCCAGCCGTAGAACTGAGCTGCGGCGTTCCATCGCTCGGAGAATCGGATCGCCCATACCGCGCCCCAGCTATCGCGCAGCCAGAGCCACGCGCCGGTCAGACGGCGTCGTTTGGGAGCCGGGCGACTCAGGAACCACGCGGTCCACGCGCCTGTTCCCAACAGCACACCGGCCAATGATGTCAGCAACCGCGAAGTGCTCGGTGCAATAGTCCACGGTCCGACACTGACGATCTCGACGGCCAGTCCAGCGGCCAGCACCAACGCGGCGGCGCCAAATCGAGTGGGCAGATAGTTACCGACACCCACTAGCACAACGAGGCAGAAGAACACTGTGCGCGGCCGGTCCATGATCGCGCGGTCCGGGTCCAGCGCACGGTCCAGCAGCCACTGCTCAAGTCCGGGCAACGCGAACACGACGAGCAGACTCAGCACGATCAGGTTCCACGCCCGTTCACCGGGCCGCCTCGCCCCCAGCACTGCCACGGGCGGCGTAGCAAGCAGCACCGTTGACGCGAGTTGCCAGAACCTCAGCCAAGTCCACGCACCATCATGTGGCTCAAGCGCGGCACACGTGGCAAACAGGCCCCAGTTTGCCATCGCGAACACACTCCAGCCTGCAGCCGACCGCAGCGAAGTGTACCGCGTCGCTCGCCACAACCGCCACAGCGGCCATGACGTAGACGCGATCACGACGGGGGCCAGGATTACGAGCAACAAGGGCACGATCAAGTTGGAGGAAACCGGTTGACTTTTCGTGCGGCGAAGACTTCGCCGAACTATCCAACGGTCATTCTAGGGCAAGCGGGCCTCACTTTGCACGCCAGACGTGATCGTCCGCCAATAGCGCGGCGATTTTTTTCGGGTGGAGTTGCGGCAGGCTGTTTCGCGGCCATACTGCTCATGGAACGGTTTGTATTCGGAACAGGAAAGGAGAAAGCCATGCAAAGGATGTTATGGGTCTCGGCCGGCGCGGTGATTGCGATGCTGACGGCGACAGCCGATGCGGCGGAGCCACGGACGAATGTGGTCGAACGTGGACGTGAGTTGGTGCAGGCGACGTTCCATCGCAACTGCGAGTCGATGGGCGGACCTTGCGCTTCGCCGTGTTCAAGCTGCGATCGATGCGCTGTTCGAATTGGCGAGTTGATCTGCAAACTGGAAACCGGCAACATGCTGCAGCGCAAGTTTGCTGCGCTGAAGCTAGGCAAGTACAACTGGCAGCAGCACCCGGAAATCGTGCCGGTCTTGGTGCATGCCATGCAAACCGACTGTGAACCGGGCGTCCGCGGATGTGCGGCCGACGCGCTGAAGAAGATGAAGGCGTCGGACCCCGAAACGCTTGCCGCCCTGGAATTCAGCCACCAACAAGATCCGTCTTGGACCGTGCGCTGCCGGGCGAGTTTTGCAATCAAGAAGGGTAGGCACGTTCAACCGCCCGCCCTGCAACTCGCTTCGTGCAGCAAGTCCGATGCGACCACGCCGAAGCTGACGCCGAAGGCAGTACCTACGCTGGAAACGCCCACTCCGGCGCCCAAGCCGGACATGCCCGAAGCCGAGAGTCAAAAGCAGACTTCTCGTAAATTGGGGTCCGTGTTCTCCACAGCACTGGGAAAGGTCCGGTCTCGCTTGTAGCGTGACCGACAGTTGTTCGGGGTTCTGCAAGGTACGGCGCAGCGGCGTCCACTGTTGGACGCCGCTTCGCTTTGCGCTGCACACATTCGGCGCTGGCCTAGGCCTGACTGCGGAGACGGCCGACGCTGGAGTGATAGACGCGTCGGCGCCGTTCGACAACGGCGGGGGCGTGGTCCTGCTGCCTGGCTCGAAGGTCTTCCAAGTTGGCTTGGCAGATTCGACAGCCAACTACGTCAATGTGAAAGGTGATGTAGTCTTTCCAAGCCGCGTCGACGGCGTCGAGAAGGTAGCTGCCTAACTGGCTGCGCGTGGGGCAACTCAGCCGATGTCCGCGCCAGATGGCGCCGACGCTGTGCCAGCCGCGATCTCGGGCCTGGCGCAGACCTTCCAGTCGGCTGCGCAACGATGGCGATTCGCGCAACGACGTCTCGATCCGTACCATCTCGGTCGGGCTGAGCGCCTCGTCCATGAAGTGAGCCAGGTCAACATCGCTGATCGTGGTCACGCGGTCATCCTCCGGGCTGGGTGCACAGTTCGGCGACTCGTTCGTCGCTCACGCCCGCCTTTTGCACGAGTCGCTGGAGTTGCGTGACCGTCTGATGCTTGTAGTTGGCCACGGTCTGTTCTGTGATGTTCAAGTGGACCGCGACATCCTTGTTCGCCCAGCCACGCACCAGCAACAGTTCCAGGCACTTCAAGCGTTCGAACTGACCGCGGCTGATCCACTGCCGAACGAGCTCGGCCAGGGCGTCGGCGAGCACTCGCTCTTCACCAGCGTGTCCCTCGCCGCTCTGCACGATGCTGGAAGCGGTGCGGCCGCGGCCCGGCATCTCTTCCAGCGGACGACCGCTCGAATCGGCGTCGCCGGCAGTCTCCCACGGGCGACGGCCCTGCTTGCGCAAGTGATCGGTCAGCTTATGGGCCGCGATGGAGAACAGGTAAGTGCTCAGTTCTTTCGTCTCGTCGAAATTCGGCAGACTCGTGAGGAATCCCACGAACGTCTCCTGCACGACGTCGGCGGCGTCGGTTCGGTCGTTCAGTCGCGAGACGACGAAGGCACGCAGCCGACCCTCGTAGCGATCAATGAACTGCTGCCACGCGTCGGCGTCGCCGCTGCGAATCTTGTCGATGAGCAGTTTGTCAGTGCTGCCGCCCGCCATGCTTGTCAAACCAGCCAGTGGTAGATCGCAGCCGCCGAACCGCCCACCACGGCGACGACACCTGTCCGCAACCACCCCGTGTAATAGCCCTTGGTCGCGTCGTCCAGTCGCAGGTAGCCGAGCAAAGTGGCCAAGCAAAGCACGGCGAATCCAAGCCCCGCGCCTACTTGCCCCAGTCGTCGGCTGGTGAGCGATTCACGCCAGTGTCCCAGTAACAGTTCACGCTTTTCCGGCGAAAAGTCAAGCAGTACGTAGGCGCGGTACATCGGGCCGTATGTCCAATCCACCTCTTCGACGTACGGTGGTTCACGCAAGACATGGTCATGGAGCAGCCAGGCGGGCACGTCCCACGAAGCGATGGCGCGGCTGTCTGCCTGACCGATGAACTCGCGAGCGGCCGCCGCCGCACGGTCCATCACGTCGCCTGTGGCTTCCTCGCGCGTCGCCCAAAGTTCGCTCTGCACCAGGCTCGTGTGCCGCGCTGGTCCGTCGGTGTCGACTTGTCGCTTCCATGCCGGAGTCGCAGTGGTTCGCGGCGTGATCGTGGCGGGCATGTCGGTCTGTCCCACAACGGCCAAGGCCAGGATAATCGCGTTCATGGAGTCGCTCCTAAGCCGCTTTCCGCCGAGCGGCGGCATCTTCCCAAGGGCACGCTAGCTGCGTGACCGCGGCGATCAGGCCGGTCGCCACGACTCTCCACATCTCTGGGTTCTGCGGACCGCCGTGCCAAAACGACGAGACAACGGCGGCCCAGAATCCGGGCACGATCACCAGCCACGGATTGAACCGCAACTCGCGCCTCGAGTCGGCCAGCCGCCACCAGCGAGGCCCAAGGAACAACAGTCCGAAGTAACTGGCTTCGCCGAGCGAACGCGGCAGCCACTCGAGCGATTGAAACATACGTGGCGCGGGCCGCGGATCGCTAAGCCAACCGACGGCAAGCAGCCCGTCGAGGTAGGTTGCGCCCCAACCAAGTCCGAGTCCAATCGCGGCCATCGCCAGTCGTCGCAAGACGGGGTCGCCGGTTCGGCCCTCCATCATCTTGCCCGGCACGATGACCGCCCAACTACCGACCAGCGTCAGCGCGGCGAGCAACACGCACTCCTCGAATTTGCCGAACTGCATCAATCCGGCCGCAAGTACCGACGCGACGCCCGCCAGCAGAGTGGCCAACAGCATGGCGCCAGCCGCCTCAGCCAGCCGCGTGCGCGCGGGTTTCGGCGGCAGGTCGCGCGAACCGGCGTTTCGAGGCGGCTGCAAGGCGCGAACAGGCGACGGAGTCGCCGCCACGACAGGTGGTGCAGGGTCATTTGATGTTTGGTGCGCGACAGTGGCTGCGACCGATGTGGCCACGGATGGCGCCATGGGCGGTGCGAGTACTACAGGAGCCGGTGAAGAGTTTGTCGTTCCCGCTGGAAACTTGGACCTGCTCATCAACACCAATACCATGAGCACAATTCCCGCCAACGCAAGGTAGGGTGCAAACCAGATACTCGCCGCCGTCACCACGCCGAGGGCCGCCAAGACGTAGTCCTTCGGACGCCACGGTTGCCGGTACCACGCACGCAGCTTGGACCGCGTGCGTTGCAGCCACGGACCCTGTTCTTCGGCCGCGGCGTACACGAATCGAGGTCCAGAAACCGCGAGCATTCGTGGCAGCGCGGCATGAACCGCCGAAACCAGCCGCTCGGCCGCTTCCTGATCCGACTTTGCGATTGTCAGCGCGACGCGCCCCGACTTGCTGGTCGGCAGGTGCGAGATCGCCGTCATGTCGTTGCACTGGATGACAAGCTGATGCGAAAGCCAGCCGGGTGTAAATGAGACTGACTCGAGGGCGCTTGGCGAGATACGAACATCGCGCAGCGCCGATTTGACGGCGCCCAAGATGCTGTCCTTCACCTGAAACTGCATGGTCAATTCGCCGCCTGTGAATTTCAAGATGCCGTTGGCCTCGGCGAATCCCTCGTACACGGATGAGATCGCGAACGGCACACTGCAGGTCGTCGCCAAGCCTGTCGCCAAAGCAGGAGCATGGAGCGGCGGCAACGAGTGGCCCGTGTGGTCCACACTGGTTGGCAGCGGGCCCGCGTGCGTCAGGACGCCGTTCAGTCCGGCTGTCAGTTGCTCCATACTTGCAAAACGATCCGCGGGGTCTTTTGCCAGCGCTCTCAGTACTACCTGTCGATACGGGTCCGGTAGACGCGACACGTCGGGCTGGGCGGTGAGATGTTTCATCAGGATTTCACCGACGGTCTCGCCGTCGAATGGCACGTCGCCCGTGATCATCTCATACAAGATTATTCCTGCGGCGTAGATGTCGATCTCGCGGTCGTACTTGCCTCGCGAAATCTCCGGGGCCATGTAATGAACGGTACCCACGCTCTCGGTCTGGCCGCTGCGCCGGCTGGCAGTGATAAACTTCGACAGCCCATAGTCGCCGATCTTCACTACGCCGTCTTCGATGAACACGTTGCCGGGCTTCAGGTCGCGATGCACGATGCCCTTGTCGTGCAAGTAACCAATGCCGCCGCACAGTCCACGGATCCACTGGGCGACATGGTCGAGCGGCAGGCCCTGAGGGCTAGCTTCGAGCACATCGGAGAGGCACTGGCCTGAGATGAACTCCATGACCACGAAGTTCTCACCGGCGTCGTTCGTCCTAAGGTCGTAGAGCGTGACGAGGTTCGGGTGCTTCAGGTTCATGCACTGGGCCACGCCGCGCAACTCCACGTCGAGGTTGTGCTGCACCAACTTCAGTGCAACCTCCTTGCCTCCATCACTGACGGCGTAGTACACCTCGCCGAACCCGCCGTGGCCGACACCACGCTTGATGGTGTAGCCTTCGAGCGGTCGCGACCCACTCGCGTATGTGAATTTCATGGCTCAGGGTCTCTCGTGTTTCGGGTCGCGCACGGGCATCGCAACCCTGATGGCGCCAAGGCCGCTGTCGCTCAAACTTGGCTCAGCGGGTGACTGAGCGGCTCTAAACTGAACGACAGTTCGCCGACTGTCACTCGCGCAGGTAATCGCACCGGCCCGCGGCTGCTGTACGTCTGACCGTCGACCTCTACCGTCTCGTCGCCGCGACACCCCAACCCATCGCCTTGCCGATACAGCACGATTTGGCCCGCCGCGGCGGCAGCCTGAACATGACTTCGTCCGGCTGAGCCCAGCACACAAGTGTCCGCCATCAACAGGATACCCGCCAGAGACAAGTGCAGGCGATGCCGACTGATCAACTGCAATCGTGCAGTCTCGCTGACGGCGCACGGCAGCGAGAACCGCAACTCCACGGCCTTGCCCAGCCGCACAATGTCCCCATCGCGTAACGTTGCCTGCGACGTGGCCCGATTGTTCACCCACAGATCGCGCTGGCTGCGAACGAGATACCCTTCGCCGTCCCGAATGATCGTTGCATGGTTGCGGGAAAGATCGCCGAAGATCGGCACATCCACGATGCTGTTCGGATTCGCCTGTCCCAGCGTAACCGTGTTCCCGAGACACACGAGGTAACCGCCGGCGCCGTCCACCCACAAGATGAACCGATCCCGCGAGTTGTTTCTTCGTGGATCCTGATCGGTCTGACTTCCAACGTCGCCGTACGATAGTGCGACTGACGGCTCGGCGATGCGTGTCGTAGAAAACCTGGCATGGACCCCCAACCGCCGCAACGCCTCATTTCGAGTATGGCGGATCTCCGAACAGTCTGGTGCGATTTCGAGAAAACCGTCCGCCGCCTTGAGCACGTCGAACCACTTCTGGGACGCCAGCGAGTCCTGAAGCTGCTCGCGCAGCCGGATCGCCCGGTCATGGTCAGCCCGCACGGCTGCCAGACGTAACACGACGCTATTGATTCCAATGAGGCGCCGTTGCGCAGTCTCGAGCAGCTCGATCGAGCGAGCGAATTCACCACGCTGGGCAAACCGAATCGCTCGCGCCCAACAAACCGCAGCCTCGTGCATACCGCGCAACTCCACGGTGTCTACACCGCGAGACTTCAGACTCTCGATCAACTCCACTGCTTGACTGGGACTCCCTGCATCGAACGCCGCACGGACCTCGGCTACCCCTCGGTTGAGGAGGTCGTTACGCAGTGGGGCGACCTTTGTGATTGGCGCCCCCGCCCGCTCGGCCTGCCGCAGATCGTGCCAAGCGGCTTGGCTGTGGCCGTGGCGGACATGTTCCCCTGCCCGATCTACCAGGCGCTGAACGATGCGGTCCCGCAACTGACTTCCTTGGCGACGTTCAGCCAACTCTGGCCGTCGCGCGAGGTCGAGGGCTTCCTCCAGGCGCTCCGCTCGAAGCGCCTCTTCCGCCTGTCGCAAGGTTAGAACCCATTGGCCAAACATGGTTGTCGCTGTGTTTGCGTAAGGAACCGAGCGTAACCCGTTGCGAACTGCAAGAAGCGCACTCGTCATGCCGCAACACTGCATGCACTCGGAGTGCGCTCACCAACCGGCTAGATCGACGCGTGATGCATGCGCGACGCCGCGCCGTCCTTTTCGAAGTAGTGGTCCACCTGCTCGCCAATGTCTTCGGGTGCGTCAATCTCATCGGTCACCTCTTCCACAATCTTGCCGTCCTGTTCGAGGATTCGCTCGGCTACGTCGAGCCGCTTACGCAACTCAGTCACCACCTGCTTGCAGCGGGAGAGTTGGCTATCGTCGAACTGGAACCGGCTCGTAGTCTGAGCGGCCTGCAACAGTTTCAGCCGCGCCTCGAGGTTCTGCACCTGGACCTCCAGGTCGCGCTTGGCGGCGAGCATCCCTTCGAGCTTCTCACGAGCAGCGACGAGCGACCGTTCGCGGGCGTCGAGCATCTGCCGCTTGGCCGACAGCGTCGCCTCGGCAGTTTGATAACGATCAAACCGGCGGCTTAGTTCCGTCCGCACTTCGCGCGATGTCGCCTTGCGGCTGCCCAAGTGGAACCGACCATCTTCATTGTTCAGGTTCTTGCGAAGGGCCAGAATCTTCTCCTGCTCGACACCCATGTTTTTTTCTGACCGGGCGATCTGGTCGCGCAGATCGTCGATCTCGACCTCCTCCTGCGCAATGATGTGCATGTTCTTCTGAATGTCCGGGATCAAATCGTTCACCATCGTTCGCGCTCGATCGATTTCAAACTCCAGGGGAACGTTCTGTTTCAGTTCACTTTTCACCTTCTTGGCCGACGTCGTCAGATAGCTGTACGCGTCGGTGCCAAAGACAACAGCAGCGGTGGTGAGCAACACACCGCTTCCCACGAGAATCTTCTTGATCATTGCCGTAGCTCCTTTCGACTGGGTCTGTCTGGAATACACTCCCACCCCACTGTTTGTGGGTTGACGAAAGCTGATTCGAGAATCGTTCCGGAATATTTTGGACCGTTCCCACTTTTGAATAAGAAACCCTATTGACGGGGCACCCTGCAGCATGGTAAGTACTCTCCAACGATATTGAGACTCAATATCAACTATTGACTGGAGGACAGAAATGACTCGGACCCGAGCCCGCCAAGCTGCCTTTACCCTGATCGAACTGCTCGTCGCTATCGCGGTGATCGCCGTACTGATTGCCCTTCTGTTACCGGCAATCCAGCGTGCGCGTGAAGCGGCCCGACGCTCGCAATGTCGAAACAACTTGAAACAGCTCGGACTGGCGCTAGGCAACTATGCAGAGACATTTGGCTGTTTTCCCATGTCAACCGTTGTTTCCACGTCCGGAGGCTCGGGTGCGCCGCACGGCTGGTCGGTGCACGCGCAGTTGCTTCCGCTTCTGGACCAGTCCGGTGGTTACAACGCCATCAACTTCAGCTTCAACTATGAACATCCGGCGAACACGACAGTCACCGCACAGAACATCGAACTTTTCCTCTGTCCGAGCGACCCCAATGCCCAACCCACTCAGCATAGCTTCGGTTGGGCGGGCGTTACGAACTACGGGTGGAACATGGGCGATTGGTACGTGTGGGGGGGCATGAGTCCGAATCCAGCGGGCGTCTCCTACAATGAGAGGCCTAGGGGGCCGTTCTTTGTGAACAGCAGCACTCGCGAACGCGACTTCATTGACGGCCTGAGCAACACGATGGTGGCCGCCGAGGTGAAGGCCCGGCAGCGGTACTTTCGCGATTGTGCCGGGCTACACGCCCGCTTCACGCCCTCAGCGATACCTGTTCCGGCCGATGATCCGTACAGCGTGGCGCCCGAATACAGTAATGGAGCAGGGTGTTCGGGCGGTTTGGCGGGCAGTGGGCATGCCGAGTGGATGGATGGTCACGTGCATCAGACCGGATTCACCACGGCCTGGACGCCGAACCGGTTCACCGAGAACAAGAGTACGGGTTCGAGCTTCGACATCGACATCACGGGTATTCGCGAAAGAAACTTGGGGCCTACGTTTAGCGCCGTCACCGCCCGTAGTTATCACGATGGTGGAGTCAACGTGCTGATGGGCGACGGCTCCGTGCGACTCACGTCGACGAACGTAGATGCGACGATCTGGCGAGCCGCCGGCACGGTCGCGGGGGGCGAGACCGTAGACGACTTCTAGCACACCACGCCGAGTTCGTTAGAACAACTTACGCTGCTGCGCAGCCCGCCATCACCAGGGAACTCCGCGAGAAGTGGGGTAGGCTTCCAGCCTGCCGGCAGTTGGCAGGTTGGAAGCCTACCCCACGCCAGTTACTTGAAAGCGATCCATCGCCGTTTCCAACCGGCGACCTATACCGACCTGCGCCAGTTCGATAGACTCTGCGAAACGTGAGTCAGTCGGAGTACTCTGACGGACGATCTATGGACTACCGTGTTGATCTCGACATCTTCCGGGGGCCGTTGGATCTCTTGCTCTATCTGGTCCGCAAGGACGAACTGGATGTCTTCGATATTCCCATCGCGCGGGTCACCGAGCAGTATTTGGCCTACCTGCGGATCCTGCAGATGATCGATGTGGACGTCGCCGGCGACTTTCTCGTAATGGCTGCGACGCTGATGGAGATCAAGTCGCGTATGTTGCTGCCGCGCGTCGATGAGGCGGCGGCGGAGCCCAACGATCCGCGCACTCAACTGGTTCGGCAATTGCTCGAGTACAAGCGATTCCGGGATGCGGCCGAGGGGCTGCAGGAGTTGGCGGACGGACAGCGACTGCGGTTCGCGCGGGTGCCGGTGGATCGGTGGGATGGAGTCGAACCGGCCAACGAGCCAATCCGCGATGTCGAACTGTGGGACTTGGTAAGTGCGTTTGGGCGCCTGATCCGGCAGACGTTTGCGCTTGCTCCGAAGAGTATTGTCTATGACGAGACGCCGATCGAGGTGTACATGGACGAGATCCTTGTTCGGGTTGCGAATGAGGGTCGCGTGCCGTTTTGGAGTCTGTTCGATCATTCAACGGAGCGCGGGCCAGTCGTTGGCCGGTTCCTGGCTGTACTTGAGCTGATGAAGAACAAACAAGTTCGTGCGGAACAGAACGAGCTGTTTGGCGAGATATGGTTACAAGCGCACGAGACGATTGACTCCGCTGCACCGGTGCCTGCGTCGACCGACCGAGTTGGCGAAATAGGCGATGGTTCCCACGCATAGGTCCATCGCCGTTCACAGATCCTCGGCCTGGTCGCGTTGTGCGTTGCGCTCCGTGCGGCGGTCGTAGCCCTTGCGACCCTTTGGCGTGGAGTGTGGCTTTTCGAGCGGCTTGCGGCCCCAGCGGCGGTGGATCTTGGCGACTGGGTGTTTCTTTTTCGCGGCCATGTTCCCGCGGCCCTTTCAAACGTCGACATCCGCCCGCTGCCGCGTCAGATCGGGCCAGCGGTTGCGGATCGGATCGACCACGGCCTCGATGAATCGCTCGACCTGTTCCGGTGCTCGTCCAACAAACGCGGCGGTGTTGAGCACCCTGTCGAAATCTACTGCCGCCAGCGCGGCGTCGTTTTTCAGGCGATCGATGAGATCGTTCGCGCGGCCGTGCTCCTTAACTTGAGCGGCGGCGGCGATGCTGTGGCGACGGATTCGTTCGTGAAGGTCTTGCCGATCGCCCCCGGCAGCGACGGCGGCCATCAGGATGTTCTCGGTGGCCATGAACGGAAGTTCCTCGCCAATGTGCCGCCCGATTACTTCGGGATATACGACTATTCCACTTATGATATTCACGCACAGTCTGAGCATGGCGTCTATCGCCAGAAAGGCTTGCGGAATGGTCAGTCGGCGATTGGCGCTGTCGTCGAGCGTGCGTTCCAGCCACTGGGTTGCGGCGGTATGAGCGGCGCTCGACGTGAGGCTGATCACGAAGCGGGCCAAGCCGCAGACGCGCTCGGCACGCATCGGGTTCCGTTTGTAGGCCATGGCCGACGAGCCAATCTGGTCGGACTCGAACGGCTCTTCCAACTCCTTGCGGCCGGCGAGTAGGCGCAGGTCGGTGCAGAACTTGTGGCACGACTGGGCTATGCCCGACAACAGATCGAGCACTTGTGAGTCGACCTTGCGCGTGTAGGTTTGTCCCGTCACCGGCAGGCTGGCGATGAAGCCCATCTTCTCGGCAACCAATTGGTCGAGGCGTTCGACTCGGCTGTGGTCGCCGTCGAACAGCGCGAGGAAGCTCGCCTGCGTGCCGGTCGTCCCCTTGACTCCGCGGCACTGTAGAGTGCCGAGGCGGTGTTCGACCTCGGCGAGGTCGAGCACGAAGTCGTAGCACCAGAGCGTGGCTCGCTTGCCGACGGTGGTGAGTTGGGCGGGTTGAAAGTGCGTGAAACCCAGGCAAGCGAGGTTGCGGTGCTGCTCGGCGAAGCGAGCCAGTCCGTCGATGACGCCGACGAGGCGGTCGCGGACCTTGCCGATCGCCTCCCGCATCAGAATGAGGTCGGTGTTGTCGGTGACGTAGGCGCTGGTCGCGCCCAAGTGGATGATTGGCCGTGCAAGCGGGCAGAGTTCGGCGTACAGGTGCACGTGGGCCATGACGTCGTGTCGCAGTCGTTTTTCGATTTCTGCGGCGCGCTCGAAGTCTATGTCGTCGGTGTGCTCGCGAAGCTGTTCAATCTGCGCGGTGGAGATGTTCAGCCCTAGTTCCGCCTCGGCCTCGGCCAGTGCGACCCAGAGTTTTCGCCAGGTGGAGAATTTGCGCTGCGGTCCCCAGAGTTCACTCATCTCGCGGCTGGCGTAGCGACTGATGAGCGGGTTGTCGTATGTAAGATGGTCAGACATCAGGAACCACTCCCGGCCGTCGCGGCGGCGGGCGTGGCGGCGGCGGGCGCCGCATCGGGCTGACCGTCGGCCGCGGCGTTGGCGGCGTCTTCCTTGAGCGCCTGAATGTCGTCGGCGAACTCGTCGCGTATTTCGGCGAGTTCGTCGGGATTGAAGTATGCGTCAATGATTCGGTCGGTAGTCGCGAACAGTTGCTTGACCTTGTTGCTCCACTTTGCCTCTTCGCGCCGTTCTCGCAGATACTCCTTGGTGGATGCAATCCGCTTCTTCAGGGCCTCTTGATCGGGCGATTCCGCGAACTGTTTGAGCAGCGCCTCGGCCTGTTTGATGTCTTTCTTGTCGATGGCCTTGCGAATCAGGCCGCCCTTCATCACTTGAGTCACGGGGTCTCGGGCGCCTGAGAGGATCGTGCGGCGGGCGACCTGGTCGACGATGTACGCTTGCAGCGCGACGACGCGGCCTTCGATATCGAGTCGCAACGCGTCGGCGCGCACCGTCTGTTCCGGTTCAGTACCGGCGCCAGGCAGCACCGGCAGCATCGCCAACAAGTCCTGGCCGTGCCGTATGTAGACGAACAAGACGGCCGGCGCGCCGCCACGTGGAGCGATTTGAATGCGCCCCTCCGAGTCAGTTGTGCCGAGTGGAAACGAGGCACTGTCAGTCCGTTCGCGGACCTCGACGTCCATTCCGGCCAGTGGGGCCCGGTTCTCGCTGTCAACGACGCGCAGCGTGGTACCGGCGCCGGCTGTGCGTGCAACAATAATCTCCGGTTCGTTCGGATCCTCGGTGCGATAGGGCAGCGTGCCGCGAATGGCCGAGGCGATGCGGCAAGCGGCCTCGGGGCCGTCGCGACCTTCGATGACGTACCATGTCCAGCGTACCGGGTCCATGCGATCAATGACTTCCGGGTCCTCTTCGTTGAACACGGCACGCATGGGTCGCAACACCGTGCCATTCGGGGCGAACTGAAACGCCGGTTTGTATCGGGCCTTGGCGTCGATGGCCGCGGGGTCCAGCGTGGGGAGTCGCCCGCCCTTGAGTTCGATCGTTGCCCGTTTCGAGTCTCCGGTGACGAGTCGCGCGAGTGGTGCAAACATGCGGCCAGCGATCAGGACCAACTCGCGACTGATTTGAGTTGTCTCGCGGGCGGAGCCTTGAAACAACGGACTCCATCGGTCGAAGAACACGTCGTACTCGCGACCCACGAGCGCGAACCGGTCGCCAGCCGATCGAACACCCAGGACGAAAATCTTGTCCTCGTCGTTAACGAGTTGCTCGAACTGCCTGGCCGTCAGGGACGCCATCGTGTCGGGAGTGAACACATTGAGCAAACCGCTGACATCTTGAATTTCGAGTTGCCAGGCATCACCCACGAATGCGGCCGCGTGCGAACGGACTCGGCGCAGCACGTCGCCGCGCAGTCGGCTGGTCAGCCGCGCGTCGTTGGAGAACGACACCAACAGCTTGATTCGGTACGGCTGGTCAACAAATGGAACGGGGTCTCCCACATCCGCTGCCGCGTCGTTGCCGGATTTGGACGGCTTGCCGGCCGCGTCCTGGGCCGGCGCGCCGCCGGACGGCGCCGCGGCTGCTGCGACGAGCGCAAACGCGCCGACGACTTGGGCGAGCATGCGCGAAAGCCGGCGAATACCACCTGCGGTTCCGTCAGCGAGTCTGATCGATTCTGTTGGCGTAGTGCGATTCAACTTCTAGTCCCTGCGATACCACGGCGTCACGTTCCAGAGCTCCGCATTCTGATAGATGCCCAGCGGCCCCTCGTCGATGACGCCCTTGAGGCGCTTGTGGTTGTATGCGAAGTAGTCGTTCAGTTGCCATAGCGGAATGATGCCGACGTCGTCGCGTGCTTGCTGTTGGAGCAGTTGAAGCTTGCTCTGTGCGAGTGGCCAGCCCGTGGCGAATTCGAGGTCGCGCAGGTTCTGGCGAAGCCACGGCGTTCCCGCGTTCGGCATGACCATTTTCTCGGGCGAGATCGGCTGCCCGAGGCACAACGTGCGAGCGGCGTCGAGCACAGTGTCGCGCACGTGGTGAATGCGATAGACCAGTTCAAACCTGCGGCCGAGTGCGATCTCTTCTTCGAGCACCTGACTGGGCCGCGGCCGCAATTCGAGATCGATGCCGACGATCTTCCAGTACTCTCGAATAAACTCGCACGCAACTTTCACCTCCTCGACGTCGGGATACTGCAGAGTGTAGCGGAGTCTCTCGACTTTGAGTTCCTTGCGCGATGCGTCGGCCAAGCCTTTGGCCAAGACGGGGTCGTAGGTCCACGCTTCCAACGACGGCTCGAACGCGAAGCTGCCGCGCGGAAACGGGCCGTTGATCAGTTCGTCGCCTTCGCGCGCGGGGGCGCCAAGCACAGCGCCCTCGAGGATTGCCTTGCGGTCGATGGCGTACATCATCGCTCGGCGGAGCGTGTGGCTCTGCAGGTCGGCGCGGGTGCGGAAGTCGAACGCGATCGAATGTACGGACGGCACGCCGGTCTTGACCACGCGGAACTCGTCTTTCATCGCCTCGAGCCTTCTGAGTTCGCGGTGCGGCACGTGTTCCAAAAGGGCCACGTCGCCAGTGATGAGCGCCTTGATCCCGTCCTTGCCGGTGGCGTATCGCCGCTCGACGATTTCGCTGACCTTGGGCGCTCCGGCAAAGAAGAACTGGTTCGCTTGCAGGTTCGCCTCTTGGCCGGTTCTTCGAGTCAGGTAGCGGAACGGCCCGGCGCCGACGGCCACGTCGCCGTCAAACCGATCGCCGATCATGCGGTGGCTGGCCGGCAGGTTGAAGAGAAAATTGGTTTGGGGACGAAGCTGAGTGCGCTTCATGTCGACGACAATCTCACTCGGCGAATTCACGCGCACCTGCTTCACCACGCTGGCCAGCGCGGCGTCGTAGCCAGCCAGATTGGGGTCGCACCGTGTGGTAATCGACCGGGCGATGTCGGTGGCGGTGATCACCTTCTCGCCGTCGGACCATTTCAAACCGGGCTTAATGCGCAGCGTGATCTGGCGGCCGAGTTCCGCGAGTTCGGGTTGGCTGCCAAGTATTCTGCTGCTGAACGATGTGTTCTCGCCGACGCCCGATATTTCCATGAGTGGCAGTTGCAGCAACTGAGCGACCCGGGCGTCCGGCGTGCCGGTCGGCGCCCACGGTGCAAATCGCAAGGGCAACTCGCGCACGCCGACGATCAGAATCGGGTACTTGGCGAAAATGCTGTTGAAGTCCTCATCGATGCCGTTCAACTTGGGCCAGATATCCACCGCTTGCAGGATGAGGAAAGCGGCCTCGCGGTTCGCGCCGGCGGCCGATTTGCTTTTCGCCTCCT
This sequence comes from Planctomycetia bacterium, assembly GCA_036758585.1. Taxonomy (GTDB): domain Bacteria; phylum Planctomycetota; class Planctomycetia; order JALXBF01; family JBGPMX01; genus DAIOWH01. The sequence goes on from DAIOWH010000006.1 coordinate 49,669, forward strand.
TGCGCAGGCTTTCGGCCTCGGCGGAGAATCGTCGCTCCATCGCCGGCAGCATGTCATGGTCCGGATAGGCGGCCCGCAGCGAGGCCATGTGCCGGCGGCCCGTCGCGTAGTCCTTGGTGGTCTCGAACACCCGGTCGGCGGATTGTTTGAGCGCGTCGCCCATCAAGTTTTTCGCGCGTGGATGCATCTTGGCGGGCGGCTTGTCGTTCTTGTGGTCTTCGACGTACCGGGCCATCTCGTTGAGCATGGCGATAGCGCGGTCCGCTCGGAGTTCGCGCAGGTGCGCGTTCGCCTCGTTGAACCAGTATTCCGCCACCCGATCGTGCAGGCCGGGCCAGTTCGGCTGTTGCGACGCGACCTTGTCGAAGTACTCGAACGCCCGGTTCATCTCGCCCTTGTTGGAGTGCTCGCGACCTTGACGCAGCAGCATGTCCTCGAAGTACAGAATCTCCTTGATCTTGCTGCGCAGCACGTTCACCTCTCGACTGTCGGCCAAAATCGTGATGCGCACCATCGGATCAAGCGGCTTGCCCGGTTCGGGGATGAGTTGCAGCGGCCGCTCGACGGGCAACACGTCTATCGCCACTGAGACGATCTCGGTCTCGTCGACGAACCCGTCATTGTTCCAATCCATCAACTCGAAAGGGTAGGTTGCGTTCTCGAACCACTCGTCTCGGCCCAGCTTCTTGTCCTTGCTCTTGTCTTGCTTGGTGAAGGCGCCGCGCTCTTTCATCTCGACGGCGAGGCGGAGTCGGTCGAAAGGCTCCATCGTGAGCCACTCGTCCCCCTCGACAACCTTGAGGGCGGGGAGTTGTTCCGCCTCTTCCTCTTCGGGCTTCTTGTCGTCGGCCTTCTTGGCGGCCGGGTCTTGCGTCGCGGGGGCGGCGGCGGCAATCCAGTGCCCCAAGCTGAGCGTGAACACCGCGGCCAGAAACGCGGCTGCGAACCTTCGGACTGGGTCTTGGGCTTGACGACTCATCTCTCACCTCGCGTCTTACTTCGCGGGCAATGGTTTGACCAGGCTCAGGCTGCCGTCGTCGCCGAGCACGGCGATCAGCTCTCCGACCACGACGGGTCCGCCGGCGAGCGGCTTTTCCGCATTGATCGTCCATGCCTCGGCGCCATCCGTCAGCTTCAAGGCCCGAACAAGTCCCGACAGGGTCACGAAGCACAACGTCTCGCCAAGCACGATCGGTTGGCCGGCAAGCGACTCGCCGCCGAGCGACTGCCGCCAGAGTTCCTGGCCCTGCGGACTGATGCACACGAGCAGGTCGCGGCCCGAGACGATCAGGATGTAGCCGCCGGCCACGAGTGGTCCGACGGTCGCAGGGGCCGGCAGCTTCCACTCGCCGATCGCCGCCAACGCCTCGGCATCGAGGGTGCGCAGAGTGTTGTCGACGTCGACGCAGCACAGCACGTTGCCGGAAATCGCGACCCGCGACGCGACGGCCTTGGGCAACGTCGTGCGGCCGCGTTCGGCCAGGTGGGGCGACGGTTCCTTGCGCGATTCGATCTGGTACACGTTGCCTTGGTCATCGACGGCCACAACGGTTTTCTTGTCGGTGACGCCGACGCCGCGCCATTGCAGCGGCTGGTCCTGCTGGATCGGCGGTTGGAACGGGTCGGCGAGCTGTTTGCCCGTCTCGTGCGAGATCCAATAGATGCGGCTGTCCTTAGTGGGTGCGAGCAGTCCCGCATCGAACGCGGCCAACGGCGCCTGAAGCGGCGCGGGCAAGTCGATCGGCTTGGGCGCGCCGGCGGCCGCCGCGCTGACAAACAGTCGGTTCGCCGCACCGGAAACGAATACGGCGGAGCCTCCGGAAAGTGCGAGCGGTGCGAACTGGTCCGACAGGGCGTCGTTCTCGCCGCCCACGCGACCGGCGGACTTGTCCACGACGCCGCCACCTGTCAGTGTAGCCGCCGGCACGGCGAACACCTGGCCGGTGCGCGACAGTGCAATCCAATTTGTCTTGGTCGGGTCGGTCGGCAGGAGGGCGACAAGGCCCGTACCAAGCACGATTTCCCAGCGAGGTTCGAGCGAGGCCGCGTCGAGGGCCGTGAACGCCACGGCCGAACTGTTCGGCAGCCGACGAGCGACGAAGAGACTATTCACGTTGCCGGTCACGGGAAACCGCTGGATGGGCTGCGACGCGGCGCCCGCAAGTTTCTCGGCCGACGGCTCCAGCGTCTGTTTGTCGGCCGTGTACTTGAAGTGCCGCACCATGCTGCCGGCCACGAGCAGATCAGTCTCGGAGTAGAACATGGAATACGCCTGCGGCCGCGTGCCGGCGGGGGCGGTGCCGCCTGACACGGTCTTGATGGGGACCGGCGCGAAGCCGTCGGCCTTTTCGGGCGGGCCGCCTTCGTAGACCAGCACCGTCTCAAGGTCCGTGGCGACGAACATGCGGTTGCCGAACACCGCGGGCGAGCTGTGAACCCAGCCGTTGATCGCGATGCGCTGTATCTCTTCGACTGATCCGCCATCGGGCGCGAGCAACAGCACGCGCAGCCGGCAACCGCTGCCGCTGTCGTTCTCGCAAAGCACCAGATAGCGCTGCATGCGCAGGGGCGACGCGACGATCGAGTCGGGCCGATGGGCGAGGTACAGAACCTGCTCACATTTGGGCGGAGCGCCCAACGTAACCACGTAAAGCACGTACTGCTCGCCGAGCACGTAGAGATGTCCACCGCTCGCGTCGGCGATGGGAGTGGTGGCCAGTCGCTGCGTGCCGAATTGCAGTCGGCCGTCGATGCGGCCGGTGACGGGGTCGACGACGACAATGTTGCCCGCGCCGGTCGGTTGGTAGATTCTTCCGCGGTGGAACAGCGGCGCGGCTTCGAGCGGTTCGTCGATGGTTTGCCGCCAGACAAGTTGCCCGGTGCGGCTGCGCACCGCCAGCAGTTCGTGATGGCGCGTGTCGGTGACGACCACGGTCGGTTCACTTTGGCCGGGCAGGAACACGGGCAGCGTGGAGCAGTCGAGGCCGACCGGCACGTGCCACAACACTTTGCCGCCGTCGCCATCGACGGCGTAGATCGTTCCAGCGGCGAGCACGAACTGGATGTTATCGCCCGCACCGGCTGCCGCGCCGCCCGTTCGATCGACCAGCGTGGTCGACTTGACCACGGCGCCGAGCCTGGCTTGGGTTTCGGCGGGTTTCTGCGTGCCGTCCCACTGGACCGCGTCGCGATCGGCCTGCCACGCTTTGGTCATGAGTTCGCGAACCTTCTCGTCCTTGTCTTCGTGGGTTCCTTCGGCGACGAGGTCGGTGTAGAGCTGGACAAGTCGTTCGCGTGCGGCATACGCCAGCATGGTCTTGCCCGTCTTGATCGACTGGTCCATCGTGGCGATGGTGTTGTCGCGTTCGGTGGCTTTCTTGATGGAGGCGCGGGCCGCTTCGAGTGTCTGGTCGAGTTGTTGCAAGACGGACTCGGGCACATTGGCGCCCGGCAGGTCGCTGGCAAGGGTCTCCTTGGCATCGAGTGCGTGTTTCAGCGACTTCTCGTCGGCGCGATCGCGGGCGGCCTCGGCGAGCTTCTGTGCGGACTGGCCGACGACCTCGCCGAGTTTGGGCAGGATGGGCGCAAAAGCCTGCTCCTTGCCCATTTCGCGAACCATCTTCCGGGCCATCTCGACTCCGGCCTGCAACGTCGGTGCAGTTTGGATTTCACACAGTGCTCGCTGCACGCGCGCATTGGACGCGAGTGCGTGGTTGGAATACGACGCGAGGAACGAGTCATACAGTTTGATGGCGCCTTCGAGGTTCCCACCGTTCATGGTCTCGAGGGCCTTGTCGAAGTGTTCGGTGATCATTCGGCTTCGGTAGTCGAGGACGAAGTAGGCGCCGCCGAAGGCAAGGAGGACGACCGCCACGAGCATCCATCGCACCAGCGGGGAACCCATGATGCGTTCTTCGCCGGGAGGCCGGTCGGCCTCGCCCTGAACCTGCGAGGCAGCTTTAGCTTTGACCGCGTCCCATGCCTTTTTCATGCCGCCGCGTTCGTCGAGGTGGCTCTTCTTGCGCAGGCCGCGGCCGACGTGGTGAGCCGGTTCGCTGTCGTCCAGTGCCGACGTAGTTGGGATCTCGTCGAGACTGCCGTACGGGTTCACCGCAGGCGCCGATTCCTCTTGACCGTCCGCCACGGCCGCCGCCGCGTCGACGTAGATTTTCGCGTTGCCGATTTCCAGGATGTCGCCCGACGAGATGGTGCCCGCCTTGACGACCTTGTCTCCGAGGCGCACGCCGGCGGCGTCAGTAGCAACTTCGATCCGCCAGCGTCCGTCGCGCGACACCAGGCGACAATGTACTCGTTTGACCTCGGCCGAGCGCAACACGACGTCGCAGTTCTGGCCACTGCCGATAAGCAACGGCTTGGCCGTCGTCAGTTCCGCGTAGGTTACGTTTCCGTCCGGGTGATGAATTTCGAGTTGGGGCATCGTTATTCAGGCTTTCAACAGGTACATGAAAAACGCTGTGTCATGGCACAGCGTCAGTTCTTGATCGCGCGTTTCTTGCTGGCTTTCTTGAGCACCTTGGTGACAGCCGCCATCTTGACGTGCTGGATGCCGGCCTGAGTGGCGGCGTCGAACACGGCCACCACAGTCTGATGGTAGGCGGCTTCTTCCGCATTGACGACCAGGTCGGTAATCGCCTTGTCCCGCTTCATGTTGGTGAGTTTGGTGACGAGGTCGGCCGACTTGATCTGTTCCTTTTCGATCCAGATGGTGTTGTCTGCCTTGATGTCGACGATAAGGTTGTCCTTTTTGAGTTCTTCAGGCGTTTTGGGTGGTTGAGCGGCGGGTGCGTTTTCGTCGGGCGCCGGCTTGGGAAAGGCGATGGCCATTTGCAAGGCGACGCACGACACGATGACAAAGAAGAGGATGAGCAGGAACGACACGGTGCACGCGGGGGCCATGTCGATGTCTTCAACTTCGGTGAGCGGTTTTTTCGGCGGAAGGAACGAGTCACCATCATCGGGTGGCTGAGGTTCGGGACGGCGTGGTGGCGGCGGCGCGACTGGCTTGGCCGGGGACACGCGAGCCACGGGCGCAACGACCGGTCGAGGTTTGGCGTGGTTCTCCTCCGAGACGGGTTCGGCGTCGACGAGCAGGCCGCGCAGCGATCCAGCCTCAAGTCGCGGCGGCTCCTCCTCGGCGGCGAGCGCGGCGGCATCCTCCTGGTCCACACGGAACTCGGCTCGCTCGTACACGCGCCACCAGCGGTCGTCGCCGGGACGTCGCACGCAATCGTCGCGCGATAGCTCGCCGTCGGCCAGCATCTGCCGCAGGCGGTCTTCAGCAACCTCGTGCTCTACTTGAAGCGATTCGACGCGCAATAGGTCCCACTTGGACATGGCTGATCAATCCGTGTCTGCAACCCCGATGAACAATTCCGCGCCATTGACGGCCGCGACGATGCGGCTGAGTTTTTGTACGGCGCCGGCGGTGGTTGTCTTTTCCGCTTTGATGATGATGTTTGGTTTGCCCTGCCGCACGCTGGCCTCAATCGCATTCCTGGCTTCCTCGAGAGTCACCGACTTGCCTTCGGCGCCGTTGCCCAGGATGATTCGCGGATCGCCCTTGGCGTCCGCCGAGGCAAGCATGGTAAACACCATTGCCGTGTCGAGTTCCACGCCGGTGCCGTGTGAAATGGTCGGCACATCGACGGTCTCTTGGTTGGCCAGCTTGACGGTCATGATGAAGAAGGCAAGAAGCTGGAACGTCATGTCGCACAGCGGCGAAAAGTCGATGGCGCCTTGGTCGCCCGCGGGCTTTTTCCGTTTCGGGAACATTGCCGCGCCGGAACCAGCGGTGAGCATTTCAGCGAGGGCCATGAGTCAATTCCTCCGGTTCAACGTGCGGCGACGGCCGCGGGGGCCTTGGCCCGAGCCACAGCGGGAGACCGCTCAAAATCCTCAAGGAACCGCAACAGGTCGGACTGCGCGCCCTCTTCCAGCTTTCGGATGCGCACGTTGATCGAGTTTCCGACCAAGATGAACGGCGTAGCGATGAACACGCCGACGGCCGTGGTCCAGAGGGCCATGCTGACGTCGCCGGCCAGCGCCGACGGGTCCACTTTGTCGCCAGTGCCCAGGCGCGAAAAGGCCGCGATCATGCCGAGCACCGTGCCGAGCAGCCCGGCCAGCGGCGCCATCTTGACCACGGTAAAAATGTAGGACAGCGTGTGATCGAGGTCCGATATCACGTCTTGGAACTTTGCGCCGAGCGTCCGCTTGATGCGACCTAGCTCGTCGCGACGGTTCTGCACCGCGTAGGCCGCTAGTTGGGGAACGAGAACGCGCCAGTGTTGCGGCGACTGACAGACCTTGCTGGCGTCGTCGAACTTGCCGCCGGTCAGCAGGTCGCGCACTGTGTTAAAGAAATCGTTGGCCGATTCGGCGCTCGCGAACCGCTTTTGTTTCGTCCGGCGAAACAGCAGGATGGCGTAGTAGGTGGCGAACACTCCCATCAGGGCTTGGACGCCGTAGACGGAATTACCCAACCACATCAGGATGTTGTACATGCTCACGGCTTGGTGACTCCTCTGGGTGCCTTGTTACGTTGCAGGTTTGGCGCCTGCCCATCGTCGCTCGGCTCAAGTGGACGGTTGGCCAAAGTACTCCTGCTTGGTGATTTCGAAATCGTACGGCTTGCCGTTCTTGTCTCTGACGACCTGGAACTTCGTTTTGCGTACGATACGCAGGTCCTTCGTGCCCTTGGCCTTTTCCAAGTAGTCGCGTTCCATGCGCGCCAGGTACTGTTCGGTCTCGAACGGGTAGAACTGCAGCACGATCGCATTGCCGGGTGCGGCGACGCCCGCTTTCTGCAGGAGGTTTAGGTCGATCTGCCGTCGGCCACCGGTGCGCCACGAGAAGTAGAGCCGCTTGTCTTCCGCCCCGCCCGCAGCCATGCGCACGTTCGGTCGTGGCGCCGAGAGCTGCGTGACGTAGCTGATCTTTCCGCCGACGATCGCGCCGATCTCAATCTTGAAGTAGTCCAACTGGCGGGCGTACTCCAACTCGGTCTGGCCCGACTCGAAGGAAATCTCCCAGCGTTCATTGCGTTTCACGCCGCCTCCGTCGCCGGGGCCCTTGCCAAGGTTGCGTTTGGTGCCGGTGCCCTTCGGGTTTCCACCGGGCAGCATGGACGGAACGCCAACGTCGGCAGCCATCGCCAGTTGCTCGGGATCCGAGACCACCGAACTGACGGCGTTGATCACGTCTTTTATTGTCTCGATCGGGTTGTCGGCCATGACCGTGTCCTGGATGTCGACGGCCAGGGTGACGTCGGCAGACTCTGGGCCAGGCGCGTACAGGCTTGAACCCAGTTCGCCGTCCTCGGCGCCGCCGCCTTCGACGTCCTCGATGACTTCCACCACTTCAATGTTGGCGACAGGCGTGTGTACGATCCATTGCCGGGTCGTCACCCAAATCGCCCCGAACGCACTCGCAACCAGGCCAAAGATCAAAATGCATGTCAACAAGAACGAAAAGACGCGATCGAACCGAGTCACGCCCAACACGGGATCAGACGGCTTGGGTGGATTCTGCTGAGCCGGTTGCTGCGGCTGCGATTCGGTCTTGTTGGGTTCGACTGCAACGCTCATCGACTCACCTCGCTTTCGGGCTGGCCGCAATACTCCTGCCTCGTGATCTCGAAATCATATGACGCGCCGTTCTTGTCTCTGACCACAGCGAACCGCGTCTTCCTTACGTCGCGGAGGTTGGCTGTACCCCGGGCCTTGTCCAGGTAGTCGAGCTCCATGCGGGCCAGGCGCTGTTCCACGTCGGCCGGATAAAAGTGCAGCACGATCGGCTCGCCGCCGACCGGGACGCCCGCTTTCTTGAGCAGGCTGAGGTCGATCTGCCGCCGGCCGCCGGTGCGCCACGAAAAGAACAACCGTTTCTCGTCGGCCCCGCTCGACGCCGTGCGCACGCTCGGCTTGGCCGAGGAAAGCGACGAGGCGTAGTAGATCTTCTGGTCCACGATCGCGCCGAGTTCCACGTGAAAGTAGTCCAACTGCCGCGCGTACTCTTGCTCGGTCTGGCCGGACTCGAACGAGATTTCCCAGCGCTTGCTCCGGCTGACGCCAGCAATCCTGCCGGGTCCGTCGCCCACGAGTCGCCTGCCGCTCGTGCCGATCGTGCTGCCACCCGGCACGACGGCTGTGGCGCCGGCGTTGCTGACCATCGCCAGTTCGTCGGGATTCGTCGCGATATTGCCAATCGCGTCGATCACCCGGTTCATTGGTTCAGTGGCATCTGTGAAAGGGGCGGCGGCGTTGTCGACGGCCGAGGGATCCGACGAGTCGGGTCCAGCAACAGGGTCCGTGGGCATTTCGTCGAATGGGTTTGTGCCGCCCACATCGCATGGAATCGGGACCTCGACCATGTCGATCCGCGCCGGTGCGGCCGCTACGACCCACCGCTGGTTCGTCAACCAGACGGCCCCCAGCCCAACCGTAACGAGACCGAGCAACAAGATGCACGTGACGAGCAGCGAGAACACGCGATCGAACGACGTGACGCCCAACACCGGTTCGGTCGCCGACGCGGCCGCGGGCCGTTCGCGCTGTTTCGAGTTGTCCGTTTCGGATGCGCTAATCATGCGAATCATCCTGGCGATTCTCCTCGCTGGCGAGCAGGTCTACATCGTCATCGTCGTTCGCGTAGGGCGCGCCGCGGCGGCGTCTCCGAACAGCGCTACGCATGCGATCAACAGCACGAACACGCGACCAGTCATCGGTTCGGTCACCTCACTTTTTCTCGACGCTGGTAAGCAGGTCGACGTCGTCCTCGTAGGCCGATTCCGGCCGGACCGCCTTGTACCACGCGACCCAGCGATCGATCTCGTCTTGCCATTCCTCTTTCGTCGCTTCTTCCGGATAAATCTTGCCGAAGCCGTTGAACTTGCGGCTGATCAGGCACAGTGCTCGCCGCGCCTCGAGCTGCACCTCGGGGTCGTCTTCGTAGTACATTCCGTCGATGAGCAGCGGCACGACCCTGAAATCGTTGGTCAGCGCCAGCGCCTTCAGGATGGCCTTGATGCCTTCCGAGTTCTTGGACTTGATGCTCTTTTCGAGCGCTCGCTTGAGTTGAGCGCCCTGCTCCCCAGCGGCGGACCACTTGTTCTTCGAGTCGTACATTTGGTCGAGCAGTCCGCGTGCGGCCCGCTCGGAAATGTCGACGTTGCCGGTCTCGATGGCGACCAAGAGGTCTCCGGTCTTGCCGACGATGCCCTTGGCCTTCAAGCCGCCGCCCTCTTGCTGAAGCTCATCGAGGTTCTTTGGGATGCCGCGGCCGCTGATCTGCGTGCCGCGACCGATGCGCTTCTGGTGGATCTTTTGGGAAATGTACGTCGAACGAATCAGGAATAGCACGGCGAATCCGGTGTTGACTTCAGGGCCGTGGGAGTGGGTCCATGACCCATCCTCCTGCTGTTTGGCGAGGATCAGGCGGGCCCCTTCGTCATACCAATGGTGACCGGCGACGTGCGTCACGCCGGCGAGAGTAGCGAACCGCTCAAATGCATAAAGGTAATAGAAATACCACTGCCCGCCGCCACCGTCACCAGCGCCGCGGGCCTTGTCGAGAGTGAAGTTCGCGTCTACCCACGCGGCCGCACGGTCGAGGGCCTGCTTGAACGCTTCGGGCGTCGACTGCGGCTTGTAGCTTGTTCCCTTCTCCTTGGCGCTCTCGTCTTCGACGGCGAGGAGAACGCCCTTGTTGTTCTTGCGCTTGCCGAACGGCAGATGATCGCGGCAGATGTACAAACTGCCGAGGCTGGCGACCGTCATCGTGTGCGTGGCGTCGCCGACATGATTCTGAGGCGGGTTCGCAGGCGGATGGTACTCGAACCCACCATTGCTGAGTTGCGTGTTGAGCAGCCACACAGCAGCCCGATCCCACACCTCGTGCGGGACTGGGACTCCGGCGCCGGACGCAGCCTCCCATAGACCGAGTATGGCGTACTGAGTCATGGAAGTGTCGCCGGCTGTTTCGCCGTCGTAGTTCCACGAACCGTTCGGCGACTGCTTGCTCATGATGTACTGTGCGACGACTTCGATCTCCTTCCTGTTGGCCTCGCCGCCCGCGGCCGACAGGGCCATCGCAACAACACCAGCCTCGTAGTTGTCGTGGCCACCCTTCTGGGCTGGAATGAAACCGCTCGGAGGGCAGTACGCCTTCAGCGATTCAACCATGTGCAGCAGCGCAGGATCGTTTTCGGCCACCAGGTCGGGATACTTCTCATGGATTTTTGCAAGGGAATGCACGGCGAGGGCGAGTTCACCCGGCTGATGCCGCTGATTCGCACGCGTGCGCAGCCACGCGGCCGCTCGGGCAACAGCCGCCTTCACGCGCGGGTCGTCGTCACTCGCAATGATACCGCTCGCGGCCGGCGGTGGCGCCGCCTGCCCACCAGCCGCGCCGCCGCCCGCCGCGCCGCCCTTGCCGGGCACCGCGGATTTCTTGGGGGGCACCGCTTGTTGGGCGCCGGCCGGTACGGAGCCGAACGAAATCGCCACGACGAGCGCCGCCCCCAGCGGCACAGCCAACCCAACGCGCAGTACCTTGCGAGTCGACATATGCACAAGCGTCTGATCGGACATGGGCGCCCTCCGTTTCGAGACCAATGCCTTGTCGATGTTAGCTTTGACCGGACACGGGTTCAAGCGACCCATGCCCGGACGTTCAGATTTCCGTTCCTTGATACAGCCGAGTCCGGAACGCCTTCCATTGTTCGCGGGTGACACCCGGCTTGTGGTGCAGTTCTTCGCCGATCCACGCCTCTAGCTGCCGGACCTGGCTGCCCAGTTTGAGCAGTACATTCAGGGCCACCTTGTACGCGGCGAGACTCTGCGCCTTCAGCAACTTGTCGAACCCAACGCGCTCAATCGAAAGCACTCGCACCGGAGTCAGCGTGCGTACCGCGATCTGATGGTCCGCACGCTCAAAGAACGCCATCTCGCCGAACGTGCAGGGTGGAATCAGCGTGGCCAGTGGCGGGGCCTCGTCCCAGTTGCCCGCTTCGATCACCTCGACCGTGCCTTCAGCGATTACGTACATGCTCCGCGCCGGTTGACCGATCGAGACGATCTCGAGGCCCGCCGCGTAGGTTTCCTCCACCGCCACTTCCAACAAGTCCGCGCGATCGTCGGGCGTAAACCCGGCGAACACCGGCGCCACTTCTAAGAGCGCATCGGCCACCGCACTGGTCATGGCAACTCCCCCCAGAATAGTACAACGGTAATGAGGCCCGAACGCTCGGTCGCACCAAGCGTCAGGGAATTCCGACGGCGTCGCGAACCTGTTGCACCAGCGGCCGGCCTACGGCGCGGGCCGCGTCCGCCCCGCGACGCAGCACATCTTCCACAAAGTCGGGTTGCTTTTCCAGTTCCTGCCTGCGCCGACGCGCCGAACCGAACCGATCCATGTACTTGGCGAAGATCGCCTTCTTCACATCGCCGTAACCCAACCCGCCTGCACGGAACCGCCCGGCCCACTCGGCCTGCTCGGCCGGCGTACAGAACAGCTTCAGGATCGGAAACAGGTTGCTCTTGTCCGGGTCCTTGGGTTCGGCCACGGTCGCCGAATCGGTCACGATCGACATGATCTGGCTCTTGACCTCCTTCTCCGGCGCGAACAGTTCGATCGTGTTGCCGTACGACTTCGACATCTTCCGCCCGTCGCGACCCGGCACGACCGCGACATCGTCGCGAATGTACGGCTCGGGCACGGTCAGCACATCGCCGTATATATTATTGAATCGCTGGGCGATGTCGCGAGTCACCTCGATGTGCTGCTTCTGGTCCTGGCCGACCGGCACCTTGTCCGCGCGAACGATCAGGATGTCCGCCGCCTGCAGCACCGGATACGCGAACAGCCCGTGATCGGCCGACAGCCCCTGGGCCACCTTGTCCTTATACGCATGGCAGCGCTCCAGCAGGCCCATTGGGGTCACGGTGGTCAGCATCCACTGTAGCTCGCACACCTCGGCCAGGTCGCTCTGGCGATAGATCGAACATCGCTCCGTGTCGAGCCCCATCGCGATGTAGTCGGCGGCCGTGGCGCGGGTCAATTCCAAGAGCTGCTTACGGTCGCGGATCGACGTCAGCGCGTGGTAGTTCGCCAGAAAGTAATAGCACCGGTCGCCGCGTGCGATGAACTCCAAGTACTGTTGCACGGCGCCGAAATAGTTGCCCAGGTGCAGATTGCCCGACGGTTGAATGCCAGAAAGGATGACAGCCATAGAGGTCCGAACGGTTTCTCGCAAGGAACGGCCGGGGCCTTCAGCCTGCCAGCCGGTTTCCTTGGCCGACCTCAGCAGGCTGGAAGCCTGCTCCACGGCAACCAGTCCATAGACGACGCGGTCCTGAGAATACTGGGTCGGTTCCGGGCCGACAACGGCAAAGGCCACGTCGAACCAGAGATCGTCGATCGCGACCGACGTCAGTTGGCGAGCGGAATGGCCGGTGTGTCTGCGCGGGGAGCGAAGAACTCGTAGACCTCGATCCGCTCGCGGTCCGGCGGACCGTGGTCGTGGGGCTTGTCGAAGTCGAATCGGTCGACGCGGGCGAGGCGAAACCGTTGCTGCATCGCACGCAGCCAGTCGTCGAACGCCTGTTGATCGCGGCTCAGCCCCGGCCGGCTGAACACGACACAGCGCAACGGGCGACGTTCCGACACGGCGCCCCAGCGCGGCGGCCGGCCCGACACGCGGCCGGGCGGCGAGTAGATTCGTTGGTTGCACAGGTACTGGGCAATACCGCGCCAGAGGTACGTGGTCCGGAAGAATCCCTGTTTCAAGTCCGTGTACGCGCAGGCCAGTTCCGCATCGGCCGCCGCAGTCGTCCAGAATCTCTGCGCGAACTCGCGCACGTCGCGATCGTGTTCGGTTCGGTAAGGCCGCATGATGTCGCGCCCGGCTTGACCCACGCCCAGCACGGCCAAACACGCGATCGCGCCGCCGACTACGCAACGCCGCACCGCGCTGTTTCGCAAACGCGACACGAGCCTCGCCAGGCCGACGCCGGACATCAGGCAAATGACCGGCGCCACGTGCTGCGCCGTGCGGGCGAACCCGCCGTACGGATAACGCCGCATCGCCGCCGCCGCCATCGTCAACGCGAACGGCGCCAAGCAAAAAAGCAATAGCCGCCAGTCGCCTCGCCGGCACCAATAGACCACGCACACCGCAACCAAAAGGAACGTCACCGCCCCACTGCCCGACCCCGCGCCGCCCAGCGGGTACGCGAACATCTGCCCCGTGTGTACCGTCGCCAGCCAGCGAACCAGTTCCATCGCGTCGCCCAGCGGCGGGAACGCGCGGTCCCAGTACACTTGCATCACGCCCTCTTGCAGCGTGCCGGCAAATTGCGGCCGGAGCAAGAACCAGTACAGACCGGCGAACGCGGCGATTGTGGCCAAGGCAAAGATCAGAAACGCGAGCCACACGCGCCACGTTCCGCATCGCCAAACGGTCGGCAGCAGCGCGACCGCCACTCCGCCCGCCACGAAAACGGCCGGGTGCGACAGCGCAAGACTCACGGGCGCCAGGACCGCCAGAGCGATCAGGTTGCGGACCAGACGAGTCGACTGCCGCGAACGAAAACTGTCTGCGTCCGGTGGGGCGGGTTGGCCTGCCGCGATTGCCACGGCCAGCAGTACCAGCGATGCAAGCAGATCAGACGCGTACGGTTTCACCTCGGCCGCATGCCGCAGCGGATAGTACGAGACGCTGAAGATGCCGACGGCCATGACGAGCGGCACGCCGCCGAGCAATCGCCCGGCCAGGTGCCGAAACAACAGCACGCTCGCGACACCACACAGCAACGGAAAGGCGCGAAGCGTGTACTCGTTGTATCCGGCCAAACGCACGATGGCCAACTCAATCCACAGAAACAGCGGCGGGCAAACCTGCTGGAACTGAAGCGGCCCAAGCAGTTCGACGAAACCGCGATCGAGAAAGTTCGCCGCCAGCGCCGCCTCGTCACCCCACAGCGGAAAACGCATCGCGTACCGCACGACCCGCATCGCAACGCCCAGCACGACGAGCGCGGTAACCACGCGGTGAACTAGGAGCGGCGGCTGGTTCGGGGTGCCTGGGGTCGAGTCAGCGAGCCCCCAGGCGTCGGCCATTTCCGCGCCGATCGGCGCTGTTCCGTCTTGAGCGCACCCCCACATCGGGCGAGACCTCCGTGTCGTCGTCGTGAATACCGCGGCCGAAGTGTAGCCGATCCACCGGACGTGTCACGGTGAAACCTGTCTGGGGTGGCTGGGCTGAGTCGGCGAAGCCTCGGCTGTGGCATCCAAGACTGGCTCTCCGCCTAGGTTGGGGCGCAGGCGTCCCGCCTGCCGTTTCATCCGCCAGATGTGAGGCGGCCGGGACGGCCACGCCACAATCTCCCCAAAGTTGGCGGAGTGCCCGATGACTTTGCCACAGCCACCCACCGCGAAGTAGCCGCAAGAAACACAAAGAGACGCAAAGGGTGGAGGCCAGGCTTGCTTCACCCTATTGCGTCTCTTTGCGTTTCTTGCGGCCATCGGTCGGGCAAGTCCGATCGTCGAAGGCCGTGGGCTCGACGCCCGCCCGCTACCGGCCGCGGATCGACTGCGCCTTGCGCACCAGACCGATGAACTCGGCGCGGCGGCCGTCGCTGTCGGGTCCGAGACCTTCGCTGGCAAGCTCGAGCACGCCGTCGAACGTGGCCGTGCCGCGGTGCGGCGAGTCGCGCAGCAGCATGCCAAAGGCGGCGACCGCCGAGGCGAATTTGAAGTCGACCGACGCCTGACCGTAGGCGCGGCCCGCGTCGTTCACCGCCAACTCCAGCCGCTCACTCGCCTCGCCTTCCGGCCGCTTGAAGCGGAGCTTGAGTGTAAGCAACTCGCCCGACGCCGGCGGTTGCGAGGCCTTGGGTTGCGGCTGGTACTTGAGCGGGTCGAGCTCGCCCACGGCGGCCACCGCGCTGGCCGGCACGATCTCGTAGAGCGCCGTGACCGCATGGCCCGCCCCTACCTCGCCCGCGTCCTTGCGATCGTCGTTGAAGTCCCGCGGCGCCAGCGCACGGTTCTCGTAGCCGATCAGCCGGTACGCGCCGACCATCGCCGGATTGAACTCGATCTGAACTTTCACGTCCTTGGCGACCGTGACCAGCGTGCCGCCCATCTGCTCGACGAGCACGCGGCGGGCCTCGGCCAGCGTGTCGATGTAGGCGTAGTGCCCGTTGCCTTCGTCGGCCAGTCGTTCGAGCCGCGCGTCTTTCAGGTTGCCCATGCCGAACCCGAGCACACTCAGAAAGATTCCGTTGCGGCACTTGTCCTGGACGTAGCGCACCAGTTCACCCGCGTCGGTGATGCCTACGTTGAAGTCGCCGTCGGTCGCCAGGATCACTCGATTGACGCCGCCGGGAATGAGGTGCTTCATGGCGGCGTCGTAGGCCATCTGAATGCCGCCCGCGCCGTTGGTCGAGCCGCCGGCCGCGAGCGAGTCGATCGCCGCGTGGATCGTCGGCTTCTGTTCGCACGAGGTCGATGGCAGCCGCAGCGCCGCCGTGTCGGAATAGGTGACCACGGCCACGCGGTCGTCGGGCCTCAGTTCCTCGAGCAGCATCTGCATCGCGGTCTTCAAGAGCGGCAGCTTGTTCTCGGGTTGCATCGAACCCGACACGTCGATCAGGAACACCAGGTTGGCCGACGGCCGAGTCTGCCGCGCGACCTCGCGGGCCTTCACGGCGACTCGCAGCAGCCGGTTCTGTGCGTTCCACGGACACCCGGCCACCTCGGCTACCATCGCCAGCGGGTCATCGCCGCGCGGCGTCGGGTAGTCGTAGCTGAAGTAGTTCAAAAGCTCCTCGACGCGCGCCGCATCGCGCGGCGGCAACATGCCCTGACTCAGGAACCGCCGCACGTTCGAGTACGACGCCGTGTCGACATCGACCGAGAACGTCGAGAGCGGGGCCTTGCTCACCTGCACGAACGCATTGTCCACGATCGGCGCGTAGTGTTCGTCGCCCAGGCGATTCACTTCCGCAAGAGGCGAGGTGGAGTCCACACCGCCTGGAACCAGCGGTCGTCTCTCGCGGGCCAGTTCTTGTTCCACTCGCGAGCCATCGGCCGAGAACGCCACCACCGACATCGGCGTTTGCCCGTTGTTCGGCCACACCACGGGCGGCGAGGTTCCCTCCGTGGCTACCGAAACCGAGCCCCCGCTGCGATTCGTCGTCGCGAGAATCTCGCCCCTAGCGACCTCTCCCATACGCACCTCCAGCGACACGCCATCCTCAACATCTTGAACGGGTACCCCGGCTGAGAAGTACCTACCCGCCGGCTGCGTATCCGCCGTGGTCTTGGCCCGTGCGGCTGACCTGTGCGTTCTGTATTGGCGGTCTAGATCCCTGGAATAGGTCTCACGCACTTCGGCGAATTCCTTTGCGAGTTTGGGTCGTTCATCGTCACTGGGTCGTGGTACGCCCTGCGGCGCGATCATCCGTGGGGCGTCGTAGGGGTCGTTCATCGCCAGTTCATCCGGCTCGAGGCCGTCCCGCATTGGGGAGCGTCGAGCGGCCTCCCGGGCCACTTGGACCGACGGTGTCACCCAAGCGAAACCGACGGCCAGCAGTAAGCACGCCGCCGCCGCCCACGGTGCCCACCGAATCGGACGCCACGGACGTCGTGAGGCCGGAACGGTCGCGCTGACCAGCGAAACGCTCGGTGCGTTCGCGTCCTTGGCCGCAAGCGTCGCCAGGCACCGATCGAGTAGATCGGCCGGCGGTTCGCCGCGCGCGTGGTTGCGCATCAGCGTGTCGAGCGCGTCGGTTTGTGGTTCCAGATCGCCGTTGTCACTTGCCATGACATCTCCTTTGGAGTTGAAGAAGTTGAAGGAGTTGAAACGACCGCCGCGCGTTCTGGCTCCTTCAACTCCTTCAACTCCTCCAACTTCTCCAACTCTAACCCCACGCCTTCAATCGTTCGCGGATGATCTGCCGCGCTCGAAAGAACCGCCAGCGGGCCAGGTCGGGCGTGACGCCCTGCAGCGCGGCGATGTCGGCATACTCGAACTCTTGCCAGATCCGCAGCGTGAACACCTCGGCCAGATCCGCCGGCAGCCGGGCCACGGCCTGTTCCAGGGCCGCCGCGAACTCGCGCTGCTCGGCGGCGTCGGCGGGCGACGGCTCGCCGTCCGCCATCGCCGCCATCGCCTCATCGCCGTCGGCCGCGTGCGTGCGTCGGCTGCGGCAGTCCTTGCGCCACAGGTTCCGGCCGATGGAATAGAGCCACGTGCGTGGCGTCGTTTCGGGGGCGGATCGGTGCAGCGAAACCCAGAACGCCGCGAATGACTCTTGAGTCAGGTCGGCCGCACGATGGGGACAACTTGTCAGCCACAAGAACCAGCGAAACAGCCCGTCATACTGCTCGCGCACGAAGGCCTCGCACGCGACCCGGTCGCCCCGCAGGCTCGAGCAATCGTGTTCCACGACCGTCGCCACCCGTAAAACTCCTTTGCCCATGTAGTACCACGAGCCGCCGTTTCGTTGGAAGAAGGGCCGAAGTTTTGAACAGGAGGCAACAGAGGGAACGAGGATTCTCGGTTCTCTCTGTTGCCTCCTGTTCAATAGTCCTTGCGTCGCCAATCGCGGATAGCCGCAAGAAACGCAAAGAGACGCAAAAGCGGACGGCAAGCTGGGAGCTTGCTTCGCCCTTTTGCGTCTCTTTGCGTTTCTTGCGGCTACCCGCCGGCAAACCCCGCTATCCCCGCGCGTTCAGCTTCACCGACGGATCGTCTGCCACGTTGATCCAGATGTGGACGTGCGGGTGGCCGCGGAAGTACCAGACGAACGACGGGCCTTCGAGCCGCCAGTTGTCCCACTCTTCGTCGTCGCCAAGGTCGGCTTCCTGGTAGAACGCCAGACTGCACGCTTCCAGCCCGCCCTGTTTGGCGAGGCACTGGCGGATTTCATCCTGGTCGGCCTTGCGGTACGGTTCGACGAGGCTCATCAGCACCTTCTCGATCGCCTCCTTCTGGTCGCTGGCCATCTCGGCCACGGGCAGACCCGGATACTTGCCCTCCTTGCCGCGGAACGCCACAGCCGACTCTCCCGGCCGCTTGCGTACCAGCGCGGCCTCCTGCTGCTTGCCGTCGAACATCTTGTACACGCTGTTCGCCAGCAGTGCCTGGTGCCAGAAGACGTTGCCGGGGTGATGGACTTCTTCATTGAATCCGCTGGCGGCGTGGCCGTGGAAGATGGGTCCGCCCAGTGCGACGTGCGACTCGCTATTGCCGTCGGCCCGCACGGTCATGTGCCGGCCGGTCATGACGAATTCAAACTTGTCGCCCGGTTTGCCGAACATGGCGATGCTCTGCTCGGCGCCCCACGGCTTGCCGCCCGTGTCGTCCTTGAGCTGCTTGAGGAACTTCGGGTACCAGTCGGGATTGAACAGCGACTTGAACACGTCGTGCGCGAGCATCTTCTGCTCCTTGGTGAAGAAGTCGCTGTCGATGTGCTTGTCGGTGATCTGCCAGTTGTTCGATACGTGGGTGCGCAGCAGTCCGCGCTGCGGGTGCATGAAGTCCCAATCGAAACAGACGTGCTTGCGTTGTTCTTCGCTGAGCGATTCATAGAGCGCCTTGGCGGCGGTCTCGGCCGATGCCGAGTGGTCGGCCGACGCGGCCTTGGGCGTTGCCCATACGGGCAGGCTCGCGGCGACGGCGGCCGCGCCGACGCCGCGCATGAAGTCGCGGCGATCGAGCGAGTTGGTCGATTCGCAGTCGGGGCACACGATCGGCCGGCGGGTCTTCGCGGTCTGACGTTGGTTCATTGGGAGCCTCCGTTGAAGAGTGTTAAGGGGGAAGGGAGTAGGCAGTAGCGAATCCCCACTGCCTACTCCCTACTGCCTACTGCCTTCCCGTTTGTATGCCCTGTGGCAGGCCTCGCAGCGTTGGTAGACATTCTTGAGTTCCGCGCGGGCGGCTTGCAAGCCCTTGTCGGCCGCCGACCGGGCGACGGCCGCTACTGCGTCGCGCACCTCACCGGCCGCCGACCGCCAGCGCGCGTCGCTGCGCAAGTGCGACGCAAAGTTAGCCGTCTCGGCGACGGTGTACGCCAGGTGCTCGAACTCCTTCAGCGATCGAGTCGCCTTGGCGTCGCTGTAGGCGCCGTCCATCAACTTCATCACCGCCTTGGTCGGCGCGGGCCGGATCGGATCGGCCGTCGCGGAATTCCTGCCGCCAGGGGCCTTGGGCAACTGACCGACCAGCCGAACGCACTCTTTGAGCGACTGCTGCGCGGCTTCGATGTCCTTCGCGGCGGCTTGCTTGCCGAGCTGCTCGATCGTCGCACGCAACTTGGCGACTCGTTCACGCCACTCGGCATCGCCCGACCGCGAATACATCTGGGCCAAGATGGCCAGCCCCTCGGCCGTCTCCGCGGCCGACGTCGGGTCCTTGTCGGCCAGCCAGTCGCCGATCAGTTCCAGGTTCTGTTTCATGGCGAAGTGAATGGACTCGGGTGGTGCGACAGGCACGAACGCATCGGCCTCGCCACCCGCCGCCCACCACGCGGTCGCGCCGAATGCCAGGACCGCCACAACGCTAACCGCTGCACGTCGCCATTCAACTGACAGGCCCATCGCGTCCTCCGTCGATCGTTCGCATTGGAATAAGTGGCTCTCCGCAAGCTTGGGGATTATTGGGGTGCAGGCGTCCCGCCTGCCCAACAACTGGTGCAGAATCCGGCAGGCGGGACGCCTGCACCCCAAAGTTGGCGGAGAGCCGTATAGGTCGAGAACCGCTTCTCCCTCTCCCCGTTGCGGGGAGAGGGGCAGGGGTGAGGGGTCTCACAGGGGATGCGTGTGCTCCGCAAGCCCCTCACCCCGACCCTCTCCCCCCCCAACGGGGAGAGGGAGAAGTGTAGAGTTTGCCCATCGGCTACGCCAAGAGGATAGCGAGCCGGCGGGTGGCGGTCGACACTCGCGGCCGGTCATCGGAACCGCCCGCTCCGCCGAGGCACTACCGTCCGGCTGCGCGGGCGAGTACACTTGCGGCGACAGGTCACTCCGAGGACATGCCATGGGTTCCATCGTCGTGATGATCGGCGGACTGTTCGTGCTCGCGTCCGCTGCGTGGGCCGAAGCGCCTGACGGCAAAGAGGCTGCCGGCGCGCTGCGTCGTGCGGTCGAGTTCTACCGCACCAAGGTCGCGGCGCACGGCGGTTACGTCTATCGCTACGCGGCCGACCTGTCGAAGCGCGAGGGCGAGGGCAAGACCGACCCCGACACGGTCTGGGTGCAGCCGCCCGGCACGCCCGCCGTGGGGCTGGCGCTGGTCGACGCCTACGAACGGACCGGCGAGCGATTCCTGCTCGACGCGGCGAGCGACGCAGCCGAGTGCCTGGTGCGCGGTCAATTGCGCAGCGGCGGCTGGACCAACTCGATCGAGTTCGACCCAGACGCGCGGCGGAAGTTCGCCTATCGCGTCGATCCGCCGCGAGCCAAGGCGTTCAACGTCTCAACGTTCGACGACGACAAGACCCAGTCGGCGATGCGGTTCCTGATCCGCTTCGACCAGGCGACCAAGTTCAAAAACGACCGCGTCCACGAGGCGATCTTGTTCGCGCTCGACAGCGTGCTCAACGCCCAGTTCCCGAACGGAGCGTGGTCGCAAGGCTGGGACGAGTTCCCCGACCCCAAGGACGATCGCCTCCGCCCGAAGCGTGCGAGCTACCCGGCCGATTGGCCGCGCGAGTATCCCGGCGGCAAGTATTGGTTCCACTACACGTTCAACGACAACACGGTCTCCGACACGATCGACATGCTTCTCTTGGCCGCTCGCACCTACGGCGAGCCGCGCTATCGGGCTGCCGCACTGCGGGCCGGCGACTTCATCCTGCTCGCACAGATGCCCGACCCGCAGCCGGCCTGGGCTCAGCAGTATGACTACGACATGCACCCCGTCTGGGCGCGGCGGTTCGAGCCGCCGGCGATCACCGGAAGCGAATCGCAGAGGCTGATCAGCGTGTTGCTGCGGATCTACGTCGAAACCGGCGACCGCAAGTACCTCGAGCCCGTGCCGCGGGCGATCGAGTACCTGAAGCGGTCGCGGCTGCCCGACGGCAAGCTCGCTCGGTTCTACGAGCTGCGAACGAACAAGCCGCTGTACCTCACGCGCAAGTATGAACTGACGTACGACGACGGCGACCTACCGACGCACTATGGGTTCAAGGTGGACGGACGGCTCGACGCTGTCGAGCGCGAACATCAGCGAGTCGCGCGATTGACGCCCGATCAGCTCGAAGCCGAGCGCACGCCGCGCCCGCGCCGGCCCGAGAAACCAGACTCGCTCGCGGGACAGGTCCGTTCGGTGATCGAGTCGCTCGACCAGCGAGGCGCATGGGTCGAAGACGGACGCATGAGCTACCACGGCAAGGACGACGACACGCGCGAGATCATCGACAGCCGCACGTTCATCCGCAACATCGGCATCCTGAGCCGCTACCTGGCGGCGGTGCAGGCCGATCGGCCATCGCGGAAATAGTCTGAGGCGCTTGGCCAGGTCATGGGACCGCCACTTGAGCTGGCCGCGGCCATCGAAGGTCAATGGGTCCACCTCCATCCAACGATTCGTCCCGTCCGCGACCACAGCAGGCCGGCGCCGGGCAAGCCTCACTCCGCCGGGACGGGCACTTTGCCTTCGTCGGTTGTGAGTTCGACCGTGCCCTTGAGGCGCAAGACCGCTTGCTGGAATTCGATGGGATTGCGCACGCGCGTCGAGCCGACGTGAGTGATGATCGTGTTCGCCTCGAGTTGGGCGCGAGCGGCGGGACTCTCGGACTCGACGTGAGTGACCAGCACGCCACCGTCGGGAACCTCGCTCAGTCGCGTCTGGGCGTTGATCGAGTTGGTCATTAGCACGGTGACGTAGTCCACGCGCACGCCTCGCCAGGGCTTCGGTCGGTTCTCGGCGTAGATGCGTCCACCGACCGGGTACTTGCCGAGCGTCACGGGCACCGTGGTCCGCTTGCCGTCGCGGTTCAGGATGAACGGCACTGTCGATCCCGCGAATCGAGTTCCAACCGTCAGCACCAACTCCTCGCGATTGCGCACCGGGGCGCCGTCGATCGAGATGATCACGTCGTTCGGCTGCAGACCCGACTGATACGCGGGCGAGCCGGCGAATACCTGTTCGATGCGGGCCCCTTCCTTCGGCATGCCGGTCGTTTCGGCGTCGGCGTCGGTCGCGCGATAGTCGACCGGCCGAATGCCGAGGAACCCGTACTCGACCTCGCGGCCGTCGCGCAGCACTCCGAGGATGCGTCGCGTCATCTCGTCCATCGGAATGGCGTAACCCGCGCCCTGGTCGTAGCCGCGCACCGCAGCCAGCGCCGTAACGAGGCCGATCATCTCGCCGTCGAGGTTTAGTAGCGCGCCGCCCGACGCGCCATAGTTCAGCCGTGCGTCGGTCTGGAACAGGGTGCCGTTGTGATGTAGCGTCAGTTCCTCAGGCTCGCCGGTCGGCGAAACGGGCGGCGGCGGGAACCGCCGCGCGATGTTGGCGATGATGCCCCACGACGCACTGCTGCGGCCGTCGCGCGCCATGGCCAGCGGGTTGCCGAGCGCGAGCACGATGTGACCCTTCTTCACCTTGCTCGCGTCGCCCAGCCGGATCGCTCGCAGCCCCTTGGCCTCGACTCGCACCACGGCCAGATCGCTGCGCGGGTCGGCGGCCCAAATGTCCGCCTCGAGCACCTTGCCGGTGTGCAGCACCACGCGCACCTTCTCGGCCCCGTCGACGACGTGATGGTTCGTCAGGATGAATCCGGCCGAGTCGATAACGACGCCGCTGCCGTAGTCTTGTGGCATCCAGTTCGGATCGTCCGAATCGGTCCACGATCGGTGAATCGGCTCTTGCTGAAGCTGGATCGCGAAACGCCGGTTCATCAGCGGGTCGGGCAGCGAATGGGCGATCCGTCCATCGGGCAGTCGCAGCCGCGCCACACTGACCAGCGACGGCTCGGCCCTTTCGATCGCGTCGGCAAACGCCGCCTGCAGCGACAGCGCCAGGTCCTTGGCCGTCGGCGGGTCGGCGGCACGAAGATCACTCGCGAAAACAGCGGCGACAAAAAATGTCGCGATCGACCAACAACACACTTGGCGGTACACGCTCACCCCGTCTCCTTCGTCTCATTCGTCGCCGTTGGACTCGCCGGCGGCCCTACACTTGATCATGTTCTTCTTCGCCAGCACCTCGGCGGCGATCTCGCGAGTCACCTCGGGGTTTTGGCGCAGGAACGTCTTGGAGTTCTCGCGACCTTGGCCCAGCTTCGTCGATCCGTACGTGAACCACGCCCCGCTCTTGTCGACCACGCGGCTCTCGGTGGCCAGGTCGAGCACATCCCCCTCGTAGCTGATGCCGTGGTCGTGCATCAGGTCGAACTCGGCCTGCCGGAACGGCGGCGCGACCTTGTTCTTCACGACCTTCGCCCGAATGCGCGAGCCGACGACCTGCTCGCCTTCCTTGATCGTCGTGATGCGGCGCACGTCGATGCGGCACGAACTGTAGAACTTCAGCGCCCGTCCGCCCGGCGTCGTTTCGGGGTTGCCGAACATCACGCCGATCTTCTCGCGAATCTGGTTGATGAAGATCACGCACGTCTTCGATCGAGCGATCGCCCCGGTCAGCTTGCGCATCGCCTGGCTCATCATACGCGCCATGATGCCGACGTGCGTGTCGCCGATATCGCCCTCGATCTCGGCCCGCGGCACCAACGCAGCGACCGAGTCGACCACGACGACGTCGACCGAGTTCGACTTCACCAGCATCTCGACGATCTGCAGACCCTCTTCGCCGTTCGACGGCTGGCTGACCAGCAGCGACTCCAGGTCGAGGCCGATGTTCTTGGCCCAGGCCGGGTCGAAGGCATACTCGGCGTCGATGAGCGCCGCGATGCCGCCTTCCTTCTGAGCGTTTGCCATGATGTGCAGTGCCAGGGTCGACTTGCCGCTCGACTCCGGCCCGAACAGTTCGATGATTCGCCCGCGCGGCACGCCCTGGCCGCCCAGGGCCACGTCGAGCGACAGGCAACCGGTCGGAATTCCTTCGACGGCCAGGGTCGTCCCTTCGCCCAACTGCATGATCGCGCCTTTGCCAAACTGCTTCTCGATCTGACCGAGCGTGTTCTTGAGCACCTTGGTGTCCGGAGCGGTTTGCGTGGCCATACGAGTTCCTTTCGTGGCGTTGACAGGTATCGCGAAAGCCGGTGATTCGACCTCGGCACACTGTAGCCGTGCCCCGGCGACAAATCAACGGCACACGCCAGGCGCGAGGCGGCGGCTTGATTGCACTTCGGCCCTGCCGAATCAATAATATCGCCAACCTGTCTTGTGACCGAACGGCGTCCTGCGCCCAAGGGAGTTCACGTGGCCGACTCGAAGGAAATCAGCAAGCGGCGGATGCAACTCTTCGACCGGTTCGCCGCGGGCGAGATCGACAAGGCGACCTATGAGTCGCTCAGCGCCGAACTCGCGCAACTCGACCAGGCGACGGCGAGCGATGCGTCTGCGCGATCGGGTTGGCGCTGGTTGCTTTGGGCCGCAGCCACGGCCGCGTTGGTCTTGGTCGCGGTGGTTCTGACCCAGGACCGAAACGCCCCGCGGCCCGAGCTGTCGCCCAATCTCGTCGCGCGAACGAGCGAACCGGCTGTCTCGACCACCGACTCAGCCGCCAGCGCAGCGTCGTCTCCGAACGCGACTGCGGGTCCGACCATCGCTCAAGAATCGGCCAAGCCACCGACCACCGCCCAAGACTCGGCCGGCCCGCCGACCACCGCGCCCGAACCGATCGCCGCCGACTCAGGCAAGTCGGCCGCGCCGGCCGCACCAAGCACCACTGCCGAGCCGCCGGCAAGCGCAGTGGCGACGCCGACTCCGCCAAGTTCGGCTGCCGCGGCGCCGCCGGCTGCCGCCCCGAGCGCCGCGCCCGCCGCCGCTGCCGCGACGCCCGCTCGCCGCAAGCTCGAATATCGCTTCGAGCCGGGCAAGAGCTACGCCTACTACGTACACACCGAGGCCGAACTGAAGGACCATCTGGATGTACACACCGGCTCGGCGATCTACACCGCTCAGAACGCCCGACCGCCGCGCGGCCAGGACGACGAGTCGAAGGGCGCCGGCACCGCGTTCGTCGTCCATCCCAACGGCTGGCTGATCACCTGCGCCCACTGCGTCGTTGACGCAGCCGGCTTCGAGATCGCGATCGGCGGCAAGACCTACGAAGGTCGCGTGGTCGCAACCGACGACGACAACGACGTCGCGCTGGTACGCATCGACGCCAAGGGCCTGGCCGCGCTGCCGATCGGCGATTCCGAAAAAGTACAGGTGGGCGAAGAGGTCCGCGCGTTCAGATTCCCGCTTGCGAGCCTGCTGGGCGACAGCGTCAAGGCGACGCGCGGCACCGTCTCGGGCATCGAATGCACCGACAACCACAAGGTGTTTCAGATCGACGCGGCCATCGACCCCGGCAACAGCGGCGGCCCGCTGGTCCGCGAGACTGGTGAGGTCGTCGGCGTGAACTTCGTCAAAGTCTCCGACGAAATCGGATCGGGCGTCGGTCTGGCGGTGCCGATCGACTATGCCAAGCGACTGCTCGCGGCACAGAACGTGTCCGCCGCGAGCGCAGCCGGTGGCGAGAAACTCGACGGCCCGGCGCTCGTCCAGCGCGTGTCGCAGTCCGTCGCCCTGCTCACCATCACGGCCACGCTGGAAACGCGCTCGACGGGCCTGGCGTGCAAGGCCCACATGATCCGCTCGCAGCGGCACCGGATTGATCCGCCCGACGACCTGGCCAAGATGCCGGCCCTGCGCGAGTCGCTGCCCAGCCTTACCGGCGCCGGCACGATTGTGGTCGATCCGCGCGGCCGCGTGCTCGACGTCCAGGTCCCGTCGACGCTCGCCGGCATGACCCGCTACGTCGCGTTTCTGATCATCGAGACGCTGCCCGGCGGCTGGAAGAAGCAGTGGAAGGAGTCGGAGCTGACCACGATCACGTTCGAACACGAAGAGATCGAGCGGTTCCGCGTCCCCGGCTTCGGCGACTTTGGTCCGCGCGCCGGCTTCTGGCCCGACCCGTTCGACCGCGGCTCGTTCGGTCCGGGCGGAATCCGTCGCCGCGTCGCACCGCCCGGCCTCGCCGACCCGTTCGGAGTGGATCGCACGCGGAACAAGACGTCGCTGGCCGCGCTCGAGGAAGCTACCTTCACGCTCACCGAAGCGGCCGACGACAAGGCGATCATCGCCAAGCGGTACTCGCTGAAGACTCTCTCCGGCGACCCCAAGCTGCCGAAGGTCGAGATGACCGGCACCGGCCGCACCACGTTCGACACGCGACGCGGCCTGCCGCTGGCCATCGAGTTCAAGGCCAGCTTCTCGGTCACCACCGACGGCACGACGCAAGGCGTGCCAATCAAGATCGTGGTGCAACTCGTCGAGCCTGAAGAGTTGGAGCGCTATCGCCGGCCCGAAGAGATCACGAAAAGAGGAACTCGACCAGCGTCTGGTCGAGCTGAAGCAGGAGGCGACCCGGCCCGGCGCCATGCTGCGGCTGGGCAAGGTCGCCGCTCAGGACGACCGCCGCGACGAAGTGGTCGCCGCGCTGTCTGACAAGTCTGACAAGTCTGACAAGTCTGACAAGTCTGACAAGTCTGACAAGTCTGACAAGTCCGACAAGTCTGACAAGTCTGACGGGTCTGACGGGTCTGACGGGTCCGACAAGTCCGACAAGGAAAAGGCTGACAAGGAGAAGTGATCGTGAGATGGTGGCTGACGCCGTTGCTTCTTCTCATCGTCTGTTTTCCAGCCCGGCCGGTCGCGGCGCAGGTGACGGCCGAGGCCGTGCGCAAGGCGATCGAGCGCGGCCAGGACTTTCTGTTGCGGCAACAGCGCGGCGATGGGTCGTGGCCCGACAGCTCGCATCCGAACGGCGGCGTCACGTCGCTGGTCATGCTCGCCCTGCTCGAATCGGGCGTGAAGCCGACCGACCCGCGCATCGACATGGGCTTGCGCCACCTGAGGACCCTGCGGCCCGGGCGCGAGAACGTGACGAGCAACTCCAACACGTACGTCGTGTCGCTGCAGACGATGGTCTACTGCCTGGCCCGGCCGCGCGACGACCTCGCCCGCATCAAGCAGAACGTGCTCTGGCTGGAAGACACGCAGATCAAGAACGGCCCGACGTCCGGCATGTGGGGCTACGGCTACAACAGCCGCGGCGATAATTCGTGTACTCAGTTCGCGCTCCTGGGTCTGCGCGAGGCCGCCGAGTTGCACGGCGAGCTGCGCGTCGAAGTGAATCCGGACGTCTGGCGGCGATCGCGCGAACACTTCGCGAAGCCCGGCACCGGTTGGGGCTACGAGAACGACTCGCCGACCGGCAGCATGACGGTCGCCGGCATCTCGAGCCTCATCATCTGCGGGCTGCGCCTGCACGAAGGCGAGGAGCTGATCCGGCAAGGCGTGATTGAAAAATGCGGGCACTGGCATCAAAACACCCGGCTCGCCGACGGACTCGACTGGATGGGCGAGAATTTCTCGGTCACGACCAATCCGGGCAAGGGCACCGCCCATCTATATTATCTGTATGGCCTCGAACGGGCGGCACGACTCAGCGGCCAGCGGTTCTTCATTGACCGCCGCGCAAGCCGGGTCTACGACTGGTATCGCATGGGCGCCGAGTTGCTCGTGCGGACGCAGAAGGCCGGCGGGCTGTGGGAAGGCACCGGACTCGACAGCAACGAGCTGATCGCGACCAGCTTCGCGCTGTTGTTCCTGTCCAAGGGCCGCTGGCCGGTGCTGATGAACAAGCTGCGGCACGATTCGGCCGACCCCGCCGCACGCGACGATTGGAACAACGACCGCGACGACGTACGCAAGCTGACCGAACACATCAGCAAGCACTGGGAGCGGCGCATGACCTGGCAGATCGTCGACGCCAAGGTCGCGGGCGCCGGCGACGTGGCCCGGCGCGTCGAGGACTTGCTGCAGGCGCCCGTGCTGTTCATCACCGGGCACGAGGCGCCGGTGTTCGACGTCCTCGAGAAACAGGTGCTGCGCGGCTACATCGACCAGGGTGGGTTCATCTTCGCCGAGGCGTGCTGCTCGCGTAAGGCGTTCGCCGACGGCGTCGCAGCCTTGTTCAAGGAACTTTTTCCCGAACTGCCGCTGAAGAAGCTGAGCGCCGACCACGCGATCTGGAAGGCCGACTATTCGCTCGAACCGGACGACTCGATCGAAGGCATCGACGTCGGGTGCCGCACGAGCGTCGTGCTGTCGCGCGAAGACCTATCGTGCTATTGGCAGCAGAGCGACAACCCCACGCTTGACGTGAACGACCGGGTGGCCACAGTGCGGGCCACGCGGCTGGGCACGAACGTGCTCGCGTACGCCACGGGCAAGGAGCTGCTGCTGGACAAGCTCGACGCCCGCAAGGTCGTCGCGCTCGGGGCGAGCGACCCGGCGAACCGCTGGGTCTTGCAGATCGGCAAACTCAAGCATGGCGGCGATTGGAACGTCGCGCCGCTGGCCGTGCAGAACCTGATGGCCAGCCTGCGCGACAACCTGAAGATGAACGTCGCCGCCGAGCAGCGCGAACTGGCGCCGCTCGACGAGAACCTGATCCGGTTTCCGTTCCTGTACATGCACGGCCGCAGCCAATTCAGCTTCACCGACGAGCAGATCGCGCGACTTCGCGAGCATCTCGAGCGCGGCGGTACGTTGCTCGCCGACGCTTGTTGCGGGCGCGAGCCGTTCGACACCGCGTTCCGTGCGTTCGCGGCGAAGCTGCTGCCCGACGCGAAGCTGCAGGCGATTCCCACCACGGACGAGCTGTTCGGCGCATCGCAGGGCGGCGACCCGCTCGGCTTCGACCTGAAGCGCGTTCAGTTCACCAAAGCGATGGCCGTCGCCGAGGGCGAACCGGCCCTCGAGGGTATGCAACTCGACGGCCGGTGGGCCGTGATCTATTCCAAGTACGACATCGGCTGCGCCCTCGAGCGGCACCAAGGCAGCGACTGCCGCGGCTACACCCACGAGTCGGCGGTCAAGATCGCCACGAACGTGATCCTGTACGCGCTGCTACGGTGATAGTTGACTCGCTTCTCGACGTGGACTTCGAGACGGCAGGGACCGATTAGACCGCGGCGCCGACCAGTTGCACGACCGAGGGCCGGGCCGCCTCCGTGCCGCGGCCCGGCGGCATCTTGCCCTGTACTCGCCCTTCTTCCCATACATACAAGTTGGTCATCGCCGCGTGCGTTACTCGCCGATGATCTTGACCAGCACGCGCTTCGGTCGTCGTCCGTCGAACTCGCCGTAGAAGATTTGCTCCCACGGGCCGAAGTCGAGCTTCCCGTTGGTGATGGCCACCACGACCTCGCGGCCCATGACCTGTCGCTTCAGGTGGGCGTCGGCGTTGTCTTCGCCGGTGCGGTTGTGGTGGTAATGGTCAGGGTCGGGGTTGAACGGGGCAAGCCGCTCGAGCCACACGCCGAAGTCGTGGTGCAGACCCGACTCGTCGTCGTTGATGAAGACGCTGGCCGTGATGTGCTTGCTGTTCACCAGGCACAGCCCTTCGCGCACGCCGCTCTTGCGCACCGCCGCCTCGACCTGGGGCGTGATGTTGACGAAAGCCATTTGGCCCGGAATAGTGAGCGTCAGGTACTCCGTGTGTGATTTCATGAGCGTAGTGCAGGCGGCCCGCCTGCAATGTCGTCAAAGGAA
>DAIOWH010000007.1:0-76483 GCA_036758585.1 Planctomycetia bacterium
GCGTCGGGCTACTGTCCCTGCGGACTCCCAGAATCACGCAAAGCCATTTAGCCGCCCAGCGAAGACAACAACGTCGACCACAATCGCATCGACGATCAGTCGCTCGTCGCGCGGGTGATCTCGGTGAAGGGCGACGTCGCCCTAGTTCGACTCGACGGCCGGCTCAAGATGAAACACCCCTTCTATCCCGGCCGCGACGACGAAGCCTTCGTGTCGGCGACACTGCTCGGTTACGCCGAGATCGAAACCACCGAGTCGGCGCGAGCCGCCGGCATTCGTCGTCTCGAACTTGTCACGGTCGCCGCGCGCTACGGCGACGGTCGCAGCGACATGCCGTTTGGCGTCGCCGTCCGTTCGGCGCGGGGCGCCGAGTAGTTGCGAGTAGTTGCTGGTTGCTCTTCCACGGTTTGGGCCGCCTCGCTATCATCCGCCGCCCTTGTCGAGATGGGCTCTGGAACACCTCGTAGCCTACGGAACAACGGCGCCGAACTCGCCCACGCCGCCCGACCCAGGGTCGGCTGGGTTGCAGATTTCAAGGAGGGAATCTCATGCGGACGCTGCTCACGCTCGGCACACTTGCCACGGCCTTGCTGGTACCGTGGAATTCACTGGTCGATTCATGGGGCATCGACACGTCGACCGCGGCTACCAAGAGCGATGCGCACTACGACTTCGACGGCCCCGGCGCGCGGCTCGACGCCGAACTCGGCATTTTGCCGATAACGTCGGAGACAGACAGCCCGGCCGATGATCCGACTTCGCCGATCAGTGCGACTCCGGAAGTCGGCCGAAAGCGGCTCAATCTTGCCGAGCTCTTTGCCACGCCCGACGCGAAAGAATTTGCGCAGGCGTCGGATTCGCCGCCGGGAATGATCTGCGAGGACGGCGTGTGTCGCGTGCGATCCGAGCCGGAGGCGCAGCCGGGTTCGCGCCGTCCCGTCACGGCTGAGATGACTTGGGAACAAGCCCGTCGCAGTCTCGACGAACTGGGCGTGACTCAGTTCCGACTCGAACGGATCGGCGACGGCAACGGTTATCGGTTCTCGTGTGCGGTGCCGGTCAGCGAGGGGTCGCGGGCGCTGCGCCGGTTCGAGGCGACGGCCGATGACGACCTCGCCGCAGTCGCCCAAGTGCTGAGCGACATCGCGTCGTGGCAGGACCTGGAGTCGGCCGCTGACGAAACGGGGCCGACGCCGGACGACGAAGCGATCAACGTCGGCCGCACCACGCGCCCGCCCGACCTGAGCGGCCTATAATGGTTATGCGGGATTTGATCGAAGGCCGGTGCGGCCTTCGACCGATGTATTGAAGTGGATCATGAGGAACCCCCCGGCGAAGCAACCAGATTCGACGGCTCAGCGGCTAGGGGATTCCCCGACGGTGTGACAGTCCCATCTTTCGCTGTCTATCGGGGAAGAGGCACAAATGCGACCTGCAAGCTCGCTTGCTTGCGTGCTCGCGGCGATCTGGGTCCAAACCGGAACAGACCCAGAGACGGGGTCGAATCGCCATCGCGTCACCCTCGTCGACCGGCAAGTCTCGCAGCACAACAGCCGATGGATCGTCCGGTACCAGGTGCGCTACGAGGGCGCGGGCCCGCTGGAACTGGCCGCCGGCGATGTCTCGGTCGCGTACGATGGTTGGGTGGCGAACAGCCGGTTGAAGCCGCACTCAGTTCCGCGCCGCAGTCAGGTCGAGTTCGCGCTCGGCACGGGAAACGCCGGGCTGGCCACAGTGATCGCCAGCTCGAACGACCGACAGCGTTGCCGCGAACGAATCGCGTTGGCGATCAGCACGGGCGACCAGCCGGCCGCCGATCCCCCGTTCAACAAACCGCAGACGCCGATCAAGGTTGAATCGGGCCAACTGCTGTGGCTCTACCTGAGCGTCGAACACGACCACTTCTTGCACGGCACGTACGACCCGCTGCTGGGCGAACGGGACGTGCAGATTCGGTTGGGGCCATGCCGGCTGGTCGACACGGTGCCGCTGATTGCGGAGCAAGCTCCCGCAACGCCGGCGGTCAAGTTGTCGATGCCGCCCAAAGAGCGACTCGACTCGCGGCAATACCATTCGGCGCCCGACAGTTTGTACTTGGCGGCCGACGTACCGGGCTACCAGTACTTCCGTTTCGACGACATGCCGGTCCGGCACGGCACCCGGTTCAAGATCAGCTTCTGGTACCTGGTCGCCGTCGGCACCGAGGGAAGTTGTCACGTGCGGATGATGGAGTATCAAGACACGCCGAACGCATGGTATCGGCTCGAGGGTGGCTTCGACGATCAGCTCACCGTGCAAGGCCGCTGGCAACGTTTCGAGCAAACTTTCCGCGCGCTGGGCGACACGACCACGATGGCCCTGGACTTCCGCATTGTCGGCGCTAACGTCGGCGAAATGTGGATCGACGACATCGAACTAGTCCCACTCTATGCCGACGCTGGCGGCCGATGAAGCCGATTGCCCGTCACAGTTTCACACTCGCCGGATCGTAGAACCCCTGCACCATAGCCGCGAAGACCAGGGACTGAACCGCCTGCAACACCACGAGTACTATTCCAGCCGCACCTGAACTGTCGCGACGCAAGGCCGACGCCGCGGCCAACGACGCGAACGGCATCATCAGTATCCACAGCCGCGCGACTTCGCCCAGGTTCTTGCCGCTCAGGTCGAGCACGAGCAGCGTGACCCACCATGCGCACACAACCGCTCCGGCGACACGAACTCCGCACCCTGGTTGCTCGGCGATACCAGGGCCGTCGTTGTTTGGCGGCGATGCGGTGCGCGAGGCGCGAAGCAACTCGATCGTTCCAGCCAGTGCGGCCACCGCGAGGGGTAGACCGAGGGCGACCAGAAACTCCGCGACATTGAATCCGACCCACGGCCAGTAGCTGCGATGTACGCGATCGTAGAAGTGGGCGTGAATCGCCAAACAGCGCCGCCACGTCGCCCACAGGTTGTGGTCGGCGGCCAGCCAGAACAGGGACGTCGCACCGATCAGTCCCAGGCTGGCAGCCGCGCCGCGCTCGGCCAGGCCGGCCCAGTGTGCGGCCGACCGCAGCGAATCGCCCAGCGCCGCGGCCAGAAACATGATCGGCACGACGACCAGCAGCGCGAGGCTGTGAAACAGCCCAATCCACAGCACCACGCCCGATGCCGCGGCGCACATCCATCGAGCGCTGCGCGCCCGACCCGCGATGAACAGCACGACACACGCGATCGCCAGCACCGGATACAGCACATCCGACTTGGGGCAGAAGATCGTCGGGGCCGGCGCCAGCGGCCACAGCGCCGCCGCGAACCACGCAGCACGCTCGCCGGCATGCCGACGCGCCCACCAGTACAACGGCAGCACGGTCGTCACGCTCGCCAACTGGCTGACGATCGCCGCGAGCCACAACGACGCCTCGTCGGCGGGCTTCAACCGTTGTCCGAGCGACGCGGCACGGAATCCGTCGCGCGCCGACAGCGGCTCGGTCGCCAACACCGCGCGCGTGAAGCTCGGATGCGTTTCGCACAGTCGCAGCGCGGCGTAGTGCAAAACGATCAATCCCGGAGGGTGCGTGGCGAGGTGGAACGGCCCGTGGATCTGCTCCTCTAACAATTGAAACTGCTCGTAGTGCTTCAAGAAATCCGCCAGATCGGTGATATGCCGTGCCGTCGTGTAGTAGCCGCTCGACGATGGGGTGACCAGGACGAATGCCCACTTCGCTAATCCGAAGCCCACGCCCTGCGCGGCGAACTGCACGGCGAACCCGGCCGGCACAAGTACGACGACGGCCCATCGTCGCGCCGCACCACCCCGCTCGACCCAGCGACAACCGACTGCTACGAACGCGACGTATGTGGCCGCGACCACGCTGGCCGTCGCCCAGGCGATCGCGTGCGTCGGCCGATCGATCCGCCCCCACTCCCACTCGCCCTCAATACCCAGCGGCAGCGCGCCCATCTGCAACAGCAGGCACACGGCGAGCGTCGCGACCGCGGCAACGAGTAGCCAGATTGTTCGAGTCATGGACGAAACCAGATTGAGTATACGCGAAGGCGGCACTAGACTCTTGCCGATGGTCACAGGCAAGACGAGTTTGGCCTCTGCGCTGGTTCGCGTCGCGTCTGCCATTCGAGTCACGGCGGCTTGGCCGCACCGGCCGCCGCCGCGCCGGCGCTTCGCCCACAGGCCGGACGCGGCCCCGCCGGCCGACGCGCCCGGTGCGCGATCGCCCAAACTTGCCCGCGTTGAGGCGGCGCTGTTCGCGGCCGGCGATCCGCTCAGCACGCGCCGGATCGCCGAAGTCGCCAACTTGGCCGACGGCACTGAGGCACGGCTGCTGATCCAGGAACTCAAATCGCTCTACGACGCCGACGGCAGTGCGTTCGCGGTCGAGAACGTCGCCGGCGGCTGGCAGCTTCGCACCCGGCCGCAGTTTGCCCCCTGGCTCGGCAAGCTGCACGCCGCGCGGCAAGAAGCGAGGCTCTCGCAGCCAGCCCTCGAAACGCTCGCCGTAGTCGCCTATCGTCAGCCGATCCTGCGGGCCGATATCGAAGCGGTCCGCGGCGTCGCGTGCGGTGAGATGCTGCGGCAACTGATCGACCGCGGCTTCGTCCGCATCGTCGGCCATCACGACTCGCTGGGCCGTCCGCTCCTGTACGGCACCACGCGCCGGTTCCTCGAACACTTCGGACTCGCCGACCTCGGCGAGCTGCCGATGGCCGAGCAACTCCGCGCCTCCGCGGCAGCGGCTTCCCCCCTCACCCCGACTCTCTCCCCGCAGCGGGGAGAATGAGAATGCGGCGCAGTTCGGTGCGACGGGCCGCCTATCGCGTCGCTACGTTCAACACTCAGCCTACACAGTCGAACTATTCACCCTGCGCGTCCTTCTCCCTCTCCCCGGGAGAGGGCTGGGGTGAGGGGTTACTCGGGTGATTCGCGCGCCCGGCAGACGCCCGAGGAACGCCCGCGCCCGCGGAAACCGGCTGAGTGATGTTGCACTCGCCGCGGCCATCGCTACGCTGTCGCCAATTCGATCACCGACACGCAGCCGGAGATTGCACCATGCGAACCAACACGACCTGTTTAACCCGCCGCCTGCACGCCGTCTTTTCGATTGCCATCGTCGCGGTCGTTGTCGATCGCGCGTCTGCCCAGAACACGAGGGTCGCCATGAGCGAAGTTGCCGCCGAATTCAAGATGCCCGACCTCACCAAGCTCCACCCGTTCTCAGTCTACGACATGGTCGCGATGGAACGACTCGGCGATCCGCGGCCCTCGCCCGATGGCCAGTGGGTCGTGTTCACACGACGCGCGTGGGACCCGGCCGCCAACAAGGCGACGACCAACCTGTGGCTGGCGTCGCTCGACGGCCGCACTGTGCGTCAACTGACGGCGACGCCGCAGGTCGCCGACAGTTCGCCCGTCTGGTCGCCCGACGGTCGCACGGTCGCGTTCGTCTCGACCCGCGGCGGGTCGCAGCAGATTTGGACGATCCGGCTCGACGGCGGCGAGGCACGTCCGCTTGCGAAACTGCCCGTCGACGTAGACAACCTGCGATGGAGTCCGACCGGTGAGCACATAGCCTTTTCGGCCGAGGTCTACCCCGACGCCGACATGGACTCGACCGCCAAGCGAGACAAGGAAAAGGCCGACAGCCCGGTCAAGGCGATGAAGTTCGACCGGCTGATGGTCCGGCACTGGGACGCCTGGTTCGAGGGCAAGCGCAGCCACATCTTTGTCGTGCCGGTGCGGCAGACCGCGGCGGGCGACTGGGAGACGGCCGGCGAGCCGCTCGATCTGATGAAGGGCGTCGACGCCGACTGTCCGATCAAACCGTTTGGCGGCGCCGAGGAGTACGACTGGTCGCCAGACGGCAAGGAGATCGCCTACACCGCGCAGCTTGGTGACGATACCGCGTGGTCGACGGACCTCAATATCTATATTGTGTCGCTTGGCGGCGGGCCGACGCGGTGCATCACGCAGGAGAACAAGGCGACCGACACGGGTCCGGCCTACTCGCCCGACGGCAAGTTCATCGCCTACCGCGCGATGGCTCGTCCGGGTTTCGAGGCGGATCGGCTGCAGATCAAGCTCTACGACCGCCAGTCCGGACGAACGCGATCGCTTGCCGCCGACTGGGACCGCTCGCCCGGTTCGCTCGCGTGGTCGGCGGACGGCAAAACTCTGCTGGCGACCGTCGAGGAGTCGGCGCGGCAGAAAGTCGTTACGATCGACGCGGCTGCCGGCAAGGTGCGCGTGATCGTCGGCGACCACTACAACACGGGCGTCGCGATGGTTGGCGGGGCGGGCGCCGCGGCCGGGCGGATCGTCTTTGGTCAGGACTCGCTCACCGAGCCGGTCGAGATCTGGAGCGCGCGGGCCGATGGGTCCGACCTGGTTCGGCTGACGCACGTGAACGACGAGCGTGTGAAACTCGCTCAGATGTCGAAACCCGAGGAGTTCCACTTCACCGGC
This sequence comes from Planctomycetia bacterium, assembly GCA_036758585.1. GTDB lineage: Bacteria > Planctomycetota > Planctomycetia > JALXBF01 > JBGPMX01 > DAIOWH01. Next base: position 6,464 of record DAIOWH010000007.1, read on the forward strand.
GCGCTGGATGAAAAGGTGCAAGCGTGGATCCTGAAGCCGGTCGGGTTCGTCGCCGGGCGCAAGTATCCGGTCGCGTTCATCATTCACGGCGGCCCGCAGGGCGCGATCACCGACCACTTTCATTATCGCTGGAACCTGCAGGCGTTTGCCGGCGCCGGCTACGCGGTCGTCGCCGTCAACTTCCACGGATCGACCGGCTTCGGCCAGGCGTTCACCGACTCGATCTCGCGCGACTGGGGCGGCAAGCCGTTTGACGACCTGATGAAGGGTCTCGATCACGCGCTGGCCCACTACGATTGGCTCGACGGTTCGCGCGTGGCCGCGCTGGGTGCGTCGTACGGCGGGTGGATGATCAACTGGATCAATGGACACACCGACCGGTTCAAGTGCCTGGTGAATCACGACGGCGGGTTCGACGAGTTCGCCAACTACTTCACGACCGAGGAGCTTTGGTTCCCCGAGTGGGAATTCGGCGGCGTGCCGTGGAAGAACCCCGATCTGTACGAGAAGTTCTCGCCGAGCCGCTACGTAGCGAACTGGAAAACGCCAACGCTCGTGATCCACGGGGCCAAGGATTACCGCCTGGTCGACGTCGAGGGCATCGCCACGTTCACGGCCCTGAGGCGGCGCGGCGTCCCGGCCCAGTTGCTGTATTTCCCGGACGAAAACCACTGGGTGCTCAAGCCGCGCAACAGCATCGTATGGCACGAGACCATCCTGGCGTGGCTGCAAAAATGGTTGAGGGAATAACCGGCATGCGCATCGGTATCACGTGCACGCTTCAGGGCCTCGCTCCCCAGTCGACCGGCGCGCCGGACGACGCGGAGGAGGAATTCGACAAGCCCGAGACGGTCGAGGCGGTTGCGAGCGTGCTACGCAACCTGGGCCACTCGGTCGAGATGTTGGGCGACGGGCCGGCGCTCGTGCGGCGATTGCTCGACGACCCGCCGCAGTTCGTTTTCAACTTTGCCGAGGGGGCGGGCGTCAGCCGGTCGCGCGAGTCGCGAGTGCCCGCCGTCCTCGAGATGCTCGACATCCCGTTCTCAGGCTCCGACCCGCTGGCACTGGCCGCGACGCTCGACAAGGACTGTGCCAAGCGGCTCGCACAATCAGTCGGCGTGAAGACGCCACGCTGGGTGACGGCCAGTGGGCGCTGGTCAGCGGTTTGTGATCGGTTGCAGCGGGAGCGGTTGGAGTTTCCGCTGATCGTCAAGCCTGCGTACGAGGGATCGAGCAAGGGGATTCGGCTGCGGTCGTTGGTGAACTCGGCCGGCGAGCTGGAGCGAGTGCTGGGCGAGCTTGCCGCCGACTACAAACAGCCCGTGCTGGTCGAGGAGTTCATCGCTGGAGACGAAGTGACTGTGGCGGTGGTCGGAAATGCGCCGCCGCGCGTAGTCGGCGCGATGCGGGTGTTGCCGACCGAACCGACCGATCGTTTCGTCTATTCCATTGAAGTGAAGCGCGACTGGCGGCGGCGCGTGCGGTACGAGTCGCCCGCGAAGCTACCGGCGCACGTTGTCGAGAAGCTCCATCAGTCGGCCTTGGCGGCGTACGAGGTATTTGGTTGTCGCGACGTGTGCCGCATCGACTTTCGCGTGCGCGGCGGCGAGCCGTATTTTCTGGAGGCGAACCCGCTGCCCGGCCTCAGTCCCGAGACGGGCGACATCGTGCTGTTGGCCCGCGGACACGACATGAACTACCCGCAGCTTATCGAGACGATCTTCCGGTCCGCGTGCCAGCGCTATGGACTGTGAGTACGGAACACGACCATGCAGCAACGCCCGCCTGTGGTGATTCTCTTCAACCAGCCGTCGCGGCACACCCGGCCCGAAGACCGCGCGGCCGAAGCGGGCGTGATCGAGGCCGTGACGTCAGTGGCCGGATCGCTCGCTCGCACCGGCCATTCGGTCGAGACGCTGGGCATCGCCGACGACCTGAGTCCGCTCATCGAACGGCTGCGCGGCGGGCCGGCCGTGTTCGTGAACTTCTGCGAGGGCTTTGCCGGACGGTCGACGGGCGAGGCGCACGTCACCGGGCTCCTTGAGCTGTTTGGCGCACCGTACACCGGCAGCCCGCCCGATGCCATGCTGCTGTGCCTCGACAAGGTTCGCACAAAGCGAATGCTCGCCGGGTGCGGTCTGCCGACCGCGCCGTTTCTGGAGTTGGCCGGGGCCGATCTGCCCAACGACGTCGCGCTGCAGTCGCTGCTGACGGCGGCAGGTCTCAATTGGCCGATCATGATCAAGCCGGCGGCGACCGACGCGAGCCAGGGGATCGATCAGAGTTCGGTGGTTGAAGACGTCGGCAGCTTGCAGCGCGCGGTCGAGCGCACTGCGGCGGCGTACGCGTGGCCGGTCCTGGCCGAGCAGTTCATTGCCGGTCGCGAGTTCAATCTGGCGGTTGTGGGCGATCCGGCGACGCGCGTGTTACCGGTCAGCGAGATCGTCTTTGAACTTTCGGATCAGTTGCGCTGGCCGATCGTGACCTACGACGCCAAGTGGACCACGGGCAGCGCCGATGACCGAGCCACTGTGCCGCGCTGCCCGGCCGAGATCGATGCGACGACGGCCGGCGAACTGAGTCGACTGGCGGTCGCGGCTGTGCGAGCGACGGGCTGTCGCGACTATGTGCGGGTCGATATGCGGCTGCGGCCCGACGGCCGCCCGTTCATCCTCGAGGTGAACGCCAACCCCGACGTGAGTCCTGACACTGGATTCGATCGGCAACTGCGCGCGGCCGGAATCTCACGCGACCAGTTCCTGGCCGACATGGTGCAATGGGCGCTGCGGCGCCGCCCCCTCACCCCAACCCTCTCCCCCGCGGACGGGGGAGAGGGTGAATCACACGACATGAGCACATTCGCGCACGAAGCAGAACCTCTACGATCGTCCGACAGCCCAGGTTCCCTCTCCAGCGGATTGAGTGTCGGCTCAAGTTCTCCCTCTCCCCCGTCTGCGGGGGAGAGGGTTGGGGTGAGGGGAACGCGGGGCATGTCGCGTGGGTCTGCAGACAGCGTCGAGCTGCGCGGACTGCGGCTGGGCGACCGCGACGCGATTCGTGAGTTGCTTGTGGGGTGCGGAAACTTCCGCGCGGAGGAGGTCGAAGTCGGTCTGGAACTCGTCGATGAGGCGACTGCTGGCGACAGCGCGGGCGATTACCAGTTCATTCTGGCCGAGATCGCCGGGCGGGTCGTCGGCTATTCGTGCTTCGGTGCGACCGAGATGACCGACGGGGTTTGGGATTTGTACTGGATCGCCGTGCATCCATCGGCCCAGCGGCTCGGCGTGGCGGCGAAACTGCAGGAGGCGACGGAGCGACACATCCGCGCGGCCGGCGGGCGGCTCGTCCTTGCCGAGACGTCGTCGTTGCCGACCTACGCGGCCGCTCGATCGTTCTACCTGCGACAGGGCTATCACCTGATGGAGTGCCTGAGCGACTTCTACCGCAACGGCGACGATCGACTCACGTTCGGCAAGCGACTGAAGAGTTGAGGCTCTCCGCCAAGTTTGGGGCGCAGGCGTCTCGCCTGCTGTTTCATCCGCCAGTGGTGAGACGGCCGCGCCGGCCACACCACAAGTTTCCCCAAGAGTTGGCGGAGATCCAGAGTTGAGAGTGGACAGATGAGAGTCGAGAGGTTTGCAAGATTTACAAAGTGATCTGCGCCATGAACCTGTTCGTCCGGCATTCCCTGTGGTCCTTTCGTGTTGTAACTCGTTTACTCGCCTTGCGATCGCGACGCTTGTTTGATGAGTTGCTGAACGGGGCGGAGTTTTGGCGCAGCGGTTGCTTTTGCTAAAAAACGTCCAGCACGCAGTCAGGAAGGATGAGGCAGAGTGGCCAAGGCGGCTGGATGAATCGGTCGCAACGGGTTCACAAGGGCCTTGGCCGGCTCCGACTCACAAGCAGAGGAGGCACCGAGCATGTTCTGTTGTACTCGCGTTCGTGTGGATGTTCCGAACGGGCTGCACCTGCGGCCTGCGTCGCGCATCGCAGCGGCGGTCGCGGACTTTCCGGGTGAGATTCGAGTGAAGTACGCCGGGCGGTCCGCCGATGCTCAGAGTGTTCTCGACCTTCTCAGTCTTGGCGTGCCCGAAGGCGGAGTGATGCTGATCGAGGCGGACCGGTTCGACGCGCCTGCCGTCGTGGACCAGATCCGTCGCATTACGTGTGACTTGGCTGTCGAGGCAGCATAGCTCAACCGTCGCCAGAGACGTCGCGGCGCCCGGAGGCGCCGTACTGTGCCACATTGAAGGGGGTTCGCGAATTCGTTTAACCCGCAGCCGCAGGCGAGGCACAACGAACGCCAGCCTCGCCTACGGCTGCGGGTTAGATAACCGAAGCCGATTTCAGACCCTATTCAATGTGGCACAGTACTAAGCCGTGAATCCGGTCCCAGGCTCTCCCGCCCTAACTGAAATGCCGCCCGGGTTGCTGCGGCGTCTCTGGTCCTGACGACGACCGTCTGAATGACGACGTGCCCGCGCTACGCGATGAGCTTGCGGAGTTGATCGAGGTAGCGAGGCACGGCGGCCAGCGGGTCTTCGGCGGCCTCGTATTCGAGCACAACGTATCCGCGATAATCCACGTCGCGCAGCATGCGGACGAGTCGCGCGAGATCGGCAGGCTGCTTGGCACTGCCGGCGGGACTCATCTCGGTCTTCACCTGGACGTTCACCGCGTACGGCGCCAGTTGGGCCAGCTCGGCATAGGGATCGGCCGAGTGAAAGTTGCCCGTGTCGAGATTCACGGCGAACCAGGGCGATCGCACCTCGCGCACGATTGCGAGCAGTCCATCGGCCGTGGCACTGAGTCCGCCGTGGTTCTCGAGCGCAAGATACACGCCACGCTCGCCCGAGTAGCGACAACATTCTTCAATGGCCTCGACGCACGACGCCCGCGCTTGCTGCTCAGAGTGTCCCTTGGGCGTGCTGCCGGAAAAGATGCGGATGCACGGCGCCCCCATAGCCGCCGCATGGTCGGCCCACTTCTTCACATGCGCAATGTCTTTGTCGCGAGCCTCGCCCGGCGGTCGGCAGAAGTCGTTGCCCACGGCGGTACCTGATACTTCGAGACCCAGCAGGAACGTCTGGCGTTTCAGATGGGCCAGATACTCGGGCGTGGTTTCTTTCGGGAAGTAGTAGCTGGTCAGCTCCGTGCCGTCGAGACCTTGGGCGGCGCAGAACGCGATGAAGTCGTCGAGCGTCCACTCGGCCTTCGTTTCGCCCTTCTTGGGATTCAAGCGATCACGAAACGAGTAGGCCGCCAGGCTGAGCTTCATCCGGCACTTGCCAGCTCGTTTGATCGGGTCGATTGCGGCGGGCGCCGACAACGGCACCGCAAACAGACCGACCGTTCCCAGCGCGGCGGCCGAACGCAGAAGGTCGCGACGAGTCGAAGGCTGAATCATCGTCAGGTCTCCTGAATGCGTGGCGTGACTCTGTCCGGCAAGCCGCCCGACATTGTCGGGCGTGCATGGGCCAAAGTCCAGAGTGGCGATATTGACAGGTTTCGCCGGATCACTATTCTGCCGCCTCTTTGAGTCGTACCCCTCACCCGCGGGACAGCCGTGCTTCGTATCTTTGACCGATACCTGATTCTGATCTTCGTCCGCTCGTTCCTGATCTGCTTTTGCAGCCTGGTCGGTCTGTACGTCGTCATCGATGCGTTCTCGAACTTGGACGAGTTCAGCGAGCGGTCGAAGGGTCTGTTCGCGATTCTGGGCCGGATGGGAACGTACTACGGCTATCGCGTCACGCTGTTTTTCGATCGGCTGTCGAGCGTGATTACCATGATCGCAGCGATGTTCACATTCTCATGGATCCAGCGGACCAATGAGCTGATGCCCATGCTGGCGGCCGGCGTACCGATTCATCGGATCATCGCGCCCGTGCTGTGTGCCAGCCTGACGATCAGTGGGTTGACGATCGCGAATCAGGAGCTGCTGATCCCCCGCATTGCGAAGCAACTGCAGGGCCGTCCGGACGACGACGCGGTGCAGACGGTGATGGCCCGCGCGGTACACGATTCGCGCGGCATCTTGCTGAGCGCCGATCGGTGCTACCGGGCCGAGCAGCGCATCCGGCCGGCGTTTGTGACTCTGCAGCCGAATCTGGTCGGCACGCTGATCGAACTAAGCGCACGCGAAGGCCGTTATGTGCCGCCCGGCTCGGACGAACTTTCGGGCGGCTGGTTGCTTAGCGGCGTGACGCCTGCGGATATCCAATGTAACCCCGCCGTGCTCAAGCCGCTCGGCGACGGCGACTACTTCCTGTTCACGACCGTCACGTTCGATCACATGGTCCGCAAGCAAGCGTGGTTTCACTTTTCGACTAGCCGCGAACTGATCGAACAACTGGGCCAACCGGGCAACCCGGCTCGCAACGAAATTGCCGTCGTGCTGCACTCGCGATTCACTCGCCCGCTGGCCACGGTCACCCTGCTGTTCCTCGGCCTACCATTCGTTTTGTCGGGCACGGATCGCCGCATGGTGAGCATGGTCGGAATGAGCCTAGTGGTCAGCGTTGCGTTCCAGTTGTCGACGCTCCTATGCCAACGCCTCGGCAGCGCCGAATACTTGAGCGCGCCGCTGGCCGCCTGGTTGCCCGTGCTAGTCTTCGGCACGGCCGCCGTGGGTCTGTACGACTGGATCAAGACGTGAGTCTTCGGGCGACCAGGCCACTCAGTTGGACGAGTTGAAGAAGTTGGGCTCTCCGCCAAGTTTGGAGCGCATGCGTCCCGCCTGCTGTTTCATCCGCCAGACATGAGGCGGCCGCGGCGGCCACACCACACGTTTCCTTCGACTTCTTCAACTTCTTCGGCCGCCCAACCGCCGCCGCTCTCCAGAGTCTGCGATCGGCCCGCGTTGACACGTTCCCTCACGCCGTCTTACCATGACCCTGGAATGTGAGGCTTGTCCTGGGACCCGGCCCGATGCAGATACAACTAGAGGTCTTCGGCATATTGCGAGACCGGCTTCGGGAGCGGTTGCCGGGCGGGCGCGGGGTCGTGGAGGTGACCGACGGGTCGTCGATCGCTCAACTGGGCGAGCAGTTGCAGATTCCGATCGTCGCCAACTGTGTAGTCATGGTGGACGGTCAAACGCAGCGCGACCGGAACTTGCCGCTGTCGGCGGGGGCCAAGGTCACGCTGATTCCGCCCGTAGCGGGCGGCACTCTAGGAGGATGAACCATGCACGGTTGGGCTGGTCGAATCCTGCGGGTCAATCTGACGACTGGTGAAATCAAGGTCGAGCCGCTCAACGAGACGTGGGCGTGCGAATACATCGGCGGCCGCGGACTGGCGGCGCGATACCTGTACGACGCGATGGACCCCAAGGTCGACGCGCTCAGTCCAGAGAACGTGCTGATCTTCGCGACCGGGCCGCTCACCGGCACGAACACATCGTGCGGGTCGCGGTACATGGTCGTGACCAAGGGCGCACTGACGGGCGCGATCACGACCTCGAACTCCGGCGGCCACTGGTCCAGCGAACTCAAGTTCGCCGGCTATGACATGGTCATCCTGCACGGCCGCGCCCCCGAACCGTGTTATCTCTGGATCTATGACGACCACGTTGAGTTGCGATCAGCTAAGGACGTTTGGGGCAAGGGGACATTCGACGCCGAGGAGATGATTCGCGAAGAGGTCGGCGTGCCCGACGCGCGAGTGGCGGGGATTGGCCCGGCGGGCGAGAACCTGGTGCGGTTCGCGTGCGTGATCAACGACAAGCACCGCGCGGCCGGACGCAGCGGCGTCGGCGCGGTGATGGGGTCGAAGAACCTGAAGGCGATCGCGGTGCGCGGCACCAAGGGCATCGCCGTCGCGCGACCGGCCGAATTCCTTAAGGCGCTCTGGACGCAACACCACAAGATGCACGTCAACGACGGACGCAAGGCGTTCAGCGACCTCGGCACCGCGCCGACCATCGACCTGATCAACGCCTTCGGCGGCCTGCCCACGCGGAATTTTCAAGAGGGGCAGTTCGAGCAATCGGAAAAACTCAACGGCAACGCGATCAAAGACACGCGCATGATCCGCAACAAGGCCTGCTTCGCATGCACGATCGCGTGTGGCCGCGTCACTCATCTGCCTGGCGATGCATCAAACAAGTTCCTGGTGAACACACATCCGCGCAACTGGAAGATCGCCGGCGAAGGGCCGGAATACGAAGCCGCGTGGTCGCTCGGCGCCGACTGCGGCGTGGGCGATCTCGACGCGGTGCTTAAGGCCAACTGGCTGTGCAACGATCTAGGCATGGATCCGATCTCGATGGGCTCGACGCTAGCCGCGGCGATGGAACTGTACGAAACCGGCGTGATCACCGACCGCAAGACGCGCATGCCGCTGCGATTCGGGTCGGGCGATGCCCTGGTGCGCATGACCGAGGCGACCGCGTACCGCGAAGGGTTCGGCAACGAACTGGCCGAAGGCTCGGCCCGCATGACCAAGAAGTTCCGCCACCCCGACCTGTTCATGGGGGTCAAGGGTCAGGAGTTCCCGGCGTACGATCCACGCGGGTTCCAGGGCATGGGCATCGCCTACGCCTCGTGCAATCGCGGCGCCTGTCACCTGCGTGCCTGGACGCCGGCGATCGAAACATCGGGCGACCCCGGATACAACCACTCGCCCAGCGGCAAAAGCCCGTGGGTGATCGCCGAACAGAACAAGTCTACGGCGCACGACAACACGGGCGTGTGCTTGTTCACCGCGTTCGCCGGAGCGGGCCATACCGACCTGGCCGCGCTCACCAGCGCCGCGACGGGCGTTGATTTCAGCGAGGCCGATTACCTGAAGGCCGGCGAGCGCACGTGGAACCTGGAAAAGCTCTGGAACCTGCGCGCGGGGTTGTCGAAGCGTCACGACACGCTGCCCAAGCGACTGCTGACCGAAGGCTTCAAGTCAGGCCCCTCGGCCGGCGTCACCGTGAACCTCGACGCAATGCTGCCCGAATACTACAAGCTGCGCGGCTGGTCCAAGAGCGGCAGGCCGACGAAACGAAAGCTCAAGCAACTCGGCCTACTGGAGCTACAGGCCTGAGTCAACGGCTCGGACGACCTCGCGCCCGCGCGCGATCACCTGTTCGGGCGTCGCAGTTCCGGTCGTTCCGATCTGCTGGATCGTGATGGACGCGACGATGTTCCCGAGCGCCGCGGCGTTGGCCAGTGTCGCGCCGCATGCGAGCGCGCAAACGATGCCCGCCGTCGCGCTATCGCCGGCGCCGACGATGTCGATCGGTCCCGACACCGCGTGAGCCGGCGCCTGCACCGCGCCGCCGTTCGCCGGATCGACCACGAGAATGCCCTCGGCGCCGAGCGTACAAAAGACGGCTCGGCGGGTGCGCCGCGCCAACCGCGCGGTCGCGTCGCGCATCAGGGCCAGATCGACATCGTCGGCCGTGCGACCGACGGCTCGCAAGCACTCCGACCGGTTCGGCTTGGCGATCACGTTGTAGTATTGGCCGATGCGATCGCGACTGTCGGCGATGATGATCTTGTTGGGGTAGCGCACGGCCAGTTCCGCAAGGCGTTCGCGAATGGCGACCGTCATCACGCCGCAGTCCGGCTCACTCACCTGATCGGCTACGACGACGGCGTCAGCCTCAGCCACGACCTGATCGAGCCGCCGGGCAATCTCGCGCACCAGAACGGCGGGCATCGGCTCGCGGTTCTTGATGTCGAGGCGATTGAGTTCGCGGGCGTGGCCGCCGTGTTCGCACAGCATCGGCTTGGTGTACGTCGGAGTGCGCCGCTGCGGCGACTCGATAACAAGACTCGCGTCGATGCCGCGTCGGCCCAACTCGCGCCTCAGGTCGAACCCTTCGCCGTCCTCGCCAACGACGGTCACTGCCGCGACTCGCCCGACACCGAGCGCGGCCAAGTTGTTCGCCACGGTGCCGCCGGCTCCGGGACTGTTCCGCACTGCGACAACCTGATATGCGTCGAGACCAGTCTCGACCGACTTCTCCGTGAGGCGTGCGTCGATGTCGAGGTAACGATCGAGGAAGAAGTCGCCCGCGACGGCGATGGTCAACCGTGGCAGTGAATCTAAGACCGCTCGCAGTTGTCGTTCGTCCCACACAACCGTGCTCCATGCGTTAACGGGCGGGAAAGGCCAACTCCGCCATTCTTCGCCTCAGATCGGCGACAAAACTGCGGAGGTCGGCGAGGTCCAATGGGTCGATCAGGTAGTCGGGCGTCTGCTGCACATCCACGCGAGCCAAGAGATGTGCGATCATCGCCGGCTCAAGTCCGCCCTCCTTGCGTTGCGCTTCAGGCAAGAGCGCGATGGCGTCGAAACCGCGACGGGCCAGGAAGTAGAGATCGACAAGGTCCTTCAACTCGCAACGACTGATCAACGTGCAGACCTTGTTGATCGCGATCTCACGCAACGTATCCACGCGAATTCGCCCGAACTGCTCTTTGCGTGGGTCGATCTGCGGGACGTGCTCGACAACAAAATCGACTATCTCATGCTGACCGCCGCGGTTCACTCGGTACCGACGGAAGAGCGGCGAGCTTGTGATGCTCTCACATTGTGCGCCGATCTCTCGAACCGTGGCCAGCACCAGATTGTGTACCAGGTGCCAATCGGCGTCGCGATCGGTGAAGAAGTCCAAATCGTACGATAGCCGGTGATCCAGGTAGAAGATGCCGAGCGCCGATCCGCCGGTCAGATAGAACGTCTGATCCTTTTGGAAGAAGGAATCGAGGAAATCCCGTTTGAGCGTCGTCAGTGCCCTAGAGTTTTCCCAGGTCATGCCACTCCTGAATGATGAAACGCCAAAACTCGCGGCGGCGACCCAGCAATGGGTCGAGTTCCTCCAGGTGGTCGCGCACTTGCTGGGGCGTTAGGAACAGCCAGACCTCTGGGAACGCCGCTTCGCGCATGATCCAGGCGGCCAGTTTGGTCCACGCGGGCCCGGTGCATTGCTGCAACTGCTCGCGAATCTGGCCTGCTGTGAGACGTCGGTCCCAGCAGAAATCCGGCACACGTCTCGCGTCCGCCTCGGTCATCATTTGCCACTCTCTCATCGGGTCCGCTTTAGGGACCAACCTTCGTACGCAAGATCGGACCGTACCAGGCTGGCCTGTGGCTAAGCTAAGTACTGTGCCACATTGAATAGCGTCTGAAATCGGCTTCGGTCGTTTAACCCGCAGCCGCAGGCGAGGCACGGTTGGCGTTTGTTGTGCCTCGCCTGCGGCTGCGGGTTAAACGAATTCGAACCCCTTTCAATGTGGATCTGTACTAAGCCTAGTGCCTCGCCTGAACGAATCAAGTGCATCACGAACCGAAACGGACCGCATGGAACAGCGCCGGGAACGTCAGGCGATGATCGCCTTGGACATAGTAACTCTCTCCGCCGTCGGCGATGGTGCGGGCAAGGATTGTCTTCCAGGGTCGGAAGTAGTACCGCGGGTCCGTCTTGGGCGACTCGTGCCGTGTTTCGTCCGGCAACGCGATCAGGTCAAAGACGGCGGTGGTGAAGTTCGCGATGCGACGACCTTCTTGATGGGCGACGTTGCGCGACATCGCTAGGGCCTTGAGATAAACTTCGGGGCCCATCACCGCTGAACCGAAACAAAGGAGCACGCCGCCCTCGAGACCTGCGACTGATTGCGTGAAGACGAGGAAGTCTTGGTAGCTCGTCGCGCCCAGCGCCGCGCCGTCGGCGTTAGGATGCTCGTGGATGATGTCGTAACCGATTCCGACGTGGACCGTCACGGGCACGCCGAGTCGGTAGCCGGCCGCGAGGATGCTCACGTCTCGGTGTGGAAAATCGCCGGGTCGGCGTTCGGCGATCTCGCGCCCCAGGGCCTCGCCCATACCGAGCGAGTCGCGGGCGCCGGCCGCGATCGCCTCGTTCATTCGCCCCGTCTCGTGCCACAGGCCGAACTCGCCGGTGCGAATATACCGCCCCACACTCTCGGTGGTCGCGCCGATCTGAGCGAACTCCCAGTCGTGGATCGGCCCGGCCCCGTTCATCGCGACGTGCGTGATCAGGCCCCGCTCCATCATGTCGATGATGAACCGCGAAACGCCGGCCCGGATGACGTGAGCGCCCATCATGAGGATCGTTGAGGGATTGAGACGTTGAGGCGTTGCGGGTTCGGACATGCCAGTGGGATCTGTCCGCCGGTTGTGCGCGTCGCGAACGCGAGAGGCGATGTTCGCGATTGCCGGCTGTTCAAACAGCGACGGCGCGGCGGCGAGCGGAAGCATGCATGAAAGGTCGAGATCGTGCTTGCGCTCGGCGAGAGGCTTGATGGTCAGGCGGTTACGGTCGAACGCGGGGAATCGCATGGTCACCTATGTTCAGCAAGTAGTCGAGCAGCGGCCCGTGCTGGCGGTATTCAGGAACAATGATATCGGCCCCAGCCTCGATCAGACGATTGCGTTTCCAGTGGTCGACGCCGGCGCGGCGAACCTCGTCGCTGGCGACTCCGACCGCCACGCCTCCCACACGTTTCACTTCTTCGATCTCGACAAAGCCGTCGCCGAAGGCCAGGAGTTCGTCGCCCTGCAAATCGTTCTCGGCCAGGATGCGGTCGATGATCATCTTCTTCGAGAAGTTCTGGTAGTCGTCGAGCGCGCCGTAGATGTGCGGCTCGAAGTAGTCGGCGACGCCGATCGCCGCCGCCTCGTTGCGCACATACTTCAGGTCCGTGCCGCTGGCCAGATACAGCCGCAATCCACGATCGCGCAACCGACCGAGCAGTTCGTGCGAGCCGGGCACGATCCAGTCGGCAGCGCTCGCGGCGCCGGACTGAAGCCGTTCGACTCGGCCGCTGATTCGCCGCCACAATTGGTCGTGGTACTCGTTCTTGTAGTCGAGCGGGTCTCGTGGCGTGCCGCCGCGGCGACGGACCTCGTCGGCGAGTTGAATCATCTGATAGATCGTCTGCCGGCCGTTGAGCCGCATCACGAAGTCCTCGACCGCCTGGCTCAACTCCGGTTCGCTCTCGCTGGTCCCGGTCTCCTTCAGGATGCGCACCATCATCGGGATCATGACGTCGGGCCAGCCCTCGCGGATCAACGACAGCGTGCCATCGAAATCGAACAGCACAGACTTGAATCGGCCGCGCGCGATCGCGGCGTTGACGACCTCGATCTCAGTGTCGTACAGGAATCGTCGGTCGTTGATCGCTGAGTGTTGAGCGGCAGGTGCATCGGCTGGAGCCGCGTTTGGGTAAACGGCTGACTCGGAACCAACTCGATGCGTAACGTTCGATCCCATGTCTCCACCGCTCGATGTTCAACCGTCGGCGATCAACGCTGTGCAAGATAGCCGATGCCCGCGCAGCCCGAAAGAGTGGCCGGCCGCGACTCGCAACGGTTGACCGTGCCAGGCTCCACTCGTATGCTCTCAATCCGTGGCGATACCGACATGCAGTTGGCCTTTTTCTTGGAGGATGCTTTCATGTCCGAACCACGCACAGTGCGATGCCCGGATTGCGACTCGCAGGCAATCGATCCGACGCGGCGCGAGTTCCTGAAGGACGTAGGGACGGCTGCGGTCGCCGCCAGCGTCTGGCCGGTGCTTGCCACGTCGCGTGCGAGCATCGCCGCGACGGCGACAAAGTCGTCGCCCGAGTCGGCCGTGAAACGCCTGTTCGACAGCCTGAACACCGAACAGAAGGCGACCGTGTGTTTCCCTTGGGAGAACCCGCTGCGCACGAAACTGAACGCGAACTGGGCGATCACGAAGCCAGCGATCGCCGAGTTCTTCTCGAAAGAGCAGCAAGAGACGATTCGCGAGATCTTCCGCGGCGTCACCAGCGAAGACGGCTACGAGCGGTTCATGAAGCAGATGAAAGAGGACTACGGCGACTTCGGCAAATACCACGTCGCGATCTTCGGTGAGCCGGGCGACGGCAAACAGTTCGAGTGGGTCCTGACCGGTCGGCACCTCACGCTCCGTTGCGACGGCAATTTCAAAGACGGCACGGCGTTCGGCGGCCCGATCGTCTACGGCCACGGCACCGGCGACTCGAAACCGGGCCTGCCGGGCAACGTTTTCTACTACCAAACCGTCAAGGCAAACGAAGTCTTCAAGGCGCTCGACGGCAAGCAGCGCGAGAAGGCCTTGGTCGCTCGAGCGCCGGCCGAAAGCGCGGTCGAGATTCGCGAGGCGAACGCCCTAGCCAACATCCCGGGCATCTCCGGGTCGGAACTCTCGTCCGACCAGAAGGCGCTCGTCGAGGGCGTCATGAAGGAACTGCTCGCTCCCTACCGCGCCGATGATGTCAAGGAGGCGCTGGGCTGCCTGACCGCCGGCGGCGGCATCGACAAGATCCACATGGCGTTCTACCAGCAAGGCGATATTGGCGACGACGAGGTCTGGGACATCTGGCGGATCGAAGGCCCAAGTTTCGTCTGGCACTTCCGCGGCTCGCCGCACGTGCATGCGTACATCAACATCGCGTCAAGGAAAGGCTAGAGCGAACACCCGGCACAACCGATCCCAACGCGAGCGACTCGTCTCTAGGACCGGGCCGCCTCTGCGGCGTCCCAGGTGATGAGTTCGGCCAGCTTGTTCAGGTCGAACTCGTGGCTCGCAGGAAGCTCGTAGGAATGCTGTGCGGCGCCAGACGCCACGCGCAGCGGCGGCAGTTGACGACGAAGCCCGTCGTGCACCGTCAGAAACGCCTCGACAACGCGCTGGTCCCATTGCTTGTGAGTTCCTTCGCGCAGGATCCGTTCGACCTGTTCCGCGGCCATGCCCCGTCGATACGGTCGGTCGGAACTCATCGCGTCAAACGAGTCGGCGACGGCGATGATGCGGGCCATGAGCGGGATTTGGTCTCCGGCCAAGCCGTCGGGGTAGCCGGTTCCATCGTAGTTCTCGTGATGGTTGCGCACGCCGGCCAGAATAGGCCGTAATTGCCGGACCCCCGATAGAATCTCGTAACCGATCGCGGGATGCTCTTGAATGTGCGCGAGCTCCTCGGCGTCGAGTCGGCCGGGCTTGAGCAGCACGGCGTCGCGAATGCCGATCTTGCCGATATCGTGCAGCAGCCCGGAAAGATAGAGCTTGTCCTGTTCGGCCTCGCACAGTCCCATCGCCTGGCCAATGCGTCGCGCCGCGCGCGCGACTCGAGCGCTGTGGCCGCAGGTATACGGGTCCTTGGCGTCGATCGCGGCCGACAACGAATGAACCACGCTGAGAAACAGGTCCTTGATGTTCTCAAACAGCGTGACGTTCGTCTGATGCGTGGCTAAAATTCTCGCGACCGCCGCCATCAGACTGGCCTCGATGCTGCCCAACTCTGGCCCATCGCCAGCCGCGAGCGCCAGCAGCCAACCGAAATGTCTGTCGGCTTCGGAAACCGGCACGGCGACGAGTCGCCGGATCTCCGGATACGGCGTCAGCCAGGAAACGCCCGCAACGTGGTTCACGACTACAGGCCGCGTCGGAGCGATTTGAGTCAAGGCGCGGGCCAACGCGAGACACCGATTCGAATCGAGAACCGCGTCGCCGTGCGAGATCGTATCGCCCTGCCGAGTCGCCACGAATGCAATCTGCGATGCTGGAACCAGGTCGGCAAGCAGCGTCAACGTCAGCTCCTGCAGGGAACCGACTCCCTGAGCCACCTGCGCCTCGCCGGTAAGCTGGTGCAGCAGCGTGATTTCTTCGTAATTCCGCGCGACTTGTGAAGCCAACTGTTGCAATTCGTTCTCACGCTGCTGAAGGTGGCAATACGTTCGCACGGCGAAACGAGCAGTCTCGCCCAGCCGTCGCAGCAACTCCGGTTCGCAGTACCGGACGTCATCGAGACTTGCCACTCCGTCGAGCCAACCGGCCACCTCTCGGCTTTCGTCGGCCGTGCGGGCGGAACTAACCGCCGCGACGCCAACCGCGAGAAGTCGACACGCGCCGCAGCCGTCGAGCGGGACCACCACCACGTTGAGCAAGTCGCTGACCGCAACGACGCTGACCTCAGTTCGACTGGCCGAGGCGACAACGTCGACAATCCACGCGGGTGGTTCCGCCCCGCGACCAGTTGCGGCGCTCACTCCGATCAGATCGCCGGAGTTGGGGTCAAAGAAAAAGAATGGCAGTCCCAGGTCCAGGGACAAAACCGCGCGCGCCAACGCCGACCGTTCGACCGCTAGGTCCGCCGATGCTGGTTCTAGCGTGGAGTTTTTTGGCATGCGATCTGGTTCGAGTGCGCAAGACCGACGTCGTGCCTGCATCAAGCCTAGCTTACCCCGCGAACCTCGCATTACGCAGGAATCGAGCGAGGCCCGCAGAACCGATACCACCGGCGCGACACCTACCTTGTCGCGTGCCGGAAAGGGGAAGGCCGATGAGCCCGTGTGACGAACCGGACAGACTTTTGCTCGTGGCGCAGCCCACGCCTACGGAAGTGGCGTTGCAAACGGCGCGACAGGTGTGTTCGGCGAACTGGCGTTGGACGACTCGGTCTCGGAAGCGGCTCGCTGGTTGGATAGCCCGTACTTGCGCATCTTGTTGTACAAAGTAACTCGGCTGATTCCGAGCGATCGAGCTGCCGCTGCACGCTTGAACTTGTTCCGACGCAGTGCATCTTCGATCACTTCGCGCTCAGTGAGCGCGACGTAGTGATTCAATCCTTGGATTCCGTCGCCCGGCGGAGTCGAACCCGCGGTAGAGCTACTGCGGTAGTTTTGAACCACGCGCGTGGGCAGGCCGTCCGGCGTCAGTCGACCTGTGCGGCACAAGATGATCGACCGGCGAATCGCGTTCTCTAACTCGCGAATGTTGCCGGGCCATGAATACGACTCGATGGCCCGATGAAACTCTGGGTCGATGTCTTCAACGGCAATACCATGCACCTTGGCAAACGTCGAGACGAAGTGTTCGGTCAACGGAAGAAGATCCATCTTTCGCTCACGGAGCGGCAACAGGTGGAACTTCAGCACGTTCAGCCGATAGTACAAGTCCTGACGGAACCGGTGCTGTTGAACAAGCGGATCGAGATCCTGGTTGCTGGCCACGATCAGCCGGGCCTGGGAACTCTGCGTGGTGTTGCTCCCTACGGGTTCGTACTCACCCGTCTCGATGACACGCAGTAGTTTCGCCTGCTGCTCCAAACCCAACAGGTCAATCTCGTCGAGTAGCAAGGTTCCGCGGCCAGCTGCGGCAAACTTGCCGACCTTATCGACGTGGGCACTTGTGAACGCGCCACGTACGTGCCCGAACAACTCGCTCTCAATCAGATCGGGCGGCAGTGTACCGCAGGCCAGCGGCAGGAAACGCTCGCTGTGTCGTGGCGAAAGCTCATGGATCAGTTGAGATGTATGTCTTGCCAGACCCAGTTTCACCGACGATCAGAACCGTAACGTCGTGCGATGCCACGAGTTCTAGCTCATCGAGGATGGGAAACATCTCCGGAGTGTACGTCACGAAGGTCCGCGTCCGGCCGCGAAGCAGCCGGCTTGGGGCTGTGGCCCGGGACGCACGATGGCCATGCCAGGCCGCGGCGGACTTGGAGTGTTTCTGTTCAGCGGGCTGTTGTTCTGGCGCAGGGGTGTCCATTACCGCCGTCTCCAGCGGCCCCCCAGGTTTTCATTGATCTACGCGGTGGTCTTCAGACCGTCCACCCCGACGGCCTACCATATTTCACTTAGTTAGCGATATTACCCATTTTTCTATTTGTTCAAGCCGACTTTTGCACATTTTTGACGTATCGCAAGGTTCTGTTTACACCGGGCCGCTGGACCTCGCGCGGTGACTGGCTAAACTGATGACGCCGTGACCACCCAGGACACCAATCTTGAGAGCTGTTTGCGCGATCGGTTCGGCCTCGACGCGTTTCGGCCCGGCCAGCGTGACGTGATCGAAACCGTGCTTGCCCGACGCGACTGCCTGTGTGTGATGCCCACCGGGGGCGGCAAGAGTCTGTGCTACCAACTACCGTCGTTGTTGCTCGATGGCGTGACGCTGGTAGTATCGCCGCTCATCGCGTTGATGAAGGATCAGGTGGACGGCCTAGTCGAACATGGCATCCGCGCGACATTGATCAACAGCACGCTCGATACGGCGACGCAGAACGAGCGGATCGCGGCGACCGAGCGCGGCGAGTACGACCTGGTGTACATCGCCCCCGAACGGTTTCGCAGCGGCCGTTTCAACGAGTCGATCGCTCGCACGCGGGTCGCTCTCTTGGCCATCGACGAAGCGCACTGCATCAGCGAGTGGGGCCACGATTTCCGCCCTGACTACATTCGACTGGGACGGGCGCGGAAGCGCCTGGGCAATCCGCCGACTATCGCCTTGACCGCCACGGCGACCGACAACGTCCGGCGCGACATCTGCGAGCAACTTGAACTGGCCGATCCGCGAGTCTTTGTCACGGGTTTCGATCGGCCCAACCTGCGCTACGAGGTGCGGTTCACGTCGACCGATTCGGCGAAACAGGCGGCGATTGCTGAGGTGTTGGCCGCCCATCCGGGCGCGGGCATCATCTATTGTTCCAGCCGCAAGCGTTGCGAGGAGGTTTCCGACTTTCTGCGCGGCGAACTGAAGCGTCGCTGCCTGGTCTACCACGCAGGTCTGCAAGGCGACGAGCGGCGGCGGGCGCAGGACGCCTTCATGGCGGGCCGCGACCTTATCGTCGTCGCCACCAATGCCTTTGGCATGGGGGTGGACAAACCAGACATCCGCTTCGTCATTCACTACAACATGCCTGGCACGGTCGAGGCTTATTACCAGGAGGCGGGCCGGGCCGGCCGCGACGGACTTGAGTCGCTCTGTATGCTGTTGTACGCGCCTGGCGATCGTTACATCCAGGAGTTCTTCATCGAGAGTGAGTACCCGGCTCGCGACGTAGTGGCGGCGATCTATCAGTTCCTGGCGCGACAGAGCGACGAACCGATCGAGTTGACTCAGGCCGAGATCAAGGACCGGCTGCGCCTGGAGATCAGCGAGATGGGCGTCGGCGCGAGCCTCAAGCTGCTCGAGGGGGCCGGGGCGCTGGAACGCTTGCGACCGCGAGAGAATATGGCGATTGTGCGCATCGACAGCCAAGTCTCACTGGTCGGTCTGTTGCCCCCGCAGGCGACGGTGCAGCGCCGCGTGTTGTCGGCGTTAGAGCGGCTCGTAGCGGCGACGCACGGCGAGGAGACCTATTTCAACCCGCACGCCTTGGCCCAGCGGCTGGACATGGAACCGCCCCACCTGACGCGGGCCATTCACGAGCTGTGCTCTCGATTGCCGGTGAAGTATGTTCGGCCGTTTCGCGGCAACGCCGTGTGCATGCTCGACCGCACGCGCACCGCAGCCAAACTCGGCATCGACTTCGAGAAGATCGACACGCTTCGCGCCCGCGAGTACGAGAAGTTGGAGCATGTGATCGCCTATGCGACCACGCGCCGGTGCCGCCGCAACACGATCCTCTCGTACTTCGGCGATCGATCGCCCACGCACTGTGGGCACTGTGACAATTGCGGAGCCGCCACGCTGTCGGCCCCAACCCGGGTCGAGACCTCCGACCGGATTACCGAGATTGTTCGCAAGGTCCTCAGTGGGATCGCCCGCGCGGCCGCGCGGAGTCGGGTCGGCTTTGGCAAGCGAATCATCGCGGCGATGCTCGTGGGCAAAAAGACCAAGGCGGTCAAGCGGTGGGGCCTCGACAAGCTCAGCACGCACGGCATCCTGGCCGAGTTCAGCGAAGACGAGGTCGTCCAACTCACCGAGAACATGATCGTCGCCGGTTGGGTGAGCCAGCAGGAACTGGAGCGGTTCAAGCCGGTGATCAACCTGACCCCGACGGGTCGTGAGGTGATGCTCGGCGAGTGCGAGGCGAGTTGCGCCTGGCGGGTGCCTGGGGAGCTGTGGGCGAAACTGCGAGGCGATGGAACCAACGAGAACGCTCCGCCGGCGCCAAGGGCGCGTGGCGAGAGCAGGGAGCCGGCCTCGTTTGATCCGCCCAAGCCGGTGGACCGTGACCTGCTCGGTCGGCTGAAGACCGCCCGCAACTTGTGGGCCGCCGAATCACAACTACCGCATTACATGGTTCTGGCCAACGGCGCGCTGGAAGAACTAGCCCGGTCGTGTCCTAAGACCCTCGACGGTCTGCTGGCGATCAAGGGCATTGGCCCGGCGAAGGTCGCAAAGTACGGCGAGCGGTTGCTCGAGATTCTGGGCGGCTCGTCGTCGCGAATCACCAGTCCGCCGTCGACGCGCGACGCTGGCCGACCCGGCCCCTCGACCGAACCGCGTACGGCAGTTCCAAGCCCAACGCCTCGATCAGCTTCATCCGATGGCCGCGCGAGCACGCAGTCGCCCCCCGCGCACTACTGGACTTGGCGCCTGTTGGAACGTGGGTTCACCCAGGCCGAATGCGCGCTGATTCGCGGCTTGGACGAGCAAACCGTCTTGGACCATGCGATCGCCGCTGGGCGTGACGGGCGGTCAGTTTCGCTCGACGCATTCCTACCCGCAGACATGATCGAATTGCTTGCTCGGGCGGTCGCTGCATCCGAAGAAATGGACTCGGTGCTTGAAGACCTTCCTCCCGAAATATCCGAGCAACACGTGCAGCTCTACCTGCTGACAAAACGCACACCGCCCGCACCCTGAACCCGCACCAGCCTATCGCTCGTCGACCGCCGTTCAGAATTGGTGGGTCGCAGTGTAGAATTAGTCGCAGCCCTATGGAACAAGGAACCAAGAAACCTGTGATGCTCAGGCCGGCGGACCGACCCGACGGGGGGCCCGGCTCGCGCCTTCCCGGCTTCTGGCTATGGGCGTTGCTGTTGTTCGCAGGGTCGTTGTTCATCGTGCACGCAACAACATCTCGCAAGCCACCCGAGATCAGCTACTCGAAATTCCTCGACCTCGTGGCGAAAGAGCAGGTCGCGGAAGTCGAGTTCGAGGGCCAGCGCGTTCGCGGCAAACTGAAGGAACCTGCCGATCTGCAGGAGGCTGTCGGCAAAGATCCGAAGACGTCCAGCGAGTTTCAGGTGACGATCTTGCCCATCGAAGACCCGAAGCTCATCGAGGCGATCAAGCCGCTGAAGAAAGTGACCGCGCAGCCCGTCACCGAGTCGATCTGGAACATCATCGGCCTGTGGCTGCCGCTGCTGTTGTTGTTGGCGTTCATGGTCTTCATGATCCGCCGCGCCCGCGATGTCGAGGGCGGAATCCTGGGTTCGTTCATCAAGAGTCCGGCCAAGCGCTACGAAAAGCTGAAGACCCGCGTCACGTTTCAGGACGTCGCCGATCTGGAAAGTGCGAAACAGGAACTGCAGGAGATTGTGGAGTTCCTGAAGGATCCCACGAAGTTCGTGCGGCTCGGCGCTCAGATTCCCAAGGGCGTGCTGCTGATGGGCCCGCCCGGAACGGGCAAAACGTTGTTGGCGCGGGCGGTGGCCGGCGAGGCAGGTGTGCCGTTCTATTCGATCTCCGGCTCCGAGTTCATTCAGATGTTCGTCGGCGTCGGGGCCAGTCGTGTGCGCGACATGTTCAAGACGGCGAAGGAGAACTCGCCGTGCATTCTCTTTATCGATGAGATCGACGCAGTCGGCCGCGCCCGCGGAACCGGACTCGGCGGCGGACACGACGAACGCGAGCAGACGCTCAACCAGATACTGAGCGAGATGGACGGATTCCAGCCGAGCGAATCGGTGATCGTGCTGGCCGCCACGAACCGGCCGGATGTGCTCGATTCGGCGCTGTTGCGGCCGGGCCGCTTCGATCGGCACATCACGGTCGATCGACCGAGCCGCGCCGGACGGCTCGGAATCTTGAAGGTTCATGCGAAGAAAGTGCCGATGGACCCGGACGTGAACCTCGATTACCTCGCACGCGGCACGGTCGGCCTGACCGGCGCCGACCTGCGCAACCTCGTGAACGAAGCCGCCCTCTTGGCCGCTCGCGACCAGAAGGAACAAGTGAGCATGACGCACTTCGAGCAGGCTCGCGACCGCGTGTTCATGGGTCCGAAGCGCGAGGAAGTGCTCACCGACAACGAGAAGCGAATGACCGCCTATCACGAGTCCGGGCACGCGCTCTTGGCCTGGATCCTTCCGCACGCCGACCCGCTGCACAAGGTGACGATCATCCCGCGCGGCCGGGCGCTCGGAGTCACCCAGCAAGTTCCCGAAGAGGACCGACACAGCTACAGTCAAGCGTACGTGCTCGATCGTCTCGCGGTGCTTATGGGCGGTCGCGCGGCCGAGAAGCTGGTCTTCGACGAAGTCTCGTCCGGGGCCGAGAGCGACCTGCGCGAAGGGACTCGACTGGCCCGCTACATGGTCACCCATTGGGGCATGAGCGAACGCGTCGGACCGGTGGCCTACCGCGTCGGCGAAGAACACATGTTCCTGGGCAAAGAGATTCAGGAGGCCCGCGACTTCAGCGAACACACCGCCCGCATCATCGACGAAGAAGTGAGTCGAATCCTGCACGAAGCCGACCAGCGCGCACGCACGCTGCTCAGCGACAACCGCGGCGACCTCGACCAGTTGGCCGAGGCGCTCGTGAAGCGTGAAGTGCTGACGCCGCCCGAGATCGAGTCAATCCTGGCCGGCACGGCGGAGCCGGAAGACGCCGCCGAGGCAATGACGAATGACGATGCACAGATGTCGAAGGAAGCCCGAATGACGAACGTCGAATGACGCCGGAGCGGTTCGGAGTTCGCTAGGGTGGGCTGGTTTCGACATTCGCGCATCGTGGTTCGTCATTTATGCTTTCCCGCCGGAGTGCCAAAGTCCGAATCCTAAAACCGATCGTGGAGGAGAACCGTCGAATGGACCGCGTGCCGACCACCCGCGAAGGGTACGAGAAGCTCAAGGCCGAGTTGGACAAGTGGAAGAACGAAGACATGCCGCACATCACGGCCGAGATCGGCCGCACGCGCGCGTTCGGCGATCTCTCGGAAAACGCCGAGTACCACGCGGCACGCGAGGCCCAGGGTCAACTTCAGGCCCGCATCAACGACCGAGAAAGTCTGCTCGCACGCAGCTACATCATCGACCCGACTAAGGTTCGCACCGACCAGGTGAGCTTCGGCGCCACGATCAAGGTCAAGGACCTCGACCTCGACGACGAAGAGGAGTTCCAACTCGTCGGCCAGGGCCAAGAGGACTACCGCCAAAACAAGTGGCTCGTTACCAGTCCCATCGGTCAGGGCCTGCTGGGCAAGAAGGTCGGCGAGATCGCCGAGATCAAGGTGCCCAAGGGCACACTGCGCCTGCAGGTGCTGGAGATCCGGTATGAGTAAGGTTGAGGGTCGAGAGTCGAGAGTCGAGGGCCAGAAGGACCGCACGGCTGCCTCGGACTCACCGCGATCCACTCTGAGTTCGCCGCCTGCCGTGCTCTGTGCCGGCATCGTCGTCGCCGACCACCTCTGCGTGCCGATTGATCACGTGCCCGATGCGGGCGAACTGGTGATGACCGACGGCATGACGCTCGAGATCGGCGGCTGTGCGTCGAACGCCGCAGTCGATCTGGCCAAGATGGAGGTGCCGGTCACGATCTGCGGTTGCGTCGGAACGGACGCGCTCGGGCGTTTTGTGCTCGATACGCTCAAGGCCCGCGGCGTCGACGCCACCGGCGTGCGACTCGCAGACGACGCCGACACGAGCCAGACGCTGATCGTCAACGTGCGCGGTCAGGACCGGCGATTCATCCACTGTTTCGGCGCGAACGCACGCTTCCAGGCCGACGACATTCGGCCCGACCTGATCGAGCGGGCCAAGGTGCTCTACGTCGGTGGTTATCTGCTGATGCCCGCGCTCGAGCCGCAGTCGCTGGCGTCGGTCTTTGAACACGCGCGGCGGCTCGGCGTCCAGACGGTGCTGGACGTGGCCGTGCCCGGCCGGCTGGGCAGCGGCCAGTCGCAACTCATGCAGCGACTTGCGCCGGTGCTGCCTCACACCGATGTGTTCCTTCCCAACGAGGATGAGGCACGGCTCATCACCGGCCGCGCGGCGCCGCTGGACCAGGCTCGGTTCTTTCGCGACGCCGGTGTGGGCGCCGCCGTGATTACGATGGGAGGCAAGGGCGCCGTGTTGGTCGGACCCAGCGTTCAGTTGCGTGCCGGGGTCTTCCCTGTGGAATGCGTGGACTCGTCCGGCGGCGGCGATGCGTTCGACGCCGGCTACATCTGTGGTCTGCTGCGCGGCGCCGATGCGCGCGGCTGCCTCGAGCTGGCCAGCGCCCTCGGGGCCAGTTGCGTACGCAGCGTGGGTACGACTCCCGGCGTATTCACTCGCCTCGAATGCGAGGCATTTCTCCGAGACCATCGGCTCGCCGTCGACCCCATCTGACGCCGCGCTCGAGATGTTGCTTCTCGCCTCATGTTGCGTTGCCGAAACGCAACGTCTCGACGAATCTTCTCAAACTCGTCCGCAGCACAGGCCGCGTGCTGCCGTCGCGATCGGCCGTTCTGGGCCGGTAGAAAGTGGATCTGCGGGCCGCAAAGCCGGCAGTCTCGGCCGATCCCGCAAGGCGTCGAACGCCCGCGGCCAAGCCCTGTGCTGATTCCGCCACGACGGCGTTCGGCGCCGGCGCACGGCACCGCGGTTGCTCTTGTTCCGCTGCACTCTTCGACCTGTTGCACTGAAACGGAACCACCTGACGGAGTGACGAAATGGCCACCGCATGCCACGTGTTCAATCACCTGCGGAGTCGAGCGACCGGTACCATGAACCAGCCCAGCCAAATCATGTTTCAGGAAGTGTTTCGCATGGATCGCGTCGCCATGATCAACGAGCTGGCGTTGTTCCACACCTGCAGCCTGTGCAGCCACTCGCCGGAATCGCTGGTGAACATGTCCGACTCGAAGCTGCGCCGCCTGCTCGTCTCCGCCCGCTCCGACTACCAGGTACGGCAGAGGTAGATCTCGTGGCCGACGCTGCCAGCGTCGGAGCCGGCACTACGCCAGGTCACGAAACTGTCGGACCAGATTCCGCGCCCCCGAGTCGATCAAGTCCACCTCGCTCGCCGTCTCAAAAAACGACATGCCCTTCTTCACCCACCGCGCCGCGACGTCGGCATTGGGCACATACATGCCAGCCGTCTTGCCATGCCGTTTCGCCGCCGCCAGCGCGAGCTCGACTGCGGCGGCCACGTCCGGATGCGCGAACTCGCCGGGACGTCCGTAACTGATCGACAGGTCGTACATGCCGAGGAACAGGACGTCGACGTGCGGGCTCGCCAGGATCGCGTCGAGGTTCTCGATGCCGGTCCGCGTCTCGACGTGAGCCAGTACGACGGTCTCGCGGTTGCCGGTCTCGATCAACTCGCGACCGCTCGTGTCCAGCTTGTAGTCGCAGTTGCCCATGCCCGGCGCCGCCGCGCGGATGCCGATCGGCGGGAACTTCACGTAGCTCACCAGCCGATCGACCTGTTCGCGCGACTCGGTCCACGGAAGCTGGATGCCGATCACGCCGCACTCGAGCAGCTTTGCGACGTGCGTGCGCGAGCACTCCGGCGCCTTGGCCACGACCGGCAGTCCCTCCGCGCGGCAGCTCAGCACGAAGTTCGCCAAATCGGCCTCGTTCATGAAGCCGTGCTCGTACTCGATGTAGACGAAATCGGCGCCGCTGTACTTCCACAGCTTCGCCAGCCACGGTGCGTGAACATTCTGCGTGGTCATGCCGACCAGCGTGCGACCGTCGCGAAGCATAGACTTCAGGCTGTTCATGGATTGCGTCCTTGATTGTGTCGAGTTTTGCCGTAGCATGAGGCCCCTGCGAACGATCCGCAAGCGTGAAACCCAAACAATCGGGATATCCGTGAACCGCCCCACCGCCGGACCGATCGTAACGTCGAACGAGGTCAACGAGCGACCGAGCATGGTGCGCTACGGCGTCTTGGCGTTTCTGTGCTCACTCTGTTTCGTGCTGTATCTCGATCGGCTCTGCATGGGCGTGGCCAAGGTGCCGATGCAGGAAGAGCTGGGCTTCACCAACACGCAGCTCGGCATGATCGACCTGGCGTTCATGATTTCGTACGCGGTGTTCGAGATGCCGGTGGGCAACTGGGGCGACCGGTTTGGTTCGCGCGGCGTACTGACGCGGATCGTGCTGTGTTGGTCGCTGTTCACGGCACTCACCGGCGCCATGTCGAGTCTGTGGCCGCTGTTGGCAGTGCGGTTCCTGTTCGGCGCTGGCGAGGCGGGCGCGTTTCCGAACGCCGCGCGGGTGGTGACTCGCTGGTTTCCCGTTGGCCCGGCGCGTGTGCGGGCGCAGAGCATGGTGACGGCATTCGCCCAACTTGGCGGCGCGGTGTCGCCGATCATAGCCGGGTATATCAGCGTGTGGTTCGGCTGGCGCTGGTCCTTCGCGTTTTTCGGCGCAGTCGGCGTGGTGTGGGCTGTGGCATTCTATTTTTGGTTCCGAGACGACCCCGCCGAGCACTCCGGCGTGAACGCCTCCGAGCTGAGAATGCTGACGACCAGCGCCCCCGCGGCGAATCACGCGGCGCATCCACCGCTCCCCTGGCGGTCCATCGTGACGAACGCGAACGTCTGGCTGCTTGGGATCGCGATGAATTGCGGCGCGGCGACGTTCTACATGTGCGTTTACTGGTTTCCAAAATACTTGAAGGCCGCGCGCGGTGTGGAGCTTGTCAGCTCCGGCTGGCTGTCGAGCCTGATCAACATTGGCGGCGCGGTCGGATGCGTCGTAGGCGCGCTTATCAGCAACCGGCTGATTCATCGCATCTCGGATCAGGGCGTCGTGCGGCGTCTCGTTGGCGGGGGCGGATTTGCCGGCGCGGCGTTCTGTGTCTTCATGATCGTACATTGCGATTCCCCGATCGCCGCCAGCGTTTTCTCGGGCCTCGCGATCATGTGCGGCCAGATTCAGATCACGTCGTGGTGGGCCGTCGCCGCCGAGATCAGCGGCAAGCATCAAGCGGCCCTGTTTGGACTCATGAACTCGATGGGCGGCATCGGCGGCGGACTGTCGCCCTACTTCTTCGGCTGGTTCGGCGACTGGATGGGCGGCCGCGGTTACACCGGCCGCGAACAGTGGGACCCCGCGTTCTACGTCTACGTGGGAATCTACCTGGTCGGCGCCGTCTGCTGGCTGTTCGTCGACGTCAACAAACCGGTTAAGGATCAACCATGATCCTTCGCATTGTGCTGGTCGCGCTGCGGAACCTGTTGCGTCAGCCGCTGCGCACATTATTGATTCTGCAAGGAGTGGTTTGGGGAACGGCGCTGGGAGTCTTCCCGCCCGCCGTCATCCACGGCACGCAAGGACTCGTGGAGACGCAGGCCGGTCGCTTGGGCACCGACCGGCTGATGCTCACTCAGGACGCCGGCGCGGCGACCGTGTTTGACTGGGAAATCGCAACACGCGTCCGCGCGCTCGCCGGCCGCCAGGTCCGCCACGCCGCCGCTCAGGCTGTGGCACCGGGCGAGCTCCGTCAGTGCGTGCTGATCGCCGCGGACTCGGATGCGTTCGCTGCGCGGGGCATGGAGTTGGCCGCCGGACGGTTCTTCACGGCCGATGAATCGTCGCGCGCTGCGCCAGCGTGCGTCCTGGAACATCAGGCGGCGACGACGCTGTTCGGCGACGACGCGGCGGTCGGGCGACATCTGGAGATCGAAGGTGTGGGCCGGCTTGAGGTCGTGGGAGTCGCGGCGCCGCCGGCGATCGAATCAGACAAGTTCGACGAGTTTGGCTATCAGAAGGACCACCCGCTGGCGAAGTTGGTGGACCAACTGAAGCAGTACGTCGGCGCGTTCGAGGATCCTGAACTTCGTGCGCTGGCCGGCGGCCGCGGCATCATCTTCCCGCACACGTTGCGGCCGGATGTGCAGCCGCGCTGGATCGAGATGCGTGCGGCACCCCAGGACGTGCTGCCGCTCCGCGAGCTGTTGCAGAATGAACTGTCGTCGCAGGGCTATGAACCGGTGCTCTATGCCAACGCGATCTTGCCGGTCATCTACGGTGAGACGATCAAGACGGCGATCGAACTCAACCGTGCCGTATTTGTGTTGAGTATTCTGGTTGGGACGTCGGTAGTGTGCGCGATCATGGTCTTGACAGTTGTCGAGCGGCAGCGTGAGATCGCGATCCGCCGCGTCGAAGGAGCGCGGCAGTGGCACATTGCCGTTCAGTTCGTGGTCGAAACGGGGACTCTCTGCGCCGTCGGTGCGCTGGCCGGAATCCCGCTGGGCCTGTTGCTCGCGTTCATTCGCTGCACCCTGGAGCCGCTTGGCTCAGTCACCTGGACATTCCCCGGCGCCGAGGTCGCGGTGCTGGTCGTCGTGGTCACGTCGGTGGGCCTGATCGGCGGTCTGCTGCCTGCGTGGCGTGCGATGCGCATCGATCCCGTCGAGATGCTGCGCTACGAGTGACGGCGAGGAAATCGACTGGCGGACTTTCCCGCTCCGCTGCATACTCTTGCCGTCCGCTGTGTTCCGGGTACGTGAACGAGCGAGCAGGAGAGTCCGATGAAACGCGCGTTGTGGGTGATGTGCCTGGCAGCGTTGGCAACCGCCAATCCTGCGGCGGAGTTCGCGCCGCCGACGGCGAGCGCGGCCCAGGAACCCCAGGCGAAGACTGTACGGGTGATCGTGGATTACGGCGACGGCGTTGAAAAGCACTTCGTCGCGCTACCGTGGAAGTCGGGCATGACCGCTCTCGATGCTCTGGAACTCGCCTCGCGCCATCCGCGCGGCGTCAAATTCAAGTACACAGGGGCCGAGGCCACTGCGTTCGTCACCGAGATCGACGACCTGAAAAACGAAGGCGGCGGCAGGCGAAACTGGACCTATCGAGTGAACGACAAGCTGGGCGATCGAAGCTGCGGCGTCGCGGAACTGAAGGAGTCGGACCGTGTGCTCTGGCGGTTCGGCAAGTATCGGCCGGATGAAAAAAGCTGAGACGAAGGAACTGAGCCAATGCGAAACAAAATGGAAAGAGAGTGGATCGGTGCGGCGGTCTTGATGCTCGTGTGCGTGATCGGCCGGCTCGTGCCGCACGCGCCGAACTTCACGCCGATGGCCGCCGTGGCATTGTTTAGTGGGTTCTACTTTCGGCGTGTTCGTGTGGCAGCCTGTGTGTCGATTGCCGCCATGCTCGCCAGCGACGCCGTCATCGGGTTCTACGACCCGCGGCTGATGGCCGTGGTGTATGTGGCGCTGCTGTTCCCGATCTGTTTGCGTCGGTTTCTGCGCGGCCGGTGGAACGTCGTACGGGTCGGACTTTGCTCGGCGAGCGGGTCGATGGTGTTCTTCCTGGCCACGAACTTGGCCGTCTGGCTGTTTGGCTCAATCTATCCGCCTACGATCGCCGGCCTCGTGCAGTGTTACGTCGCCGGACTGGCGTTTTTCCAACACACCTTGTCGGGCGACCTGTGCTGGTCGGCCGCGCTCTTCGGTGGCTATGCGATGGCTGGGGCGTTCACGACGGCTGGCCGGTCGCTGACGCTCGCGGTTCGGGACGTGCGCCCGGCACGGCCATAAGTCCGCTCACACAACATGCCGTCTTCTTCGGTCGTTATCTTCGCCTGGCGCGGTCTGGTGCGGCGACCGCTTCAGAGCGCACTTCTGTTGTTCGCCGTGACGGTCGCGCTGGCGGCCACGATGACGATCATGGCAGTGCTCGCCGGCATCGAAGAACAGATGCGACGCGACCTCGACCACGTGGGGCGCGACGTGATCAACGTTCACATTAGTCCGACGATCAAGGATGCACTGGCAAGCCCGCTTCGGCTCGCCGATTGCGACTGGATGCGTGAAACGACCGGCGGCGTGGTGGCCCCGTTTCACGCGACGCTCGCCGCCTGCGACGCCGACGGCGTCGACAAACCGGTGCAAGCCACGATCATCGCGACTACGGCGGTGTGGGGAACAATCGTGCCGCTGGAACTGGTCGAAGGCCGTTTCTTCGCGGCCGACGAACACGGCGTCGGGGTGCTCGACGAGTGGGTCGCCAAGCGATTGTTCGGCGATGGTCGCGCGGTCGGCCGCAGCGTGCGGGTGCGGCGGTTCGGGTTGCCTCAGACGATCGAGGTCGTTGGCGTGATGAAGGACCCGTTTGAAATCCGCAAGAAGTTCGAGGAACTCGACGTCACCGGCTCGGCCCGCTCGCGCATTCTGAGGATGATGGAATTCAAGAGCATCTACATGCCGGGCAGTTTCACTGACCCAGACCAGACGATCCACGGCGCGGTCATCAAGACGCCCGCCGGACGTGATCCGATCGGGTTCGAGCGGCCGCTGATCGACCGACTGGGCGATCGCGCCGGCCGGGTTTGGGTGTGGTCGCGCAAGGCGTGGATAACGAACGTGCTCGAAGCGGCCGACATCGGCACGCAGGTGGCCAATGTGGTCTGGATCATCGTACTCCTCGTCACGTGCGTGATGATCACGACCGTGTCGCTGGTGGCGATCCGCGAACGTTATCGCGAGATCGCGATCCGCCGCACCGAGGGAGCGCGGCGAGGTCAGGTGGTTGGGCAACTGCTCGCGGAAAACGTGCTGCTGAGCGCGGCCGCGGGCGTGCTGGCCGTGGGCCTGGCGCGGTGGGGCGGGTCGGTCTTGGAATCGCGATACATTTCGTGGCCGCCCGCCTTCCTGACCAGCGACTTGGTGCTGTGTCTTGGCCTGGGACTGGTGCTTGGCGCCGTAGCCACGATCTTGCCCGCGCTGCGCGCCGCGTCGCTTGACCCCGTGGACGTAATTCGGAGAGCATAGCGCCCGATGATCGAACTCGACGACGTGCACAAGGTCTATCGCGACGGTCCCCTCGAAGTTCACGCGCTGCGCGGGATCAACCTAAAGGTTGCCCGCGGCGAGTTTGTCACGATCATGGGGCCGTCGGGTTCGGGCAAATCGACGCTGTTGCACATTCTCGGCTGCCTCGATCATCCCAGTTCGGGCGCATACCGCTTCGACGGTCAGGACACGAGCAGGTTCAGCGAGCGGCAGCTTGCGCTCACGCGAAACCGGCGCATCGGATTCGTGTTCCAATCGTTCAACCTGCTGCTGCGCGAGACCGCGCTCGAGAACGTGACGCTGCCGTTGTTGTACGCGGGCGAGAAGGACGTCATGGCCCGCGGGCGCGATGCACTCGCCGCAGTTGGCCTCGACGGACGCATGCACCACCGACCGGGGCAGCTATCCGGCGGCGAACAACAGCGCGTCGCAATCGCCCGCGCGATCGTCAAGCAACCCGACGTCATTCTGGCCGACGAGCCGACCGGCAACCTCGACACCCAAGTCGGCCACTCCATCATGGACCTGTTTCGCACGGTCCACGCGCGCGGCATCACGATCATCCTGATCACACACAATCCCGATGTCGCCAAGCTCGGCGATCGCTCCGTGTGGCTTCGCGACGGCCAACTCAGCGAACGAGTACTCACGAACGCCGCGACAGACAATGCTCTACGGGAATCCCCTACACAGTGGCTTGCCAACGATACCGATATCTAACCACACAGGTCGTGCAGGCTGTAGTGTGAGCGCCTGATAGGCGCGACAATTCTAGTTTCCACGATCGGCCGAGCCCACGGGGTATGCTCGTCGTCGCAGGTCACAATGTGACCTCACCGCTGTTCGAGCGGGCTCGATCCGGTTGTGGAGTCTGCGCGAGTGATTGCGCCGTCTGTGGCCGCTGAATGGGGTATCGTGCCACCGACAGAATCCTACGATCGCGTCGCGCCGACGATCCGGCGAGATCAACTGATCCTCAGCCATTTGTGGCTGGTGCGTCACGTTATTGGCCGTCTGCTCACCGACTTGCCGCCGGGATTGGACGTCGAGAACCTGGAGTCGGCCGGGACGCTCGGTCTGGTCGAGGCGGCGAGCCGTTTTGATCCGACGCGCGGCGTCGAGTTCAAGACCTTTGCGTACGCGCGCATCCGCGGCGCTGTGCTCGACGAACTGCGACGAAACTGCCCCTTGCCGCAGGAAGTGCTGCAGCGGGTCGCTCGCGTGCGAGACGCTTACGAGACGCTACCGCTGCCTGTGACACCCGAAGCGCTCAGCGACGCGACTGGGTTGAGCGTAGACGAGGTGCTCGACTGCCTGTCCGCGATGCGCATGACTCGCACCGTCTCGTGGGACGAAACCGGCAAGACAGTCAAGGTGCGGCTCGATGATCCGCAGGATCAGCCTCCCGCCGCGCTCGAGCGAGCCGAGCATCACCGACTGGTCGCCGACGCGATCGCCGCGCTGCCGGATCGCGAACGGATTGCGATCACGCTGTACTACATGGAAGACCTGCGGCTTCGCGAAATCGGTCAGGTGCTTCAGTTGTCGGAATCACGCGTCTCGCGATTGCTGAACGCCGCGCTGTTCCGGCTTGGCGAACTATTGCGCACGCGAGGCATTGCGTCGTGACGCAGACCGCGCCCTCGTGTACCCCACCGACACCGCTGTCCCCAGGCCGCTCAGGTTAGATTGATCCTTTCTCAGACATCTGCTAAAACCCGCCGCCCTTGCCTGACCTCGAGCCAGGCTTCAACTGGACTGGGAACCGGAGCAGCAACCTTCTATGAACCACTATGGGCGCGCATTGCGCTTGGCGTTTGCCTACAAGTACCGTTTCGCCGTCTCTGTGTTCTGCGCCATCCTGGGTGCGGCTCTGTTCGGCGGCAACCTGACGGTGGCCTTTCCACTGCTCCGCGTGCTGCTCTACGATCAGACGCTGCACGAGTGGGTCGCCGACAAGGCAACCGAGCAGCGAACTAGCCTACAGGCCATCGAGAATGAGATAGGCCGGCGGCAGCGCGGCGAACCGGCGGCCGTTGGGCCGAACGAGGTTGCCGGTCAGCGGCTCGATCTGCTCAGCGTCGCAGCACAACGGCAGCGGGCAAAGGTCGCACTCTACGATCGCCTGAGTGGGTTCGTGAGCCGTGTCGTGCCGCGCGATCGCTGGCTGTCGTTGGTCATGGTCGTCGGGCTGATGGTGTTCGGATTCGCTCTGAAGGGGTTCTTTGAGTTCAGCAACGAGGTGCTGGCAGCGAGCGTTACTCAACGCACCGTGAACGATCTGAGGAACGAGTTCTACCGACGGACGCTGCACATGGACCTCGCCGGGTTCACCCAGCAGCGCACCGCCGAGATGATGGCCCGGTTCACCAGCGACATGAAACAACTGACGATGGGCATCGACGTGTTGATCGGCAAGGTCGTACGTGAACCGCTCAAGGCGGTCGCTTGTATTACTCTGGCGTGTTGGGTGAACTGGCGGCTGACGCTCGTGGCCGCGTGCGTCGTGCCGGTGGCGATTGTGGTCATGGCGATCATTGGCCGATCGATCAAGCGAGCGGCGAAGCGATGCCTGGAAAGCATGTCGTCGATCTATCAGATCCTGCAGGAGACGCTGCAGGGCATCAAGATCGTCAAGGCGTTCACGATGGAGCCGGCGGAGCGAGTGCGGTTCTACCGCGAGACGGAAAGCTACTACAAGAAGTCGATGCGCATTGCACGGCTCGAGGCCATGGCCGACCCGTTACTCGCCATGATCGCGATGGGCGCCGTCGGCGCCGCTGTGCTCGCAGGTTCGTACCTGGTGATCAACGGCAAGCAAACGATACTCGGCATCCGACTGAGCAACGAACCGCTCGACGCCGAGTCGCTGTTCATGGTGTTCGCGTGTCTGGCCGGCGTGAGCGATCCGATTCGCAAGCTGACGAACGTGTATGCCCGCGTGCAGGGCGCTTGCGCGGCGGCCGAGCGCATCTTTGGCCTGATGGACAGCCAGCCGAAGATCACCGTCTCGTCGCACGCTCCGCGGCTCGCTCGACACGCCCGGTCGGTCGAGTTGGTGAACGTATCGTTCAGTTACCCGGGGACCGGGCCGATCTTGCAAGACGTGAACCTCAAGGTCGCGTTCGGTGAGACGGTTGCCATCGTCGGCCCCAACGGCTGCGGCAAGACCACGCTCTTGAGCTTGCTGCCGCGATTCTATGATCCCGACGCGGGCCGCATCCTGATCGACGGCGTGGACACGCGCACCGTGCAGGTGCGCAGCCTGCGCAAACAGTTCGGCATCGTCACTCAAGAGACGGTGCTGTTCAACGACACGATTCGCGCCAACATCGCGTACGGCAAGCCAACCGCGACCGATGCCGAGGTCGAAGCAGCGGCGAGTAAGGCCTACGCCCACCGGTTCATCGAACAGCTTCCCGCGGGCTACGACACCAACGTCGGCGAGAAGGCGCTCAAGCTGTCGGGGGGCCAGCGGCAGCGCATCGCGCTGGCCCGCGCGATCCTACGCGACCCAACGATTCTGGTCCTCGACGAAGCCACCAGCGCGCTGGACGTCGAGAGCGAGTCGCTCATTCAGAAGGTGCTGGAAGAGTTTACTCGCGGACGCACGACGTTCCTGATCACGCACCGGCTCGCCTCGTTGCAGCTTGCCGACCGCATCATCGTCATGAACGCCGGCCGCATCGAGGACCAAGGCAAGCACGACGAACTGCTGGCCCGATGCCGGCTCTACGCCCGGCTGCACGAGATCGACATGGCGGGCCGCTACGCACCGGCCGCCTGAACCGTGCGGCGGGACCGCCACGGCGACAGTCGCGTCATCGTTGTTCACACACCGTTTCAACGGTCGCGTGGCCACATTCGTCAAAAGTCCTACCGCCGGCATCCGTAAGCCTTGTCGGTCCGTCATCGCGTCATGTAGCTGGCCTATACTTCCACGAAAAGGCGCGCGGCGCCGTGCGGTGTTGCGCTTCATCGAAGGACGTGGCCCATGCTTAGATTTCTGTTTGGTGTTGTGGTCGGGGGCGTTGGGCTCTACGTATGCACCAACCACTCCGACAAGATTCAGGAAGCCGTTTCGCTGGCGCGCGATCAGTTGCGGCTTGCTTCGGACAACGTAACGGCGATAGCGACCGATGAATCGTCGGCGCGGCCGCAAGATCAACCGGTCACGATCGACTATGCCAAGGTGAAGCGCCTGGCGGCTTCGATGCGAACCATGTCGACGGACGAACTGTGGCAGGCAATGGAGGACAACGACTTCGATCGCCGCGCGGCGGCGGGTCAAGTCCTGCTTTCACAGTCGGGCATTCCAATGTCCGGCGAAGGAATTGAAGCCGTGCGCCGGCAGTACCTGAGTTCGCCGCAAGTCGAGGATCGAATGACCGGGTTCAGTTACTTGGGCCTGCTCGCGATGCAGCGCGTGCCGCAAGGCTCGATCATCCGGCTGGCTCAAGGGTACGTGGAACGCAACCCGCGCGACCGCGCCTGCGACAACGCCCTATGGGCGCTGGGCGAGGTCGGATCGGAACAGCTCGTGCCGTACTTTTTTGAGGTCGCCACGAATCCGACCAAGTACGGGCCAAGCGCCCGCGAGCGGGCGTTCTGCTGTCTGGCGCAGTGCGGTCGCTATTCCGCGGCCCAGCGATTCGACATGATCGGCGATTTCATCAAGGTCTACGACCAGAGCCGAGACCAGCAGACCCGTCAGTGGACGATGCAGGCGCTGAGCTACTGCGCGCCCGGTGTGCAGGCGCGATCGATCCAAGACTGGAAACATTGGTGGGCCGAACAGAACGGCTAAATCAGAATGGGAAGCTCAGCGTCACATGCTCGGCTGCCGTTGCGGCTGCCGGCGAGCGTGTCGGAGGCGAAGCGGTAGCTGTCGAGGTTGCCGTTGCCGCTGATGCCGGTGCTGGAGCGAGTGTAGCCAGCGTCGTCCTTGAACCGGGAGTTCGTGGTGAAGGTGTGGCTCGTGCTCCACGATCCGCCGGGCAGACTGCCCGACGCGGAATTGCCCCACGGTAAGCGTACGGTGAAGCGGGACTGTCCCGCTTCGGCCCCCCAATCCCACGTACGCTGTCCGCATCATCGCCGTCGCACCTTGCGGCAATTGACTGTGCGCTGCCAAGCGGTGCAGGCGTGGCGTCGTTGCTCCTGATGGCCTTTTGTAGGAGGCCACGCGGGTCGTCTGGTGAAACCCAAGACTCCGCGTCCGTAAGCGCCCAACCGGCGGCACGCGGCGCTACGATAATTGAGCTTCTGGTGGTGATAGCGATCATCGCCTTGCTGGTAAGCCTGACGTTGCCCGCCGTCCAGCGGTCACGAGCGACGAGCCGGCGCGCTGAATGTCTTAACAAATTGAAGCAGCTCGGGATTGCTATGCAGGCGTTTCACGAGGCTAACGGAACATTTCCCCGAGGTGAATAAACGTCAAACGCGACGCCCCGACGCTCGGGGCAGAGGCATACTGTGCTTTCTCAGCTTTTCTCTAAAAGGTTCCTGACACCTTTTCCGGCCCCTAAGGGGGACTGACCCCCTTCCGTCCCCCCTTTTCTTCGTCCGTCTCTGAGGAATACATAGGAAAGTCAAGACTCGTCTCCTTAGGACCAAGTGTGTTCTCGGCGACCTTCAGGTGCGATGCGCCGACAAAGAAACGTTCGCCGTTTGACAGAATTCCGAAGAACGTGTGTGTCCCATCCTGTCTGATGCGCGAACGGGATTCGAGTCGTGCGAGTTCGGTCTGAGTCGGGCTCACCAACCTGATCCCGTTAAGAGATTCTCGAAGCTCCACGTAAAAGACTCCGGAGAAAACCAGATCAATGTTGAGGCTGTTCTGGGCTTCGCCTTCCTTGGCGCTACGCAACAACAGTTGAGCGTGGCTAACCGAGTAGTCCCAGATCAAAAACCTTCTGGGGGAACAAAAACTTTTCATACGCTAAGGCTCCGTTGATCATCGAAGAAATGGATTCCCCACCTTCTCCCCGTTGTGCCACCAAGTGATCCTGTCCCACCACTGAGGATTCTGGTAGATCTGAGTGAGTTCCCAGCTAGTCGCTCGTGAACGGCTTAGGCCCCCACTACCTTCCAGCACCGCAGCCCAGTGGTCAATCTGTTTCCCGCCTGGGAGCGTGAGGTTGAAGTGTATCTTCCTCGATGAGTCGTTCATCACGTCCATGAAGTTATAAACAAAATCGTCACCTCCCCATTTGCGCCAACTCTGTGCTCCGACGCCCTCAGCGAACTCCTCGAGTCCCTCGCGTACACCAAGGGCAATTCCACAAGTGTTATGCACCAGCACCGGCGGCGCGCGAGGGGATTGGCTGACGAAGTAGTTGTGCAGGTCGGCGACCTCGAAGTTGTAGACCGCGATGCCTTCGGGGTGCGGTTCGAAGGTGGTGGCGAGGAGTTCGGCGCTGAGGCCGTCGGTGTGGGTGACGGTGTCGCCGGTGGCGAGGTCGCCGGCATTGACCCAGCCGCGGTCAGGTACCCAGAACGGGTGTTCGTTGGTGGTTTCGATCGTTTGTTCCGTGCCGTCGGCGTTGCGGATGCGCAGGATTCGCAGGTGGTCGCTCACGCGGCGGAACGTCTGCAACACCGCCTTGCCCGCGAGTTCGCCGGTGTCAGGATCTTTGGCGAGGACGAGATCCCGGTCGGTCACGTCTTCGATGTTCTTCGTCGTCACGCGGTAGCCGCCGATGGTCCATGTGCCGTCCGGCGCTCGTGGATGGGAATCTGGTTGAGCACATTCCTGCCTCGCGACCCCAGCCGGTCGCGATGCTGCCGCGCGAAGCGGTGGGCCGGGGACAGCCTTCAAGACGAAGAAGGCGGCGAACGCGAGCCAGCCGGCGACCCAGACTCGACGCGGCCAGACGCCGCCGACGAGTTCGCCAGCCGGCGGCGTCGAACCCGACCGACGCGATGCACGAGGGATCCGATTACGTGAGATCATGATCGACTCCTATCGTAAAGTTCGATTGTTCCAAACGAAAGATCGCCACACGCTTAACTCCACGTGGTGCGTTCCGCTCGCCATCGTATGACGCACAAGACCCGGACAGGTCAGCACGCGGTCGCTCGCGACCGACCCATCCACGACGTTCTTGAGCTTCGCCACACCCGAACCCGACCCGTTGCCGTACTGCTCCTGGTCGTTGTACGTATACATCTGCGTGCCCGACGAGCCGTCGTCGATTGTCTCGCTGCAGCCGTCGGCGGTGATCGTGCCGGTCAGGGTATGCGTCGTCGTCGCGTTATCCATCACGTTGTACTGGTACAGGCCGCCGGTCACCGAGCCGCCGGGCGCGTAATCGTGCTTGTCGGTGGTCGTCTTCTGTAACAAGTGGTTGCCGGCGCGGGTCTCGGTCGTGTTCACGCCGCCGCCGTTGACCACGATCGTCGTCGTGCCGTTGGTGGATAGGATGTACATGTGATTGCCGTCGATGTGACCGCTGGGCGTCTTGCCGGTCGGACTGAGGCCATAGGTCCCCTTGTCGCTGACGCCGCCGCTCGACTTCTCGAAATACGATTCGTTGAACGTGGTGGTGACCGCGCCGACGGTTTCCGTGCCGTTGCGGCTGCTGGTGAGCGTGTTGGAGGCGAAGCGGTAGCTGTCGAAGTTGCCGTTGCCGCTGATGCCGGTGCTGGAGCGAGTGTAGCCGGCGTCGTCCTTGAGTCTGGAGTTGCTGGTGAAGGTGTGGTTCGTGTTCCACGAACCACCGGGCAGGGTGCCGGACGCGGCATTGGTCTGGGTCAGGCTGCGGTTTTCGTTGAGCACGTAGTTGCCGTTGTGGACCGCGTCGCCGCCCGATCCGGTGATCTTGCCGCTGTCGTTGTAGGTGGTGACCCCGTTCGACTGGACGTGGATCGAAAAACCATCGCCGTTCGATCGCGTGCCGTTCTCGTCGTACTGCGAGAAGTAGCTGGCGTTGGATTGGTTGCTGTACTTGCCGTGGGGATCGGGGCCGCCGTAGTTGTTTTCGGCGAACCGGTTGTCGTACGAGCCTTGCGTCTGGTGGCTGGTGAAGGTGCTGCTGCCGTCGCCCGATCGGGTGCCGTTCTCGTCGCGGACGGAGCCGGCTTTGTGGGAGGTGCTGCCGGTCGCCCGCCCCGTGGAGTTGCTGTCGGTGAACGTCCCCTTGTCGGTGTCGGTCCGGCTGGAGTGCGAGGTCTGTACCTCGTCATAGTGTGCGGACAGGCCCGGGGCGAAGTACATGCCGGCGTTTCTCTGCCGGCTGTCGTGGCTCGCCGACTGGCTGGTGTCGTAGTCGCCGGTTTGGGACGCGGCCGAGGCGGTGACGGAGTACGAAGCGGTCACCGAGCGGTCGGACCTGCCCTTGTCGGTGAGGCTGATCTCATGGTAATTGCTGCTCATGGACCCGCCGGCCGATTCGTAGTGGGCGTAGTGGGTGGAGTTGCTGTCCTCGGAGTAATCGCCGGTGACGTTGGCGGCCGGTCCGCCGAGGCTGAAGTTGCCGGCATCGGTGATGTTGCTCGACGACGTATCGACCAGATCGCTTTGGAACGAGTCGCCGTTTGCATTGGTGCCGATCTCGTGGTAGCTGGAGTTTGCGGAAGTGGCGTCAGAGCTGTTGAAGTTGCCGATGAGCGAGGCGCCGGCGCCGGCGGCGTAGAGTTTCGCGGTGAATCCGCCGCTGGAGACGACCTGGTTCATATGATGCCGGTTGAAGGTGCTGCTGCCGGCGCCCGATCGGCTGCCGCTCTCGTCGTAGACGCTGGACGCCTGGGCCGCATGGCTGCCATTGATCAGGATGGACGCGCCCGACCCGGCGGTGCCGGCGTAGAGGCTGCCGGTCGCCCCGCCGCCGCTGGCATCCTTCTGAATCTCGACGCTCTTATAGGTGCTGGAGAATCCCGGCGCGTTGTGGCTGCCGTTCTCGACGCGGGCGTAGTTCGACGAACCGGTGCTCGAGACGCTGAAGAACATGCCCACGAAATCGGCCGAGTTGGAAAACGAGAATCCGCCCGCGGCCATGGCGCTGTACGTTCCGGTCAGCGCGGCGCTGGTGACGTACGACGCCGAGGTGCCGCCGATCGTGTAGCTGCCATTGCCGTTGCCGGTGGCGACGACGCTGCCGACCGAGGAGGTCAGGAAGTTGCCGGTGAGCGCGTAGCTCGATTGAGTGCCGATCAAGCTGCCGCCGACCTGGGAGAAGCCGTTCATGCTGGCGACGATGGTCCAGGCGTCGCTGCCCCTCGAGCTGCCCCACGGCCCGCTGGAGGAAAAGCTGGCGCTGTCGTTGGCCGTGTAGTTCGCCCCGTAGATGCTGGCGTTGTTGAACGTGGCGTTGATCGTGGCGGTCGTGTTGGTCGCCGTCACGCTCGCGGTGCTGAAGCTGTTGGTCATGTCCGACATGCCGAGCGTCACGGCGGACGAGGATGCCGCCCCGCCGCCGCTGTAGGTGCTCGAATCGCTGTAGCTCAAGGTTCCCATGCTCATGCCCGTCACCGTCTGGCTGGCGGTGACCAGGATGCTCGACCCATTGACCCCCACGCTGCCCATGCCGCTCTTGTTGAAGACGTCGAGTGAGTTGGCGACCAGTGTGTAGTTGCCGCTAGCCGTCATGCTGCCGCCCGATGGGCCGGATGAGGCGGCGGCCGACAGCGGCATGGTCATCGCATAGTTGCCGCTGGCCGTCACGGTCGTGTCGGCTTGGGCGCTGCCGGCAACCACGTACGAGCCGCCCAATGACGACGTGCCGCCGCCGGCACTGAACGATCCGCTCTCGTTGTACGTGAAGCTGGCGGTGCCGTCATCGACCACGGTCACGGTTTCGGTCGCCGCGAGCGGTCCGGTCGTCGTGGCCCCGGTCTCGCTGCCGGAAAAGCTGTAGTCGTAGCCGCTCGTGAAGTCGATGGTGTAGCTGGCGGAGATCGAGACCGAGCCGTCGCTGGCGATCGAGTAGCTGCCGCTGGCGGTGTACTCGAAGCAGAAATTGCCGCTGGCGGTGAGCGTATAGCCCGGTCCGCTCTCCGCGTGACTGAACGTCGAGCACAGTGACTCTGATTCACTGAACGTGCCCGATGTGTCGCCGCCGCTCGTGGTGGTGCTCGACGTGGTCGTCACGGTCGCGGTCGACGAGTAGCTGCCGCCGCCGGAGCTGGTGCCGCTCCGTGACACCGTGGTCGCGCCGCTGTGACTCGACTCGGCCGGCACGCTGGGTTGGGCAGTCACGGCCAAGGCCGTGGCCGTGACCGGACTGGCCGCCCCGCCCGGCGCACTCACCTCGGACGCGGCCAGCGGCGAATAGCTGGCGTTGCCCAGCGTGATCGTGGCGTCGCCGCCGGGCCTGCCGGCGCTGTCGTTGAACGTGCCCACCGCGACGGCCACCGCCAGTTCATACGCCTCGACAGCCCCTGTCGCAAACGCGTCCTCCGGGCCGCCGGCCGGCCCACCCGCCTCGAGCGTAAAGCTCACGCTCGCCCAATCGCCGGTCGTCTCCGCCGCCTGGCCAAAGTCCCGCGCCTTGGCCCGCGCCCGGATGGTGACCGATCCCAGACTCAGTCCCTGCGGCTCATAGCTGAACTTCCCCTGATAATCGGTGATCGTCGAGCCGTCGGGCGTGCCATCGGCGTTGTGGTCGAACTCGACGACCATGTGCAACAGTCCGCCGTCGTTCGTCGCCTGGCCCGCGAGCGTGGCGTCGCTGGTGACGCCGTCGTCCGCCGCGGCCCCGTTGTCGTTTTTCAGGGCCAGAGTCGTCACCGCCGGCGGAGCGTCCTGGCTCAAGTCGAGCGTAAAGTCGAACGTGGTCCAGGCGCTGGCCAAGTCAACGGCCGACGCCGCACCCTGGCCCTCGCCCCAGAGAGGCGAGCGAGAGAGTTCGACGACGCGAACGTGCATCGCGACTGCGCCGTCGGCCAGTGCTTCGGGTGTGTACAGGAACCGGCCCTGCGCGTCCGCCACGGCCGAGCCGTCCGGTGCGCCGTCGCCGTTGTGGTCGAACTCCACGTGCAACCCCGCCCGTTCGCCGTCGTTGGTCGCGCTGCCGATCAGCCGCGGATCGCGCGTCGCCTTGTCGGTCGCCGACGCGCCCGTATCAAACAACAGCGCCAGGCCGGTCAGCGTCGGCGCCAGATCGGCCGCCGCATCCAGCGTGAAGCTCAGACTTGCCCACGCCCCAAAGATGTGCGTGTTCTGGGCGGCGTCCCACTCGCGCACGCGAGCACGCA
This sequence comes from Planctomycetia bacterium, assembly GCA_036758585.1. Lineage (GTDB taxonomy): Bacteria > Planctomycetota > Planctomycetia > JALXBF01 > JBGPMX01 > DAIOWH01. The sequence continues at coordinate 48,325 of DAIOWH010000007.1, forward strand.
TCGTGACCGATCCCGCAGCCACGTTCGGGGCGGCATAAACGAACGAGCCGCCCTCCCCGGTGTACACGTGCCCGTCGGCCACGCCGTCGCCGTCGTGGTCGAACTCCACCTGCAGATTCGCCGCGTTGCCGTCGTTGGTCACAGTTCCCGCAAGCCGCGGGTCGCTCGTGACCCCGTCGCTCGCGGAACTGCCCGTGTCGTACTTCAGGCCGAGCGTCGCGACCTCGGCCGCCTCGTTCGGATCAAAGGCCAGCGTGAAGCTGAAGCTCGTCCAGGCGCTCGCCAGTTCCGGGCCGCTTGCCGCCGATCCCTGACCCGGAGTCTCTACCACACGCGCTCGGAGCGTCGCGGGTCCGGCGACCAGCCCGACCGGAATGTACCAGAAGCCGCCATCGCCCGACGTCAGGACCGACGCCTCCGCCACGCCGTCCGCATTCTGATCGAATTCGACCCGCAAGCCCGCCCGATTGCCTTCGTTGCTCGCCGAGCCGACAATCGCCGGGTCGCTTGTGACCGCGTCGCTCGCCGACGCGCCCGTGTCGCGAACGAGCGCGATCGACGTGACCGCCGGCGCCAGGTCTTCATCCAGGTCGAGCGTGAAGTTAAGCGTTGTCCACTGGCCGTAGACGTAGGCCGCTTGGCCTGGGTCCCACTCGCGGGCGCGGGCGCGTACCGTCGCGGTCCCCTCGACCAGCCCGGTGGGCCGATACTGAAACGACCCGTCGGCACTCGACCGGACTGATCCGTCGGCGAACCCGTCGCCGTTGTGGTCGAACTCGACCAACACCCGATCAACGTGTCCGTTGTCGGTCACCGAACCGTGCAAGCCCGCGTCGCTCGTGACCGCGTCGCTGGCCGACGCACCCGTATCGTAATCGAGGCCCAGAGTCGCCACGGTCGGCGCCGTGTTGGTCGCGTCCGCTTGCAGGGTGTAGCTCAGCGTGACCCACTCGCCGAACAGGTACGCCTCGCGTGAGTCGTCCCACTCGCCGGCCCGCGCCTTCAGCGTCACCGCGCCCGCAGCCAGACCCTCGCCGCCGTACACAAACTTGCCCGACCAATCCGGCCGCACTGTTTCATTGGCGACGCCGTCGTTGTTGTGATCGAACTCGACGATGAGACGACCGCGTAGATCGACATTGGCGACGCTGCCGCCGGCGGCTGGGTCGGTCGTAACGCCATCGCTCGCCGATTCGCCCGTGTCGCGCGCCAGGCCCAGATCGACAACACGCGGCAACAGGCTTGGGTCCACCGGTGGATCCGCCGGTTTCGCTTCCAGCGTGATCTTCAGCGCGACCCAATCGCCCGACCGCGTTTGTTGGGTCGCGGCGTCTGTTTCGGTCGCCCGCGCCTTGATCGTTACCTCACCCAAGGGCAAACCTTCGGGCAGATACACAAAACGGCCCGCGGTGTCGGTCTGTGTGGTTCCGTCCGGTTCGCCGTCGCCGTTGTGGTCGAATTCGACCGTTCGGTCCAACAGGCCGTCGTCGTTCGCGATGGAACCGATCAGGCTCGCGTCCCACGTGGCCTTATCGCTGGCGGAGCTTCCCCTGTCGTTCAGCAGCCGCACCTTGAACACCTCCGGAGTCAGGTTGGCAGGTCCTGCCTCCAGGGTGAACGTCAACGACGCCCAGGCACCGAAGCGGTATGACGCAGCGCTGGTGAGGCGCTCGCCCGCCCGTGCCCTGATCGTCGCCGCGCCGGCCGCGAGTCCCTGTGGCGTGTACACGAAGTCGCCCTCCGCGTCGGTTGTCACGTACGCCTCGGCGAACCCGTCGCCGTTGTGGTCGAATTCGACGCGAAGTTGATCCACTCCGTCGTCGTTCGTCGCCGACCCGCGCACACGCGGATCGGGCGTCACGCCGTCGATCGTCGATTCGCCACCGTCTTTGAACAACTCCAGTGACGCGACCGCGGGCGCGTCGTCGGTGTTGCCTGCATCCAAGGTGAAGCTGAAGCTGATCCACGCGCCCGCGAGTTCCTGACCACTGACCATTGCGGACTGATCGCCGCCTTCGACGGCCCGCGCTTGAATGGTCACGACGCCGACCGCCAGCCCGTCGGGCGAGTATCGGAATTGCCCCTGAGAGTCCGTCGTCGTGCTGCCGTCCACGAATCCATCGCCATTCTGATCGAACTCCACCGTCAACCCCGCCAGTTCGCCGTCGTCGCCGACCAGGCCCACGAGCCGCGGATCGGTCGTGACGCCGTCGCTCGTCGACTCGCCGGTGTCGTCGAACAGGCCAATCGTCGCCACGACAGGCGGCAGATTGGCCGACTGGTCCAGCGTGAAGCTGAGCGGGGTCCAGGCACCCGCCAGGTCGAACAGCCCCGGCACCCATTCGCGGGCGCGAACCTGCACCGTGGTTTCACCGTCCACCACACCCGGCGGTGCATACGCGAACTTCCCCTGGTCGTCCGTGCGCGTCACACCCTCGGCTCGCCCGTCGCCGTTCGTGTCGAACTCAATCAGCAAGTCGGCCGATTGGCCGTCGTTCGTGGCCGTTCCGGCAATCGTCGCGTCGTGTGTGACCAGGTCGCTGGACGATTCGCCGGTGTCGTACTTCAACCTCAGGTCGGTCAAACCCGGCGGCAGGTTCGCGGCGGCGTCGAGTGTGAATGTCAGAGTCGTCCATGGGCCGAACAGGTGCAGGAACCGCTCGGGGTTCCACTCGCCGGCCCTGGCCCGCAACGTGACCGGGCCATCGACCAGACTCTGGGGCCGATACGCAAACTCTCCCGCTAGCCCGGTGTACTCGATCCCTTCGGCCACGCCGTCGCCGTCGTGGTCGATTTGCACCAGCAAGTTCAGCAAGCTGCCGTCGTCGCCCACGACCCCCGATACTCGTGAGTCGCCCGTGATCGCGTCGTCGGCCGACGTGCCGGTGTCATGAACCAACACAAACTCGGTCACTTGCGGTAGTGCGTTGTTCGGATCGTCCACCAGAGTAAAGTCGACGGCCATCCACGCGCCGTACGTGAACGTCGCCCGGCCGTAGAGCAGTTCGCGGGCCCGTGCCTGTATGGTGATCGCGCCCGTGGTGAGTCCGTTGGGCAGGTACCAGAAATCCCCGTCCGGATTGGTGTAGGCCGAGCCGTCGGCGACGCCGTCGCCGTTGTGGTCGAACTCGACAAGCACGCCCCGCGAGCCGCGTCGTTCGTTACCGACCCGGTCACTCGCGGATCGGTCGTCACGAAGTCCGTTTCCGTTTCCAGCGTGTCACGAAACAGCTCGAGCAAGCTCACCTGAGCGGGAAGGTTTGCCGATGTGTCCAGCGTGAAGCTGACCGAAGCCCAGGGGCCGAAAACGTATGCCCCCTGGCCCGGGTCCCACTCGCGGGCACGGGCCTGCACCGTCGTCGGACCATCGGCCAACCCCTCTGGGACGTAGGTGAAGTTGCCTTCGATATCCGTGTTCGCGGCGCCGTTCGCAGCGCCGTCGCCGTCGTGGTCGAATTCGACGAGCAGTTGAAAGACATCGCCGTCGTTCGTCACCACGCCGGTAAACGTGGGATCGGCCGTGACGCCGTCGCTATCTGAAACGCCCGTATCGGCCACAAGGCGAAGACCCGTGACCTGCGGCGGCGCGTTCATCGCCGAGGCCAAGAGGGTAAACGACAGCGAATTCCAGGTGCCGGGGACCGCTGCCGCGTTGCCGGTGGGCTCGCGCACCGCCCGCGCCCCGATCGTCACCGCGCCGGCTAGCACGCCGTCCGGACGATAGGAAAAGCTCCCTTGCGAATCGCTTCGGGTCGATCCGTCCACCCGGCCGTCCGCGTCGTGATCGAACTCGACGAGCACAAAGCTGATCGACCCCGCGTCCGCCACGGAACCGGCGACGGTCGGGTCGGTCGTAATCAGGTCTGTCGTCGACTCGCCGGTGTCCCGCTTCAGTCGAAGCCCTCGACTCGCGGACCCTGATCGTCCCCAGCTTGGTCCGCCAGCGTGAAACTCACGCTGGTCCAGTCGCCAAACCGCTGCTCGTCCACGATCAAGTCCCATACGCCCGCCCGACCGCTGATCGTTACAGGTCCCGCGGGCAATCCCACCGGGCTATAGCTGAACCGGCCCTGGTAATCCGTCGTCGTCGTCCCTTCCACCGCGCCGTCGCCGTTGTGATCGAATTCGATCGTGATCCCAAACACGTCGCCGGCGTACACAACCGAACCTGAAAGCGAAGGATTCGTCGTAACGCCGTCCGAGCCGGACTCGCCGGTGTCGTTCGACAGCCGCAACTCGTTCACCGTCGGTGCGGCCAGCGACGGCTGCTCGTACGTGAAGCTGAACGCGGTCCAAACGCCCGCGATGAAGGCCTGCGTCGCCACGTCCCATTCGCTTGCCCGGGCGTAGATCGTTACTGGACCGGGCGTGATGCCCGTCGGCTGGTAGGTGAACGCTCCCTCGGAGCCGGTCACGCTCGTCCCCTCGGCGACGCCGTCGCCATCGTGGTCAAACTCCACCTCCAGTCCACCCACCGGGCCGTCGTTCGTTACCAGACCGAACAGCAGAGGATCGGACGTGACCAGGTCGCTGTTCGTCGCGCCGTCGTCGTTCACCAACTGCAGCGTCTGCACCTGCGGCGGCACGGCCGGTTCCAGCGTGAAGCTGAACGACGCCCAGTCGCCATACGCCACTTCGCCCAGTCCCGGGTCCCACTCGCCGGCCCGTGCCCGCACCGTCACCGGGCCAAATGGCAGCCCAGCCGGCGCGTAGCTGAAGCTGCCGTCCAGCGTCGTGAGCGTAGACCCGTCGGCGACGCCGTCGCCGTCGTGGTCGAACTGCACTTCCAAACTGTCCAGATAGCCGTCATCCGAGACTTGGCCGGTCAGCGTGGGGTCGCTCGTCACGCCATCGTCGCTGAACGATCCGGTGTCGTTTGCCAATCCCAAGCTAGTCACACTCGGCCGCTGGAGTTCCAAGGTGAACGTCAGTGGAACCCACGCTCCGTGGATGCATTCACTGAGAACATCGTCCCACTCCTTGGCCCGCGCCTGGATGGTCACCGGACCCGGTGAAAGTCCGAAGGGCGAGTATGTGAAGCTGCCGTCTGTACCGACCATCTCGGTCCCTTCGGCAACGCCGTCTCCGTCGTGGTCGAACTCCACCTGGAGGCCGTCGAGCGGCCCGTCGTTCGTCACCGAACCGGTGACCGAAGGATTCGTCGTGATGCCGTCCGTCGCCGACTCGCCCGTGTCGCTCACGAGTTGCAGCGTCGCCACTTCGGGCGGCAACCCAGCGTCCAGTACCAGTCGTTGCTCCAGGCTCTCCAAGATCAGTTCGCGGCGTGGACGTGACGAGCGGGTCTTGGCTTGCCTATCGCCGAAATGCCACAAACGGTGGATGGTTGCTCCCGCAGATCGACGACCGAGTGCGCGCAGTTTCATCGCTGGAACCTCCACGAGATGGCCGGAAACCGGCCGGTAGATTCACCGCCCGCGTCTTTGACCTGTTCCAGACTTTGTCAGTCGCCTCTATAGCTAAACCGCTCGAAACGGCGGCTTGTTGCATGAAATCTTTCCGATATGAAGAGATTTTTGCTCGTCGCAACCCAACCCGATACTCGGCCGAGTAGTACGCCTGGACGGTTTTGTTCTGAGCAGCCCCTCCGACCAGTCGTCAGGTGTGCGCGACGCGCTTTGCAACCAGCGACCCAAACCCCTCACCCCGGCCCTCTCCCCAAAGAGGAGAGGGAGAATCCAAGCACGCGCGCTTTTCTCCCTCTCCCTTTGGGGAGAGGGCCGGGGTGAGGGGTCCGCAAAGTGCGTCGCGCAACCGGCGCGGGCCAAACCGTCGTCAGCCGCGATCATGACTGGTCGACTTCGAGGTGCGCGAGCGGCCGGTCGAATTCGTGGCCGCTGAGCAGATTGATCTTCGCCCGAAGGATGCCAAGCATGCGATGTAGGCGGCTTCTCACCGCCTGTTCCGACAGTCCGAGCCGCGCGGCGATCTGCGGAGGACTCATACCCACAATCCAGCGCAGCCGCACCACGTCAAAGTTCGTCTTCGACACTTCCCCTCGAAGTTGCGACAGGCATACGCGAACCAGTTCCACCTCAAATGCTTGTTCGCTCGCGACCGTGGGGTCGAGGCGTGGATCGACCGGCTCCCGCTCAGTCCCCTCGATTTCCGAGAGACTACGGGTGGGATGACGCGAACAATGGCGGCTATGGTCTCTGGTCTCGCTGTGCACCAACAGAAACAACCAGCGTCGAAAGCTGCCCGCGCCACTCCGTTGGAACGGCGGTAGTTTCGTGATGACCCGGACAAGCACGTTCTGGACGCAATCGTCCAGGTCTTGCGGCCGCACACCGAGCCGGCTGGCGTAACGACGGATTGTGGGCGTGTAGGCGTCGTAGAAGACCTGAAAGGCAGAATCGACGATGGAGTCGGGCGCCACGCCGGCAATCGCATGACGCAGCGCCGCCTGCGTGTTGCGGATCACGTCGCCGTCCCTGTCGTCGTCATCGTCGCAGTCGGGCGACGGGACCTCGCTGCGTGCCACGGTGCTACCCCCGAAGCGGGTCGGCATTCGACGAACAAGTCTACCGTTCGCTCAATCTTGAATCCGCCATTCGACAAGGCCAGATTGGTTCTGTTTACGGCTCAGCGCTCGGCGAGTTCGCTTGGGGCAAACACTCCCGTCGGTCGATCCGGCAGGCATGCCTGCTCACGATTCCACTAAACTAAGCCTCGTCCTCGCCCGCGTCATCTTCAGTCGCAGGTGCGGTCGGCGGTTTCTTTGGCGGCTTCTGAGCCGGCTCGTCTGCTGAGCGCGGGATGACCATCGGCTGATTGCACGACGGACATTTCACGAGTTTCCCACCATACTTCTTGCGGTCCACGTAAAGCCGCACCTTGCACGACGGGCACAGCACGATCGGCTCGGTCGGCTCGTACGCCCGCGCAGCGCCGGAGCCTTTCGGCGACTCGACCATCTGCTTCAGCGCGCCGGGGCTGATCATCATGGAATCGCCGGCGGTTGAAGTGGGCAGGGCCGCCAAGCGGTGGACCGCCCCGCAACCGGGACATTGCACGCGGCCGTCGGGCGGCCTGGCGTTGACTTGAAACACGAATTGGCAACTGATGCAACGGACTGTGATCATCTTCTCACTCACTGGCCCGGAATCGCCAACGCCGGCCGGGCGTAGTATAACGGCTAACCGAGTGCTTCGCGTGGCAAGTTGTCACCAACACCGTGTAGAACCAAGGGCGCGATGATGAACACCCGTTCCGTGGAAACGCAAGCGATGGACGACCTCTTCGGAAACGGCGCCGACGCACTGTGGGAAGTACAAAGCCAGGCGGCCGGGCCGACGGGCCGATTGCCGCTGACGGCCGACATGCTGCTGCACTCGCCGAGCGGCGACGTATTTGGGTTCAGTCAGAACGCGGGGATGGGCTGGGACCCCGAAATGCTCACCGGCCGGCAGTTCCTGATCCTGAGCACGCTGGGCGGGCTACGCGCCGAAGATGGTCGCCCGATCGCGCTCGGCTACCACACCGGGCACTGGGAACTCGGCCTGCTCGTGCGCGCGGCGGCCGAGGAGTTCAAGAAGCTCAAGTGCATTCCGTTCGCCGGGTACTGTTCCGATCCGTGCGACGGCCGGACTCAAGGGACGACCGGGATGCTCGACAGTCTGGCCTACCGCAACGACGCGGCCACGGTGCTGCGTCGGCTGATTCGCTCGTTGCCCACCGGTCGCGGCGTACTCGGCGTGGCCACGTGCGACAAGGGCCTGCCGGCGATGATGATGGCGCTGGCGGCCATGCGCGACTTGGCCTGCGTGCTTGTGCCGGGCGGTGTGACGCTGCCGCCGACCACAGGCGAGGACGCCGGCAAGGTCCAGTCGATCGGCGCACGCTACGCTCACGGAGAGATCTCGCTCGATGAGGCTGCATCGCTCGGTTGCCGCGCTTGCGCGTCGCCGGGCGGTGGATGCCAGTTTCTCGGTACGGCCGCCACGTCGCAGGTCGTGGGCGAGGCGCTCGGCCTGTCGCTGCCGCACGCCGCACTCGCGCCGTCAGGCCAGCCGATCTGGCTCGACATGGCGCGGCGTTCCGCTCGGGCGCTCGCGCGACTCGAAGAGCGCCGCATCACGACACGATCCATTCTGACCGACGCCGCGGTGCGCAACGCAATGACGGTACACGCGGCGTTCGCCGGCTCGACGAACCTGCTGCTGCACGTGCCCGCGATCGCGTTCTCGGCGGGCCTGCGGCGACCGACCGTCGAAGATTGGCAAGCGATCAACGCACGGGTGCCGCGACTGGTGGACGTGCTGCCCAACGGCCCTGTCGGTCATCCGACCGTGCGCGTCTTTCTGGCCGGCGGCGTTCCCGAGGTGATGTTGCATCTGCGCCGACTGAACCTACTCGAACTCGACGCGTTGTCAGTCTCGGGCGAGCCGCTCGGCCGCGTGCTCGATCTGTGGGAACAGTCCGAACGCCGCACGCGCCTGCGCGACCTGCTGCGCTCGCGCGACGGCGTCGATCCCGACGACGTGATCATGGACCCCACCCGCGCCGCCGAACGCGGCCTGACCAGCACCATCACATTCCCGCGCGGCAATCTCGCGCCCCAGGGCGCGGTGATCAAGAGCACCGCGATCGATCCGGCGGTCGTCGACGCCGACGGCGTGTATCGCAAGACCGGCCCGGCCCGCGTGTTCACCAGCGAGCACGCCGCCGTGCAGGCGATCAAGAGTCATGGTCCCAACCAGGTGAAGCCCGGCGACATCATCGTGCTCATCTGTGCTGGGCCGCTCGGTTCGGGAATGGAAGAGATCTATCAAGTCACGTCGGCACTCAAACACCTGTCGTTCGGCAAGCAGATTGCGCTGGTGAGCGACGCTCGGTTCAGCGGCGTCTCGACCGGCGCGTGCATCGGACACGTCGGCCCCGAGGCGCTCGCCGGCGGACCGATTGGCAAGGTCGAGGACGGCGACATGATCGAGATCATCGTCGATCGCGAGCGACTCGTCGGCTCGGTGAATCTCGTCGGCGCGGCCGGCCGGCGCTTCTCGGCCGATGAGGGCGTCCGCGTGCTGGCCGCGCGTCCGCCGCGAGCCGACCTCGCCGCACACCCGGCCCTGCCCGACGACACGCGTCTCTGGGCCGTCTTGCAGCAGATTGGCGGCGGCACCTGGGGCGGCTGTGTGTACGACGTCGACGCGATCATCCGGAAGCTGAGTTGAAGGAGTTGGCAGAGTTGAAGGAGTTGAGGGAGTTGAGCAAGCACGTTCTGGCCCATTCAACTCCTTCAGCTTCTTCAACCCTGCCAACTCAGGTTCGCACGAGGATTCGCCGAACTCGTTCCGCGACGATCCGTTCCTCGCCAGGCTCGAGGGTGAAGACTGAGATGAGAAACCCTTCGTCGCCCGTGCCATGGACCCGCGCGGTCGCGATCGGCGGGTCGCCGTCGGCGAGCTGCTGTTTCATTTGATCGCGAGTGACTTTCAGCCGCGACTCGTCCCACTGGATGATCAGGTGTGGGAACTGGTTGGCGATCGGCGGCACGACCTGCCTGGTGGTGACGCTGGGCAGGTCCTTGACGGCGTCAGCGATCACGGCGATCCGCCGCTCAAGCTCGCGCCGCTCGGCCGCGTGATCGAGACGCAGGTACCGAGCGACGGCCGCGTGCATGGCGACCATTTCTTCCTTGCTCACTTTCAGGCCGCGGCCGATGTTGCCGCAGCGCGGCGCCGTGTTGAGCTTGGCGGCTTCGATCAGGTCCTTGCGGCCGAGGAGCAGGCCGGCGCTCTGCGGCCCGCGCAGCGCCTTGCCGCCGCTGAAGACGACCATATCGAAGCCCATACGGTTGTATTTCCACAGCGCGTCGACCGGCGGCACGTCGGCGGCCGCGTCGAGCAGCGTCGGGATGTCGCGCCGGCGGGCCACGGCGACCCACTCGTCGCGCTTGATGCGGCCCGCATCCTCATGGACGTTGTAAGAGAACATCATCGCGGTGCGCGGGTTGATCGCCCGCTCCAGATCTTCGATCGTCTCGACGTCGACCAGCCTGACGCCGCAGGCCGTGACCAGATTGTCGTAGCACTCGCGATGCGATCGCTGGCGAATCACCTCGCCGCCTCGGTCTGGCGGCAGGGGAAGCCGAGCCACCAAGCTGTGATCGCGATGGGTGAGCGCGGCGGCCGTGCCCAACAAGATTCCGCCGGCGGCGCCGGTCGTCACCAGGGCCGCCTCGACGCCAAGCAGACGGGCGATGCGCTCACCGACACGATCCTGAAGCTCGACCAACGGGACGAAACTCCGCGACGCTGCGTTCCATGCCTCGCGCACTTCGGCCGGCATGATCGAGCCGCCCAGCGTCGTGATGGTCCCGGCGGCGTTGATGATCGGTTTGACGCCGAGCGCCCGGTACACATCCGAGGCGGGCGGGTTCACGTCCATCGCACAGGCTGCGACGTCGCTGGGCGCGTGAGCCATGAGTAACCCTCCGACAACGGCGCCGCTCGACTTGAGGGCGGCTCGCCGTGTGTGCGTGGCGTCCATTGTGGGACAGGCTCAGTCGATGAACTGGGCCGTGATGCGTTGCGGGATGACGCCGGCCTCGAATCCGCGGTCGAGAAAGAGCTGCACCGCCTGGCGGCCGCGCGGTCCGTAGTCCAGCGTCCAATCGTTGACGTACATGCCGACGAACCTGTCGGCCTGGCCGCGGTCGAGTTCGCGGGCGTATTGCATCGCATGCCCGAGGGCGGCCTCGCGATGGTCGAGACCGTAGCGAATGCTGTCGCGCAGGTGGCGGCTGATGCGCCGCAGCAGGTCGGGCCCGAGGTCCCGCCGGACCACGTTACCCCCCAGCGGCAACGGCAACCCGCCGGTGTCGTCGTGCCACCACTGGCCCAGGTCGACCACTCGGCAGAGGCCCAGCGACTCGTAGGTCAGTTGACCCTCGTGAATGATGAGGCCCGCATCGACGCGACCAGACTGCACTGCGCCGAGAATCTGATCGAACGGGACGACCTCGTAGGCGAAGTCGACTCGCAGCAGCAGCTTGAGCGCGAGGAACGCGCTCGTCAGTGTGCCGGGCACGGCGATTGTCTTCTCGTGCAGTTCGCTCGGCGTGAGCGGCGTGCGGGCGACGACCATCGGCCCGTAGCGGTCGCCCATGCTGGCGCCCGACGACAGCAGCGCGTACTTGTCGGCGAGGAATGCGTAGGCATGAATGCTGACGGCACTGACCTCCAACTCGCCGGCCAGCGCGCGCCGGTTCAGTGTTTCGATGTCTTGCAGCACGTGCCGAAACTCAAGATCGCCCGTGTCCACCAGCCCCTTGGCCAGGGCGTAGAACATGAATGCGTCGTCGGAGTCGGGACTGTGACCGACTTGGATGATGCGGCGCGTCATGCAAGCTCGCTAGTTGCGGCCGATCATTTCCTGGAAACGACTCTTGGGGTTGAGTCCCACCAGACGGTCGACGATCTGGCCGTTCTTGAAGAGCAGCACCGTCGGGATCGAGCTGATGTCGAAGCTGCCCGCGGTGGTCGGACTCTCGTCGGTGTTCAACTTGGCGACCTTGACCTTGCCGTCGAGGTCCTTGGCCAGCTCTTCGATCGTCGGCGCCAACATGCGACACGGACCACACCACGGCGCCCAAAAATCGACCAAGACCGGCAGCGTGCTATCAATGACTTCCTTCTGGAAGTTTGCGTCCGTGACTTCCAAGACCTTTCCTGCCATTGGAGCTATTCCTCGCGTTACTCTATGGGCATCGTTCACTGACCATTACCGCGCGGATTATAGCGCCGCCGGTCAGCCAGCGTCAATTCGTTCGCTTGGAGTCGGCAGTTCGATCGCGGCAAGTTTCAGGACTTCTGGCGTCCCGTGACTGATTGGTAAACCGCCAGCGTGGCCTCGGCCATGCGGTCGGCGTTGTGCAGGCGTTCGATGGCGGCGCGGCCGCGGCGGCCGAGCTCGGCGCGGAGTGGGGCGTTGTCGAGTAGTTGAGCGATGCCGTCGGCCAGCGCCTGAGGGTCGTTCGGCGGAACGAGCAGACCGGCCTCGGTGGCGTTGATCAGTTCTGTGTAGATGCCGTGCCAAGGCTGGACTACCGGGACCTCGTTGGCCAGCGCCTCCAGCACGGGCAGGCCCTTGCACTCGCGATAGACGCTCGGCACGCTGAACACGTCGAGCGACTGGAGGAAACGGATCTTCGCCGCGCGGTCGACCTCGCCCAGGTATTCCACCGCGTCGCTCAGGCCGCAGCCGGCGATCTCGCCACGCAGCTTGTCCCAATAGGCCTGGTCGCGTGCGCCGAGGAACCCGGCGATGCGCAGCCGCACGCCTGCGAACCTGGCCTGTTCGCGCAGCCGCCGAAACGCCTCGATCAGGATATGCAGCCCCTTTTCGTGGCAGATGCGCGAGAGATATCCGACCGTGGGCGCCGTGTCGGAAGTCGTGCGCACAGGCGCACGCCCGTGTCCGTCGAGGCTGATGCCGAGCGGAACCTGATAGACGCGTGACTCGGGGACGCCGATGTAGTCGCGCATGAACTCGGCGTAGTAGCGACTGAACGTGACGAATCCATCGACCTCGGACACCTGGCTGCGGACGAGGTCGAGCGCTTGCGACCGCCAGGGTTCCGGCAGACCGTCCAGGAACAGATCCTCGCCCGACAGCGTGCAGACCACGGGCACGCCCAGCCGGCGACGTAGCGGTGCGGCCAGGGCAATGAGCAGCGCGTTCGACAGATCGACAATATCGGGGCGGACTTCGACGGCGAGCCAATCGACGAGCTTGGCGAACTCCTTGTGGTCCGGACCCGCCTCGCCGCGCAGCATCGACACGGTGAGCGCCCCCAGGTCGGCGGCGTCGGTCTTGAGTGCGAAGCCGGCGGCCCAGTTGAGCAACCGCGGCGAATCGAGCAACCGGTCGGCCAGTGCGGGCGTGTGCCGGAAGATGGCGGACTTGTGCTGCAGGTAGACGTTGATGCCCCCCAGGAACACGCGCGGCAGGCTGACGTTTGGCTCGTCGGTCCGCGTGGGCGTGTATGTTGGGACAAGCACAACGTCATGCCCGCGACCCATGAGGGTGCGCGCAAGCGAGTTGTCGCGCAGGCAACTGCCGCAGTACATGCCGGCCGCGCCGGCGGTGATGAAAGCGATTTTCATGGCGGGTCGTATCGATTCTAGTGGCGGTTGATTTGAGCGACAAGCAACGCTTCGTCTTTCGTCCGCCGCAGATGACCGTTACCATGCTGGTCCGAAGCAACCCGCCGAGCCGCCCCCCCGGAGATGTAAACCGCGCATGGAACTCGACACACAAGTGCAACCGCCCCTCACGCGGACGCACTGGCTCATCATCATCATCGCGTCCATCGGGTTCTTGTTCGACACGTATGAGCTGCTGATGACGCCGCTGGTCGCGGGGCCGGCGATCGCCGAACTGCTGAAGCTGCCGCTCAACAACCCGCTCGTCACGGACTGGGTCGGGCGGCTGCTGTGGATCGCGGCGCTGTGTGGCGGCGTGTTCGGGTTGCTCGGCGGCTGGCTGGTGGACCGCTTCGGCCGCAAGACGATCATGGGAGCGAGCATCTTGCTCTACTCCGTCTCGCCGTTTTGCGCGGCGTATGCGACTTCGCTGCCGGTGTTCGTCTTCTTCCGCAGCACCACATTCATCGGCGTGTGCGTCGAATTCGTCGCCGCGATCACGTGGCTCGCCGAGGTATTCCCGGATAAGCGTCAGAAGGAAAAATGGCTCGGCATCACCCAGGCGTTTGCGTCGCTGGGCGGCGTGGCGGTCACGGCGATGAGCGTGATGATCAGCCAACACAGCACCGATCTGGCGAAACTGAGCATTGGCTTGCCGGCCAGTTTGGGCAGTACCGCCGCGGCGACCTGGCGATATCTGCTGATGACCGGCATGTTGCCGGCGGTTCCCATCGTACTACTGCTGCCGTTCGTGCCCGAGAGTCAGATCTGGCGCGATCGCCGCGCGGCCGGGACATTGAAGCGGCCGAGCTTCGCGGCATTGTTCGCTCCGGAATTGCGCCGCGTCACGATCGTGACGGCAATCTTGTCCGCGTGCGCCTACGGGATCGCGTTCGGTGCGTTGCAGGTGACGGTCGCCCGCGTGACGCCAGGATTGCCCGAGCTGTCGCAGCAGTCCAAAGCTCTTGCGCCGCTGCGAACGGAAGCCGAATCGCTGAACAAGGAGTTAATCGACCCGGCGACGAGCAAGGACCGGCGCGACGAACTCCGCGGCTTGATCAAGGAGAACTTCGGCAAACAAAAGCCGAGCAACGACAAGATCAAAGAAATGGCCGACAAGGTCCAGTTCCATCAGGAAATGGGCGGGCTGACCGGGCGGGTGCTGCTGGCGATTCTGCTCATCATCGGTATCAGTCGCGTTACGCTCTTGCGGCTGTTGCAGGCGCCGGCGTTGGTTGTCTTGCCGGTCACATATTTCGTGCTGTTCCAGGAAGGCGGCACGCCATTCTTAATGGGGTACGCGGTGTGCGGCCTGCTGACGGTCGCCCAATTCAGCTACTTCGGCGAGTATCTGCCGAAGGTTTTTCCCTTACACCTGCGCGGCACGGGAGGCAGCTTTGCGACCAACGTGGGCGGACGCATGATCGGCACGAGCATGGCGATGCTCAACACGAGTCTGCTCGCGCCGCTCGTCGCCGGCAGCGAAGCCCTGCGGCCGGCGCACGTCGCCACAGCGGCCGGACTCATCGCCGTGGGCCTCGCATTCATCGCGTTGATCGTGGGCTTTTTCCTGCCGGAGCCGAAGGCCGAAGCTCAAGACTGAGCAACTTACAGCCGGTCGCGCACCAAATCGAAGCCGATCAGAAAGATCCCCGCGTCGACCAGCAGGTGGCTGAACCACGGACTGTACAGCGACCCGGTTCGCTGGTAGAGCCACGCCCAGACGACTCCACCCACCGCGACCGATATGGAGAACAGCCACGTCAGGAACGAGAACCACCCGAAGAATAAGGCCAGCACGATAACGTGATGGGCCATGAATCCGAGGCTCGACACTCCGATCGCCCACGCACGGGGGGCCATGCGCTGCAACTGACCGAACACGAACCAGCGCCAGTAGTACTCTTCGAGGAACGAGTGGCACAGGGAGTAGAACAGCCCCATCGCCGCGTACTTGGCTGGTGTGTCCACTCCAAAGCCGGCGACCTTGTCGCGGACAACGTTGCCCGGCGCGTCAAAGAAGCCTGCTGGGCTCAGGTAGCCGTGATACAGAGCCATCATCGCCGCGACCACGGCAACGCCAAAGCCGATGCTCAGCGGCAGGCCCGTCGTGCTCGGCCCGCGCCATTCCCAGCGGCGACGCTCGACGGCGAACACCCAGACCACAGGCAGCAGGAACTGGATCGCCTTGCCTGCCGAGTAGGCCGTTTGCTGTATCGCCGCTGCGGAGGACTTGAGCCACACGAAGTAGACCCAAGTCACCAGCGACGGCAGGACCAGGGCCACAACGACGGCGGCGAGCCCGCGAGTTCTGGCCGCTTCCATGCTCGGTTCGTTCATGAGTTCGGTCAATAAACCATATGGACACGAACCAATCAATGCAGTAGTTTCCCGCCGCTCTTCGGTCTCTCCCTTCTCTGGCCAGGCGGTCGCAGGTCGTTCCCGGCGTTCGCTTCTGGCGGACCAGCAGGACAAGTCTGTTCCGCGTCACGGAGGATGGGATGGGTTTCACCGCGGCGGGGTACGCCCGAGAGTTGCTTCCGCTTATCGCACGGCGACGCGGCCTTGTTTTTCCGCTGGCGATCATCGGCGCCGTGCTCGTCTTGGTCGTACCACTTCCGCCCGCGCTGATGGATCTGCTTCTTGCAGCGAACATCACACTGTCGATCGTCATTCTGATGGCGACAATCAGCGTGCAAACTCCGCTAGAGCTCAGCGTGTTTCCCAGCCTGCTGCTCGGCACCACGCTGTTTCGATTGGTGCTGAACGTTGCGTCGACGCGGCTGATTCTCACAAATGCCGGCGCGGCGGGCACGGCGGCGGCGGGCGGGATCATCGAAAAATTCGGCGAGATGGTCGCCGGAGATCGCATGGTCGTCGGCTTCGTCATCTTCCTGATCATCGTAGTGATTCAGTTTGTGGTCGTCACCAAGGGGGCGACGCGCATCAGCGAAGTGGCCGCGCGCTTTGTGCTCGACTCGCTGCCCGGCCGCCAGATGGCAATCGACGCGGATCTGTCGGCTGGTCTCGTTGACGAACCAACCGCGCGTCGCCAGCGCGAAGACCTGCTTCGTCACGCCGACTTCTTTGGGGCGATGGACGGCGCAGCGAAGTTCGTGCGCGGCGACGCCGTTGCCGGCCTCATCATCACGCTGGTCAATATCCTTGGCGGCCTCTACGTCGGCGTCGTCGAAACCGGCATGTCCCTGGCCGACGCGTTCAGCGTGTTCACCAGGCTGACCATCGGCGACGGCTTGGCCAGTCAGGTGCCCGCGTTCATCATCGCCTTAGGCGCCGCGTTGCTCATAACTCGCTCCTCCGTGCCGGCCAATCTCGGCGAAGAAACCGTTCGGCAGGTGACCAGTCATCCTGAAGCCCTCATGATGGCCGGCCTGTTCGCCGTGCTGTTGGCCGCGACGGATTTTCCACGAGCGCCGTTGATAGTCCTCGGCGGCGCCTGCGTCGGTTGGGCCGTGTGGAGCGGGCGAACGCCTCGCAAAGTGCCCGAGCGCAGCGACGCACCCGCGATGAAAGAGGCGGAACTGACCGTACGCATCGAGGAGTTCCTGCACATCGATCCGATCGAGTTGGAGGTAGGCTATGGCTTGCTGCGGATGACGGATCGGTCGCGAGGCGGCGACCTGGTGGAGCGGCTGCAGCAACTTCGCCAGCAAGTTGCGCGGCGGTTGGGTTTGATCCTGCCCAAGGTGCGGATTCGGGACAACCTCGATCTCGCACCGCACGCCTACCGCGTCAAGGTGCGCGGTCGCCACGTCGCCGACGGATCGATTCCGATCGACTGTTGGCTGGCCCGTCAGGGCCGCTCGACGCCGACGGTCGCCCTCGGTGCACCGGCGCCGGCGGAACTGTACGGCGCCAACTCGTGGTGGATCGACGCCGCCAAGCGATCCTATGCCGAGCGGCAGGGATTCCAAGTACTCGACGCCGCCGGATCGCTGCTGCACCACTTGCACAAAGTGATCGAACAACACGCGGGCGACTTGCTCAGCCGTGATCAGGTCAAACGACTCCTCGACAGCCTGCGAGCGACGTCGCCCGCGCTGGTCGATGACATTGTGCCCGGGCTGCTTTCTGCAGGGCACATTCATCGCGTGCTGCAGAACCTGCTGCGCGAGGGCCGTAGCATTCGCGATCTCGAAACTATTCTGGAAGCGATGAGCGACCTAGCGCCGCAAAACCGCGACATCGAGGCACTCACGGAGCACGTGCGCGGCCAACTCAGTTACACCGATGAGACGTGGTCGAGTGAACTACGATTGGCCGCCGCGTAGTCGAGGAACACCCGAGCAAATGACGGCACGGCAAGACGGCCGACGCCGGCGCGGGATGAACAGAAAGAAGGATGGAAATGGACATTCGCACGTTCAGCGGCCGCACGATGAAAGACGCGCTGGCTCAAGTGCGGTCGCAGTTAGGGCCCGAGGCCGTAATCCTGCAATCACGCGAGACTCGCAAGCGACGCATGTTTGGGCTGGCCGCGACGTACGGCGTCGAGATCACGGCCGGAACCGGCCTCGCCGTGCCCGAGCCGGCGACAAACTGCGACGATGGAGCCGCGGCCATCGAGCAATTGGGCCGCCAGGTCGAGACAATGAGCGCGTTGCTGCGCGGTCTGTGCCGGCGCAAGAAGAGTCCGACGCCCGACCTGCCGCACGAACTGGCCGCCGTCTACGCCAAGCTGATCGACGGCGAGATACACGAGTCGATCGCGAGCGACGTGGTCTGCCAGTTGCGCGACGAACTGAGCCGTGCGGAGCTTGGCGAGAGTTCCAGCGTGGCCGCCCGGCTCCAGCAACTCATGCAGGAGCGGTTGCGCGTGGCGGGACCTATCGTGTGCGAACACGGCCACTCGAACGTGGTCGCTGTGGCGGGGCCTACGGGCGCCGGCAAGACCTCGGCCGTGGCGAAGCTGGCCGCCAGTTTCAAGCTGCGTCAGAACCTGCGCGTCGGGCTGGTCACCTTCGACACCCATCGAATCGCGGCGGTCGAGCAGCTTCGCACCTATGCTGAGATCATCGACGTGCCGCTGCGCGTCGTAACCAGCCCGCGCGACATGGCGGGGGCAATCAATGAACTTGGCGAACTTGATCTGGTGCTGGTCGATACGCCGGGACGCAGTCCGCGCGACGAGATTCGCGTTAAGGAACTCAAAGCGTTCCTGATTGAGGCTGGGACAAGCGAGGTGCATCTCGTGCTCAGCGCCGCAGGTTCGTTCGGTGGGCTGATGACGGCGATCGACGGATTCGCCGCGATAGGCGTGAACCGGCTGCTGTTCACCAAGCTGGATGAGGCGCCGACGCTTGGGGCTATCGTCAGCGCGACCGCTTATTCGGGCCTGCCAGTGGGCTACCTGGCGTACGGCCAAGATGTGCCCGACAACATCGATGTGGCCGAGCCGGCCGAGTTGGCGGAGCGCGTCGTCGAGGGGATCATGAACCAGAGCGAACGGCCGCTCATGTGGGCGGCGTGAACGCTGTGCTGCAAGGTGTTGAGCGTGCGACGGTCGGCACGGCCGTAAGGAAAACGGAATAAGGCTCAAGCCGCCCCGGCGGACTGCCGATAGAAGCGAGTGCCGAAACTCTCCCATCTTGCTGACGGCCTCGGCGCGACCCGCCGCCGCATCCGTCAGGACGCTGGACCCAACGCACGTACGTTGTCAGAGACAAACAGGACCGTGAGCCGAGAGGGATCTCGATGGCAACAGCAACCAGCGCTGACGTAATGGAGATGTGGCATCAGTTCAAGGCGGCGCCGAGCACCGATCTGCGCAACCGCCTGATCGAACGTTATCTTCCACTTGTGCGGTACAACGCCGAGCGCATCTGGGCGCGTCTGCCCGACGGCGTCGACATCGACGACCTAATCTCCGCGGGCGTGTTCGGGTTGATGGACGCAATCGATGCGTTCGACCTGTCGCGCGGCGTCAAGTTTGAAACGTATTGTGTGCCGCGCATTCGCGGCGCCATGCTCGACGAGTTGCGCACCATGGATTGGGTGCCGCGGCTCGTCCGCTCCAAGGCATCGAAACTGGACGAGGCTCGCAAGCAACTTGAAGCAATGCACGGCCGGCCGCCGTCGGACCAGGAGCTTGCCCACCACATGGGACTGCCGATCGAGGAGTTCGACCAGCTTGTGCAAGAGGCCAGCGCCATCAGCCTCGTCAGCCTGAACAAGAAGTGGTACGAGACGGACAGCTACAAGGACGTTCGCGAGATCGACATCCTCGAAGACAAGAAGAGCGAAGACCCGACGCGACGTCTGCAGCGCAAGGACCTGATGAAGCTCGTCACCAAGGGCCTG
The DNA here is from genome assembly GCA_036758585.1 of Planctomycetia bacterium. Taxonomy (GTDB): domain Bacteria; phylum Planctomycetota; class Planctomycetia; order JALXBF01; family JBGPMX01; genus DAIOWH01. Next base: position 67,815 of record DAIOWH010000007.1, read on the forward strand.
AACCGCAACGAGCGGTTGATCCTTATCTTGTACTACTACGAAGAGCTGACGATGAAGGAGATCGGACAGACCTTGGACCTGTCTGAAAGCCGGGTCAGCCAGATGCACTCGTCGATCGTGCAGCGGCTGCAATCGCAGTTGGCCGAACGCCGCCCGGAGTTTGCGACGTAGGCGTCGCGCGACCGAGTCCGACACACACGCCGCGCGGTCAGTTCCGCTCGAACACCGCCTTGCCATCCAGGTAAGTGGCCAGCACCTTGGTGTCGCCGACCTCGGCGAGCGGACACGTGGTGATGTCGCGATCGAGCACAACGAAATCCGCCCTCTTGCCCGGCTCAATCGATCCGATCACTCCCTCCAAGAACATGATGTAGGCGTTGTTCGCGGTGTAGAACCGCAGGGCCTGTTCGCGCGACAGCGATTCCTCGGGGTGTAACTGGCCGTCGTACCATCGCGCCGACCGGGCCTGCGTGACCCACATGCCCAAGAACGGGTTGTACGGATTGACTGATCGCAGCGACCCGATCTTCTGCATGTGGTCCGACCCGCCTCCGGCGACGCCCCCCGCGGCGAAGATGCTGCGCAGCGGCTGGAAATAGCGCAGCCGCTCGTAGCCAAACTGCGCCACCAGCGTCCGCGTGTCGAGGTAAAGCCACGCGGGCTGAATGTCAACGCAAACGCCCAGGCGTGCGGCCTGCTCGACCGCCTCGCGGCTCATGAAGTTTGAATGCGTGACGCACGGCCGAGTGGGCCGCACCGGCGTCGTACGATTCACTTCTTCGTAGGCATCGAGCAACGTGTGTACTGCTCCGTCGCCGACCGAGTGGGCCGTGAACTGCAACCCGCTCTCGACCGCCGTGCGGACGATCGGCAGCAGCCGGTCGGGCGGAATGTTCAACACGCCCCGATACTGCGGATCGGTGATGCCGTAGATCTTGCTCACGCCCCACGGCTCGCGCATGTACGCGCTGCCCGTAAGCATTCCGCCGTCGAGGTATGTCTTGATGCCAATGATCCGCAATCGGTCGTTCGGTTTGCAAAGTGGGTCGGCGGCGATGCGGCGGATGTTCTGCTCGATTTCCTCGATCGGCCCGATCGTTCCTACGCTCTGCGAGATCGCCACTCGCAGCGGCAACCGGCCGGCGGCGTGCAGGCGGCGATACGTCTCGACTTCGCCGCGATCCCCGTCGCGGTCGACGATCGCGGTGATGCCATTGGCCACATAGTCGCGCAGGAGCTCAAGCAGCCGGTCGTCGGCCTGCGCAGCGGTCGCCCGCCGGCCCGACGACTGGGACTTCACGAATCGCGTACAGCCGCGCAGTATTCCGGTCGGCTCGCCCGTTTCCCGATCGCGTTCGATGAAACCGGGGCCGCCATCGGTGACCTTGAAGTCGCGGTCGATGTTGCTGAGCTTCATGGCCAGCGAGTTGACCGACGCGTCGGGGCCGGTGGAGAAGACAACCGGGTTCTTTGGCGCCGCGCGGTCGAGTTCCTCGCGAGTCGGGTAACGCTGCTCGCGCAGCCGTGTGATGAACACTTGACGAACACCGATCCACTCGCCATCGTCTAACGCCTCGGCCCGGGACGCGACGTATTTCAAGACGTCGTCGATCGACTCCATGTCGGGAATCGGATGATCGAACTCTGTCATGCACGCGCCGCCAGGATGGACGTGCGAATCGATCAATCCGGGAATCACTGTCTTGCCGCCAAGGTCGACGAGCTTCGTGTTCGCGCCGCGGGACTTCATGACCTCGTCGCTGGAACCCACTTGTACGATGCGTCCGTCGCGCACCGCGATGGCTTGGTACACGCCGAATGCAGCATCGACGGTGATGACCTTGCCGCCAAAGACGATCAGTTCTGCCGCCGGATCGGGCGCCGCAGCACCGCCGGCCGACTCGACTGTTAGCACGACCGCCAGGACTAGAGCATCGCCGCTCATGGAGAACCTCCTGTGTAGGTCAAGGCGATAATCGAACCGAGATGATCTCACAGTCGGGGCGGGCGTTCAATTGTTCGAAAGCGCATGAACGCATGAACGGAAGCAGGAGGTGGGGAATCGGGAGAGAGGATCCCAAAAAGACGAGATGCCGCGCCCACGAGTCGCCCGGGCGCGGCACCCGGCGTGTCACTGGGCATCCAGCCCGGCTTCCTACTCTCACTTTCTACAAGTCGAAGGAACCCCCCGCAGAAAGTGTAGTCTTCAGTCGAAATGTACTGAGCGTTAGCAAGCGTTATGCCGCACAACGTCACTCGCGGTCGGCACTACCACATTTCGCCAGAACCCACACCGCAGCAGTAGATTGCTGCTGCAACAGGACAGATAGCGCCTTGACCAAGACTCAAGACCATCCAGCGGCCATGCCGCATTATGCGGCCGGCAGGATATTTCAAAACCTCGTTTTACCGCACGGGGTCGCCCACAAGGTTAGAGTCTTACTCGTAACGTGCGCGCATCTTTGTAGGCTGGGTCGGCGTCGCGGTGACGCACGCTGGAAACTCGACCACGCGCCGCGCGACGGCGACCCAGCCTACGCGGTTTGCGGGCGCAGCCCGCGTCAGGAGGCAGCGGAAAGAGCGGAACGGCGCGTAACTGCGACATTCATCGAGCAGGCCCCTTGTCGCGTGTCACATTCCTGCGCTATACTCTCAGCCCCAGATACGGTGGGGGCCGCCCCCCCTGCCTGAGCCATTACTAAGACCATCATCGCTGTGTTCCCTCATGACGACCGAAACGATCCCGCCTACACGGCCCAAAGGAACTCTGGAGCGGATCATTGCATCCAAGGCGGCGGAGCGTCAGAACTTTGACGACTATCGCGAGGAAATCCAGCGTCATTACGACGGCGTCGCCGGCGCGCTGCTATTTGCCGCGAGCTTCGTATCGGGCCATCAGCCGATGGCGAGGCGGCTGTTTCGGTCTGGTGCGTTCGACTTGCAGGGGGCCAAAGACATCCTCGACGCCGGCTGTGGGGCTGGCCAGTTCACCGAGATGGCGCTCGACTGTGCCGATCCCGATGCGAAGATGACTTGTTTCGACTTCTCACTGGAGATGTTGCGGCGTCTGCGTCGACGCATCGACAGCCCTCGCCCAATGCCGGGGGCCGCTGATATCACGCGTATGCCATACCGCGACGCTTCGTTCGACTGCGTGATCTGCGGCTGGGTGCTTGAGCATCTGCCCGACCCACGCCTTGGCCTGCGCGAGATCGCTCGGGTGCTTCGGCCGCACGGGCGACTGCTGATCTTGACGACCGAGAGCAGTTTCTTTGGAGCGATCACAAGCCGCCTCTTCAAGTGTCGCACGTACTGCCGCGATGAACTGCGCGAGGCCTGCCGAGACGTGGGCCTATACTGGCAACGCGAGTATTGGTGGACTCGGATTCACCGCGCCCTGGGACTGGGCGGCATTCTGGTCGCCGCCGAAAAGAACGGCAACGGCAATGGTCTCGGTTAGCCACGCTTAGCCCGCCAGCGACATTCCGGCCGCCAGGTGATTCTGCTGGTTGCTGCGCAAGATCAGCTTGGTGATCTCGGGCGTGCAGCCGAAGCGATAGGGGTGCTTCCCGGACACGCCGCGACTGACGTGCAACAGGGTCGGCCCGACCTGGAACGCACCTTGGTCGAACCGGCGACCGTAGCGACTCGGCATGAAGACCGGGCCGAAGACCGGCAAACGAACTTGACCTCCGTGATTGTGGCCGGCCAGCATGAGATCGAACCGCTGGCGCGCGGCCCATGGGATGTTGTCGGGTGTGTGACTGAGCAGCAGGCGGAACGCATCGGGTGGCGCGGCCGCGAGGTTCGGCAGCCGACCCATCCACGGCCATTCAGTGCCCGCGATCGCCAACGGCTGACCTTTCAGTTGAATCAGCTCCCACCGGCCGGACAGCACTCGCAGCCCGGCGGCCACCAGATCGCGGCGGATGCGCTGATGGTCGCGCCACGAATCGTGGTTGCCCAAGATCGCATAGGCGCCGTAGCGGCTCCGCAGCCGGCCGAGCAGATGCGGCGCCCACTCATAGCACCACGGCCGGTCCACCAGGTCGCCCGTCACCGCGACGAGATCACAGTCGAGCGCGTTCGCGTGCTCGATGACTCGCTCGAAATACTCGATGCCAATAGTACCGGTGAAATGCAGGTCGGAGATATGAAGGATCGACAGCCGGTCCCAGGTCGCGGGCAGTCGCGCAAGCCGGTAGGTTCGCTCTAGAATCTGAAGTTGGAACTGCTCATTGAACGGCCAGTGTACCATCAGTCGATGCGGTCCACGGCCGATCGGGCGGCGGCCAAGCTCTTGGCCGATGTCCACAGTATGGCTGTGATTGGAAATCTGGGCGTCGGGCCTCAGGCGCATCGCGCGGCAAACCCACGCAACAGGCAGGGCAAACCAACCCGTGGCGGCGCTGAATCCCAAATACACCTGCGCCAGTGGAGGCAGCGTAGACCATGGGCCGAACTGCGCGCCGACGCTGGTCCACAAGTACCACGCCAGCCATGCGGTTCCAACAGTAGCCCACAGGTCATGCATCAATCGAACGATCTTGAGGAACCAGCGTGCAAGCGAGCCTTGTCCGTAGAGCACGTTCAGCGTGCAGACGGTAAGCGCAACGTGACCTGCAATCGTTCCAAGCCAGAAGACGACGGCCAAGATGTGCATTGCCTGCGATCCGGGGCTAATGTTCCGCCACGCCGGCGGCCGGCTGTGGGCGACTGCTCGGACTGCATAGGGCTGTCTCGATCGCCTTGATCAGTCGGTCAAGTCGGAACGGCTTGTAGAGCACGGACTGTAATCCCTCGCGACGGGCGCGGACGATCGCGTGTCCGGCGTCATAGCCGAATCCGGTCATCAGGACCAGTGCCGCCGCCGGATGTGTTTCACGCAGCGCGCTGAATATCTCGTAGCCGTCCATATCCGGCAGGCGAATGTCGCTGATGTAGACGTCGTACGATCCGAGTCGCGCCATCGTCAGAGCCTCTTGGCCCTCCGACGCGGTCTCGACGCTGCAACCGAACCGGCCGAGCAGTGTGTGTGCGGCCTGGCGCACCGACTCATCGTTGTCCACCAGCAAGATGCGGCGGCCGTCGAGCAGCGGGTGCCGCGGGCGTCGCTGCGGCTGAGCGTGTGTCGGTGTGGGACTGGGCTGAATCTGGTCGCCCACTTTCTGAATCACCTGCTTGATGTCGCGAGCGCTGGCCAGTATGCGTCGCAGCCGCTCGGCCACCTCCGGCTCGTGGCCGATGTAGCGATCGAGCACACTGGTCGCGTCGCGCAGGATCGCGTCCACCGGCAGTGCGACCTCGCGGCTAATCAGCTCGATCGACTCGGTCGCGGCGCTCAGTTTTTGTGCCTGCAGCAGTTCCAGTGTGTTCAGCGCGATCGCGACGTCACGCGCGTAGATTTCGACGAACTGCAGGTCCTCTTCGGTGAACCCGCCGCGTTCGGGGCTCTCGACGTTCAGCGTGCCGATCACTTCTTCGTGCAGGGTGAGCGGCACGGTGATGGAGCTCTTCGCCTCAGGGGCGCCGGGCAGATACAGCGGATCGTTCTCGGCGTCTTCGCACAAGTAGCTTTCGCCGGTCGCCGCGACGAAGCCCGTGACGCCATTGTCCTCTGGCTTGGCGTACAGCACGCGTTGCGTCGCGTCGGGCCGCATGCCCTCGGAGAGCAGCGGTTCGAGCTTGCCGCTCGCGCGATCGACCAACCGGATTTCGATGGACCGGAGATTGAGCAGATCCTTGGTGTGGCGCAGGATGTTCGACTTGAGCAACTCGACGCGCTGTTCGACGTCCATTTCGGCCAACTCGTCGGCGGCGAGGTCGGCCAGTTCGGTGCCGGCGAGATGGATGGCGCGGAGCTTTTGTTGCTGCAGGATTTCGGCGGTGACGTCGCGAGTGAGCGCGATCACGTGGGTGATTTGTGAGTTCGCGTCGCGCGCCGGAGTCACCGACACGCGGAAGTATCGGTTGTCGCCGCGCCGCAACACCGTCGACGAGGGCACGCCGCGTCGCAAGGCGGTCGTGAATGGGCAATAGTCGGGGCCGCGAATCTCAGGTGAGTTCAGTGCATCGTAGAACTTCACGCCCACGACCGAGTCCCGGCCGGCCAGCACGTGAAACTCGGCGTTCGCCCAAAGCAGGTTCAACTCGCCGTCCACCAACGCGACCCCATCGGCGATCGCCTCGAGGATCTTGTCTTCTTCCAGCGCTACGCCCGCCTGCTCCACCAGGCGCAGGTCGCGGGTCTCGGCAAACACGCCGGCGAACCCGCCCTGACGCAACAGAGCCAAGCCGCGCAACGCACTCCCCGCCACAACCACCTCGTATCCGTCTGCCTCAAGCCGTCCGATCAGTTGTTGACTGGTGGTCTCGCGGGGGTCCAGCACGAGGATTTTGGTTCGCTCAGCCAAGCCAAGGTTCCAATAAGACCATTTCTCGTTAGCATCCCACCCGGCTTTGCCGGGCAATGTCGGGAAGGAAGTCCCCCCCTCAGTCCCCCCGCCGACGGGGGGAGGGCCCGGACTTTGACCCTCCCCCCGTCCGCGGGGGGACTGAGCGGGGACTTCCTTGGGAACAACCTATGCCGCGGCGCGGCTCGCCATCACCAAGGAACTTGGCAAGTTCCTTGAAAGAAGTATAGGGCGCGTCTCGACCGGCGTACACCCTGCCGCCCTCTGACAAACAATGCGGCCCGGCGCGCCAACCACGGAATCGGCCGGCGCGACCGCCAAACTTGAACCGTGCCCCACCGGGCATTATAGTTGTGCCGGGTTTAGGGTCGTCACCCACAGGAACTCTACGTTCCGTGAATTCTCAGTTCCAGCCTATTTTCGTCAATCTCAGTCTGCTCGTTTCAGCACTCACCACTGTCAGTGAGCCGCCGAACGAACAGGCGATCACGACCGATGCGGGCGCGGTCGCTGGCCGATTGGAGCGAGACGACAAGGCCGAGTTCGTGTTCCGCGCGCCGGATCGATCGGCCCTACCGCTGCGCGAAATCCGCAAGGTCGTGCGCCTCACGCCGTCCCCGGTCCCGTCGCGCGGCTCGCCCGCTCACCGCATCACGTTCTGGGGCGATGAGTCGCTCAGCGGCACGATCGAATCGCTGGACGCTACGGCCATTCACCTGCACACCCCGTCCGGCGAGCGGCTGGCTGTGCCGCGCTATTTGGTGTCGAAGATAGAGCACTTCGTCGGTGACGCGGTGATTGTGCGCGACGATTTTGAGAGCGCCGACACGCCGCGACGCATCACCGGCGAACCACAACGCACCACCAGGCAAGCGGTGTCGGGGCAGTCCAGCCTGTGCCTGACCAAACAGGGTGATGCGGTTGAATACGCGCTCGCCGACCCGATCGGTCGCGGCTGGATCGAGCTGAGGTTCTGGGACTCGGGGCAGCCGCTGGCCGGGCTGGAATGGGTCTGTGAGTTGGCGTTCGATTCCAGGTCGGAACGGCGTGTGGTTCAGGTTTTCTTCGCTTGGGACGCCGAAAGCTACGGGATAGCCACGCCCGACGGCCCCGCGCTGCCGGTTCAGCGATTGGCCCGGCGGCGTGGCTGGCGGCGGTTCGCCGCGCACCTCGCGCCCAATCGTATCACCATGCTCATCGACGACGGCGTGCTGACTCACGGCGATGCGGCGCTCGGCCGCCTGCGCAGCCTTCGACTCGCGCTGCGCGCCACCGATGACGTGGGGGCGCGCGTGGACGGCGCTGAGCCAGTGGTTTTCGTCGACGACGTCCAAATCGCCGCTTCGGTCGCGGTCGCAACCGAACGGCTGCCGACGCAGCGACACGACGACGTGTTGCTGGTTACGGGCGACCAGGTTTTTGGCCAAGTCCGATCGGCGTCGCGCGAGGAAGTAGTCATCGAGGCCGACTTCGGCGCCTACTCCGCACCATGGCGCAAGGTGCAAGAGATCCACTTCGTCGGCCAGCCGTGCCCCGTGCGCGAGCTGACGGGCCAGCGAGTGCGCGTCGACTTCGCACCAGCCGGATCGGCGTCGCCGCGCGGCGAGCCGAACGACGTACTCACCGGCGTACTGACCAACCTCGACGACGCGTTGCACTTGAATCACCCGCACCTCGGCGCGACCCGCATCGCGCGCGACCAAATGCGCGAGATCGAGGTGCTCGGGGCTGGCCAGTGGATCGCGATTGATTCGGGGTTTCATCACCTTGGCGACGAAGTCCACGGCGGATTGCAGGCGCCGTTCCCCATCGGCGCAGATCGGTCGTGGCGGTTCACGCTCGACCGAGCGCCTCGGCGGGCCTCGCTGGTCCTGCACGTCGTGGAGATGGAGTCGATGGCCGCGGGCGCGGCGTTCGCAAAGAGATTGGAAAACGACGAGTATCGGACGTACGCCGCCATCAACGGCCAGCCCATCGACCCGCGCGGGCTGAATCATCTCGTGCCACTCAAGACCCGCGGCGCCGTGCGATTGGTTGTGCCCGTGCCGCCCGGACTGCTCCAGAACGGCGAGAACACGCTGAAGATTTGGCAGACACCGCAGCGATCCGACCCGCCGTCATTTGACGACTGTGGCGTGTTCGGAGTCGGACTTGAGATTGACTCGCCGTGAACAGACTCTTCACCGTCTAAACAGCCTTGCGCGATTCTGGGACAGTAGCCCGACGCGCCAGCGAGGGAGCACATGGCGAAATCAC
>DAIOWH010000008.1:0-36291 GCA_036758585.1 Planctomycetia bacterium
CACGGCACCGCGCCAGGCACCCAGATGTCGTACTGGCACGACTCGACGCGCCCCGCCGCGTCCTGGTGCATCGTGATGCGGTGCACCCCGTCGTAGGCGTACTCGTCCACGTACTTCTGCGCCAGATCGAGCGGATCGACGTAGCGCGTGGACTTGGTCATGCGATCGACCAGGTCGTATTCAAACTCGGCCAGCGTCTCGTAGGTCGGCGCCCAGGTGGGCAGCCAGGCGTCGCGCCGCTCGACCTTGGTCACGTTGCCGTCGGCGTCGCGGGTGTAGAGACGCTGGTCGCCGAGCACGCTGGTTTCCTGCCACACGCGACCGAGCGCGTCGTACAGGAGACTGCTGGTGCGCCCGATGCGGTCGGTGTGCGCGAGCACCCGGCCTTCGGCATCGTAGGTGTACTGGTCGAAGTTCCCGTACACGTCTTGTTCGCGTTCGAGCCGGTTGAGCTGGTCGTACACGAAGCTGGTGCGTCGCCCGCCCGGCCGATCGACTTGGGTCAGGTTGCCCGCCAGGTCGTACGCGAACGTGGTGGTGAAATCGTACGGCGGCCGCTCGATCGCGGTGACTCGGCCGGCGGCGTCATACGTGTAGCGCGTCTCGCGCTCGAGCGCGTCGAACGCCTTGGTCAGCCATCCGGCCGCGTTGTACTGGAACGTCGATTCGCCGCCCGCCGCGTCGACGACAGCGATCAGGTTGCCCATGATGTCGTACTCGTAGCCGGTCGCGTTGCCGCGCGCGTCGGTGAATTCGGAGACGCGGTGGGCGGCGTCGTACGAGTAGCGCGAGGTAAAGTTCGGGAACTCGCGCACCTCGGTGGCCCGGTCCAGGGCGTCGTAGGTGTAGCTGGTCGTGCGGTTGACCGAATCGGTCGTGCTGGCCAAGTTGCCCGACGCGTCGTATTGCCAGCGGGTAATGCCGCCGACCGCGTTGGTCACTTGAGTCAGCCGCCTCAGGCCGTCGTACTGATACGTGGTCACGCCATTCCGCGGCGACAGTTCGGTCACGAGGTTGCCGACCGCATCGTAACCGTAGGCGTAACGCACCAGCGGCCCGGACGCGACCGACTGGGGATAGGTCACGCTCACGAGCCGATCCAGGTTGTCGTAGCTGTAGTCGGTATGAACGAGCGTGCGGTCGGTGGTGCGGGTCAGGTTGTCGGCGGTGTCGTATGCGTACGTCGTCTGTTTATTCAGTTCGTCGGTCACGGTGACCAGCCGGCCCAGTGTGTCGTAAGCGAACAGCGTGTCGATGTCGCGGCCGTCACTCGAGCGCACCACGTTGCCCAGGCTGAACTGCGTTTCGTGGTCGCGCAGTTCGTCGCGCGTGAGCACGAGCCGACCGGCCAGGTCGTAACTGAACGTCCAGTGCAGACCGGGTGCCCAGATCGCCGAGACAAACTGATGCGTCTCGTAGCCGAATTTGATCTCCGCGCCGTCGGGGCGGAAAACTACGTCGGGATTGCCGGAGGCCGTGTATCTGATCGTCGTGACCGGCCGGCCGAGCGGCCCGGCGCCGTCGGGGTCCGGCTCGCTGACGCGCGTGATCAGCGCGTGACTCTCGCGATTGTACAGCGTCGTCTGGCCGAGCGGGTCGGTGATGCGTCGGGCGTAGCCGAAGCGATCGACCTCGATGTTCGTGACGTAGCCGCGCGGGTCGGTGTAGATGGCTCTAACGTCGTCGGCGTGGCCGGGCGTCGCGGGCCACCAGTACGTCCCCTCGCCGGCGGCGGTGTTGGCCAAGCCGACCACCTGAACCGGCCGCAGGCCCCAGGCGCTGCCGTCGGGTCGGCCGATGCCGCTGAACCGGGCCGCGAAGCTGTAGTCGATTCCGGCGGCATGCCCGGCCGCGTCGCCGATGTAGCTGAGCAGGCCGTGGTTCCAGTCGTAGCCGAACGTGGTCCGCGGCGCGGGCTCGGCGTCGGCGGGGTCTGGGTCGGGCAGCGTGATCGACGTGGTTTGGCGGGCGTCGTTGTGCTCCAGCAGCGTCTCGCGCCCGACGTGATCGACCACCTTGGCGAGCAGGCCGTCGGCATAGACGTAGCTCGCCGTGCGCCCGTAATGGTCGCGCATCCAGCTCAACTCTTCCGCCTCGCCGTCGCCGTTGGCGTCGATGTAGCCGTACGTCGTGCCGACCCCGTGCCGGTCGCGGAAGGTGATCAGCAGGCCGTCGGCGTCGAACAGCCACTGGTCGCCCCAGCGATTATTCAGCGTGAAGCCGGCGCCCGTGGCGTCGCCTTCGAGCGTGGTCAGCAGGTGATCGGGCGCGATGAACGCGCCGCTGGCCGCTTCGCGCTCGAAATAGGCCGACGTGCCGTCGCTGCGAACGAGCGTGGCGTCGACCACCGTGCCGCCGGAACGGCCGATGATCAGCCGATCGAGACCCTCGAGCCACCAGTTGTCGCCGAACGGACTCGACGAACGGTTGATCACCTCGGTGGCCGAGTCCACGGCCTGGATCGTGCTCGTGCCGTCGGCGAATTCGGATGTCAGCACGATGCGGTAGTCGTAGTGGCCAGTCGGCAGCGACGTGGCGTCGAACTGCACGGCGATGCGGGCCTGGTCGCCCGGAACAAAGCCGTCGGTGGTATAGACGACCTCGGGGCCGGTGACGCCGCCGAGACTGGAGCTAACCACGATGCGATCGGGCTTGGGGTCGGGCAACTGCACATCGACGGTGACGATCGGCCGCGCGTCTTCATTGCTGCGCCATTCGGGCAGAAACGCCGACCCGTCGAACCCGCGACCGAAGCCGGCCCAGGTCGCAAAGTCGAAGTGGACATTGCCGCAGAGTGCATCGACCGAGACGATCTCATCGGCCACGCCGGCGGTCAGTTCGAGCGTCGTCTGGAAATCGGCCTCTTTGCACGGGCCGCCCTCCAGGTCGAAGTCGTTGTCGACAATCACTGCGGATGCCACGGGCCAAAGATCCGTTTCGTAGTCGGGGCTTGAGCTCAGAGTCAGAAAGACGCTCTCGTCCAGTTCGATCAGCGTGTCGTCCGACGGGATGATCTCGATGGACCTGGACGGTGTGTTGGCCGGAATGGTCAGCGACCCGGACAGAGTCGGAACGGCGGTGTAATCGAGGTCGCCGGCCGTTCCGCCGACGGTGTAGCCGACCACCAAGTCGCTACTGTGGCCGGGCTTGCCGTTCGAGTCGAAGACGTAGACGGTGAACCACGCGCTATCGGGTCCTTCCTCCTCGCCGAGCGGATCGGTCGCCTCGATCTTCACCGTCGGCAACCCCGGCGCGAGTGGCGGCGGCACGACACAATCCTCGTCGATCTCATGATCGTAGTTGTTGTCGATCCCGTCGTCGCAAATCTCCGGCGGGGGCCAGCACGACGCCGCCGCGCCCTCCGGCGCCTGACAGAGTTCGTGGTACAGCATCAGTCGTCGTTCCAACTCTTCCAACGTGACCAGCTTGGGGCGGACAGGCCGCCGCGTAGGCTGTCCAGCGGCCAAACCTTTGCAACGTGTGGTGGATCGGCGGGACAACCAGAACATAGATCTCCCCCTCTGGCACATGGCCTAAGACGGCCCGACTGATCCGCCGGTCGAGCGACACAAAGCGGCAACGAGCGATCGTACAGCGCAGCCCATCTGTTTCGGGGTCGACTTGCTTCCTGCCGTGTGCTTGACTAACAAGCGACCTGCCTCTACTCTGTTAAATGCCAATTCGGCCAAAAGGCCGCCAAAAAAATTTGGCGGCTGCCGCAGCGGGGTAGTCCATGAGCGAACAGCCGCCATCGGAGTTGGTTCGGGGAATCAAGGCAGGGGACGACGCCGCGTGGCAATTGACCATCGAGCGATTCCAGCGCCCACTGCTTCAGATCGTTCGGCGACAGGTTCCGGCAGGTATTCGCGCGAAGGTCGATGCCGAGGATATTCTGCAAAAGTCTTCCTGAGTGTGCTGTATCGCATACGAGCGGGGGACTTTGCCTGCGACGACGACGAGCGGCTCTGGATGATCCTGTGCATCCGCGCTCGCAAGCGAGTTCGTGGTGAGATGCGAAGGCACCTCCGCCCTGGACGAGACTTCCGTCGTGAGCAGGCGCCGGGCGCTCGTGACGGACGGCCAGATCATCTGGCAACGATGGGGCCGGGTCCCGAGATTGCCGCCGAAACGCGCGACGAGATACTGGCCGTCGTCCACGCGCTGCACCTCCGCTCGCAGGTGTTGGTTCATCTGCGACTCGATGGTTACACGCTGCACGAGTTGGCCGAACTGACGGGTTGGTCGCTCAGAACCGTCGAGCGGCTTTGGGAAGGGGTTTGCAAACGCGCCAGATTCCACGGAAGGAAGGAAGGAAGGAAGGAAGGAAGGAGACCGTCGTTCCCGGCGATGAACGAGATCGCCGCCGTCGTCGTCGCCCACCAAGGAATCTGTGCCCGCTCCGCCGTCTAGTCTGTGATCAGTTGTCGGGAGTTCGGACCTTCGACGCCGGCAAGGCGTCGAGCGACGCACAGAGTATCTGTGCTGCGATTGCTTCAGATCAACCCACCCGCAACGCGCGGCAGGATACCACACCAATTCCGAGTTGCAACAAGTATTTTGGCCACGTGCCACGCCCGACGAGGCTCACCGGTCGGATGCACCCCCCCTTCAACCCTTCTGTTGACCACGGCCCTGGAAGGGCTAAGATTGACGTGCCATGCCACTCTTGAGGCGCCGACTTTCTGGGGCCGTGAACTGCGGGATGGCCGCCCTCGCACTCTGGATGACTTTTCCGACGGCGGTTTGCGTTTGCGCCGACGGTGGATTCAGATTGTTCTGCGGTTCACACGACTACTCCGCCGCAGCCGACCAATCCGACGTCGCCTCGCCCGACTGCTGCCGCCGGACGCACAGGGCTTCGCGCGGCGACTGCTGCCGCGAGCGGTCGACCGACGTCAGCGCGGTGGCGAACCAAGGTTGCACACGAATCACGAACCCCGCCGTCGTGGCGCCGGCGCCACCTTCGACGCACGTCCGTTGCAACGTGGATGTAGCTCTCAGCACAGTCCTTATTGACCTCTCTCCGGTCCCCGCCGCCGTTCCCACAACTCGGCCGGCAACGATGGACACCGGACCGCCGGTGGACCTGGTCATCTCACTTCACTGCCTCGTGATTTAGCCCACCCGCTTCGCGCGCGCCCTCGATCCGTTCGTGCACTCGCTCCCTCGGGCGCTCGCGCTCGCCACGATCCGCGCTCGCTAAATAGCCTTGCACGATTCTGGGACAGTAGCCCGACGCGCCAGCGAGGGAGCACATGGCGAAATCACAAGAAATCAGGCCCGGTCCCTCGCTGGCGCGTCGGGCTACTGTCCCTGCGGACTCCCAGAATCACGCAAAGCCATTTAGTCGTTTGAATCCTGTTAGGAGCAATGCACTCAGTCGGCATAGATGCCGTTCTAAGGAGACGTGCCATGACTGAATACGACTCAAACGCCGGGCCGCCACTGACCGGCTGGCAGAAGTTCAAGCTGATCTTCAAGGTCGTCGAGGTGCGGCTGCGGTTCATCGCGATTTTGGTCGCCGTGGCGTTCTTCGTCGGCTACTGGGATACGATCAAGAACCATTGGGACAAGTGGGCTCGCGGCGCGGCGCCGGTCGCTGCGCCGGGGGACTCGGACACCGAGTACTACTGTCCCATGCACCCCAACGTAGTTCGGCAGAGCCTCGACCCGAACGGGGCCATTCCGAAGTGTCCGATTTGCGGCATGCCGCTGTCGCTGCGAAAGAAGGGCGTGGCGGCCGCGTTGCCCGCGGGGATACTGAGTCGCCGCCAGTTCTCGCCCGACCAAATCCATCTGGCTGGAATCAAGACGGTCGAGGTCGGCTACCGGCCGCTCACGAAAGAGCTGACCACGGTCGGCTACGTCGGCTACGACGAGAGCCGGCGGTCGCGCATCGTAACTCGGGTGAGTGGCTATCTGGAGCGGCTCTTTGTGGACAAGCCGTGGATCGCCGTGTCGGCCGGCGACCCGCTCGCCGAGATCTACACGCCCGAACTGTACAGCGCGACTCAGGAACTTCTGGTCGCCGCTCAGCGGACGACGTCGCCGATACTCGCCGGCCCCGCGCGGAGGAAAATGCACCAACTGGGGATCAGCGATGAGGAGATCGACAAGATCCTGGAGTCGGGCAAGGCGAACCCGCGACTGACCGTTCCATCGCCCCGCACCGGTCACGTCATTCGCAAGGAGGTACTCGAGGGCGCGTACGTCGAGGCGGGCCAGACGCTATTCGAGGTTGCCGACCTGTCCAAGGTGTGGATCGAGGCGGACGTGTACGAGGCGGACATCCCGTTTCTTCGCGAGGGTCAGGCGGTCGAGGCGACGGTCGAGGCGTTTCGCAACCGCGTCTTCACGGGCAAGGTCGCGCTCGTGCATCCGCACCTGGACACGATGACGCGCACCAACGCGGTTCGGCTCGAACTCGAAAACCCCGACCACCAGCTTCGGCCGGGCATGTTCGCGACCGTCCACATCCAAACGCCGCTCGCGGAAGTCGAACCGTTCAAGACGCTGGCGGCCCAATCGCTCGACGTGCGGCTGCCGATCCGGCCGGTCGAGCCGCGCGAGTACTTCACGTGCCCATCGCACCCGGGCGTAGTCATGGACCAGCCGGCCGCCTGTCCCAAGTGCAAGGCCGAACTCGAGCGCCGGCCGCTGAACGAAGACGAGCGACTGATTTGGTGGTGTCCGATGCACCCCAAGGTCACGTCGGCGAAGCCGGGCGACGAGTGCGCTGACTGCAGCGGAATGAAGCTGCTGCCGAAGCTGTTGTTGCTGGCCAAGGAGGGCGAGGTGCTCGCGGTGCCCGAGCGGGCCGTGATCGACACCGGCTCAAGGCGACTTGTGTACGTCGAGAGTGAGCCGGGCCAGTTCGATGGCGTCGAAGTCCAATTGGGCCCGCGCGTGGGCAGTTTCTATCCGGTGATCTCGGGCGTCGTGGCCGGCGATCGCGTGGCCGCGGCTGGGTCGTTTCTTATCGACGCCGAGACACGGCTGAATCCAGCCGCCGCGGCGACCTACATGGGATCCGGCGGTGCGGCAGGTCCAAAGAGGCAAGACCAGCGGTCCGATCGCGCGGGGCCCAAAAAGCCGGCGGCCGACTTGAAGGGTCCCTCTGCCGATGACCGCAAGAACATCGACCAGCTCGCACCGGCCGACCGCAAGCTGGCCCTGGCCCAGCGGCTCTGCCCGGTCGGAGGCGAACCGCTCGGCACGATGGGCGTGCCACACAAGATCACGATCAAAGGCCAGACGGTTTTCCTCTGCTGCGAAGGCTGCGAGTCCAAGGCCGTGCAGTCGCCTGAAACCGTCCTGAAGAAACTCGCCGAGTTGAAGGGAACCAGGCAATGAACGGCGGTCAGACAACGAAGGTGCGATGTGCAACTGCATCGGCAGGCGCGTCATGGAGCGCCGACGCACAACGCGACAGCAGCAGCAATCTCGTCGACTTGATCTTCGGTTACTTCGCCGAGCCGACGGCCGAAGCGGTTCACCGAGACCGACTTCGTTTGAAAGGCATCCACGTCCGAATTCTTGAGCAAACCATTGGCCGGCGTAACGGGAAGCTCGACGAACCATGGATACTTGGCATATCGCGGCTGCCAGTCAGTGACGGGAGCGACCATGCGTAGCGGGAGACGACCCACGGTGTCCACGCTCATGACTACGGCGGGCCGGAGCTTGTTAGTCTCCGCTCCCACGGCAGGGTCGAAGTCGATCAGCCAAATCTCACCGCGCTTCGGCGCTGGAACTGTCGCCATGGAGGTCGTCCTTCCCGAACGCTTCAAATGCGATCAATTCAGGATTGTCGCGGTAGTCCTTTTCCGCCAAGGCGGCAGCCTGTTCCAGGATCGCGTCACGCTCGGCGGGCGAGACTTTGCGCAGCTCTCTGGCCGTCCAGCGATGCGGCGGCGTCGCGGTTTTTGCGGTCATTCCTTGTCCTCCAATCACCGGACAACTTTCGCGTCAAGTGTATCACGTTGTGATGAACGCGGAAAGCTGCCCGCAGCCACGCCGCAGTGAGGAACCCATGATCGAGAAAATCATCGAATACTCCATTCGCAACCGCTTCGTCGTGATCGCGGCCACGTTGGGCCTGATCGCGTTGGGCGTGTACTCGGTCGTCCACACGCCCGTCGATGCGATCCCCGACCTGTCCGAGAATCAGGTCATCGTCTTCACCGACTGGATGGGTCGCAGTCCCAAGGAGATCGAAGACCAAGTCACCTATCCGCTCTCGGTCAACCTGCAGGGCCTGGCGGGCGTGAAGGCGGTGCGGTCGTCGAGCGAGTTCAACTTCTCGATGATCAACATCATCTTCGAGGACGACATCGACTTTTACTTTGCTCGGCAGCGCGTGCTCGAACGCTTGACGCTCGCGAGCACGTTCCTGCCGCCAGGCGTGGCGCCGTACCTCGCGCCCGACGCCACGGCGCTGGGACAGATACTCTGGTACACCGTCGAGGGCGAGGGGATTGACCCCGGTCGGCTCCGCGCGATCCAAGATTGGTACGTCCGCTACCAACTCAACTCGGTCTCCGGTGTAGCTCAAGTGGCGTCGGTGGGCGGCTACCCGATCGAGTACCAGATTGACGTCGACCCGAACAAGCTGCGGGCCTACGGCGTGACGCTCGGCGAATTGTTCGCGGCCGTCGCCCGATCGAACTCCGCGGTGGGCGGTCGCGTGGTCCACAAAGGAAACGCCGAGTACCTGATTCGCGGCGTCGGCTGGCTCGGCGCCGACGGCGACGCGGTCCGCGACATCGAAAAGATCGTGGTCCGGGCCGATCCGGACCGTGGCACGCCGGTCTACGTCTCAAACGTGGCCACGGTCGGCGTGGGCACGCAGTTTCGTCGCAGCGTCCTCGAAAAAAACGGTAACGAGGTCGTCGGCGCCGTCGTCATGATGCGTTACGGTGAGAACCCGCTCAAAGTCACCCAGGCGATCAAGAAGAAGATAGAGCAGCTTCAGCCCGGACTGCCCGACGGCGTACGTATCGTCCCGTTCTACGACCGCACGCGGCTCATCCACGGCGCGATCCACACGCTCACCGAAATCCTCACGCACGAAATGATCATCGCCTCCGTGGCGATCCTGCTCATCCTCTGGCACGTCCGCAGCGCGCTGGTGATCTGCTGCACGCTGCCGCTGGCCGTGCTGACGTCGTTCATCCTGATGCGATGGTTTCACATCCCGTCGAACATCATGTCGCTGGCCGGCATCGCCATCTCGATCGGCATCCTGGTCGATCAGGCGATCGTCATGGTCGAAAACGCCACGCACCATCTGACCGCCAAGTTTGGCAAGGAGAAGGTGCAGGGCGATACGCGCGACATCGTGCTGCCCGCCTGCCGCACCGTGGGCCGGCCGATCTTCTTCTCGGTCATGATTATCCTCATCTCGTTCCTGCCCGTGTTTGCCCTTAAGGGGATCGAGGGCAAGACGTTTCACCCGCTCGCGTTCACTAAGAGTTTTGCGATGGTCGGCGTGGCCGTCTTGTCTATCACGCTCGTGCCGGCGCTGATTCCGACCTTCATCAAGGGCCGCATCCGCGGCGAGGACGAGAGCTGGATCGTACGCACCATGATCGACATCTACAAGCCGGTGCTGACGTGGGCGCTGCCGCGCTGGAATCTGGTGCTGTGGCTGTTCGCGGTGCTGCTCGTGCTGGGGGCGGGCCTGTTCCCGCTGCAGGCGGTGTTCGGCATCGAGTGGCGGACCGGCTTCCTGGCGACCTGGGCGGTCACCACCGGGCTGACGGTCGTTTTCATGCACGGTGGTCGTGCCCAGGTCGCCGGGTTCCTGAGCCTCGTGGCGATCGGCCATTGGGCCTACGGGTTCGACAAGATCGGCGTCGAGTACATGCCGGTGCTCGACGAGGGCAGCGCGATGGACATGCCGATCACCGTGCCACGCGCGTCGGTGACTCAGACGGCCGATGACATCAAGGTCCGCGACGAGATTCTGCGCGGATTCCCCGAGGTCGAGATGGTCGTCGGCAAGTCGGGCCGGGCCGAGACCGCGACCGACCCGGCGCCGCTCGACATGATCGAAACGGTGATCATGCTGCGCCCCAAGGAACTCTGGCCGCGGCGCAGCTTCAAACTGGACCCCAAGACGGCCCGCCACGAGGATGCGGTCGAACAGACCCGAATCGTCCTGTCGGCCCTCGAAGGCCACGGCTTCATCAGCGAGGTCGCAGGCGGCGACGAACGCGAATCGCTCGTGAGCACCGCCTACATGAGCGCCATCGGACGCTTCGATGCAGCGATGCGCACGCTCGTGCGCCAACGTCACGCCGAGTTCGAGTCGCAACTCGGCGCTCAGTTGGCTAAAACAATCGCGACGGAATTGATCGACCGCTGGAAGGCGGCCGGACGCCTCGCGCGGCGGGTTGAACCCGACGAGGCCCGCGGCGCGGCCGATCGGCTGGCAGCCGACTTCGGCGCGATCCTCGCCGCCGGGCCGGCTCAAGAAGACGTCAACCGCCTCATCCATCAGTTGGCCCACGAACTCGCGGACGGCGGCGTGGTGCAGTTGAACGAAGATCTGCTGCGCCTGAACCTGAGCCCGATCCGCGCGGCGTGGCTCAGCTTGATCGAGCCGATCGGCGTCGACCGGCCCACGCTCTTCACCGAGATGTACGACTTCGTCCACCAGCGACGCGATTCGCTCTGGCGCGACCACGTCGCTCGACTCGACCGCGAGATCTTCGACCCGGCCGCTGGCATGTTCAACTGGTGCGCGATCGAAGAACTGCAAAAGGCCGCCGTCGCGCAGGGATTGTGGAACGAGCCACAGGCCAATGGTTCATCCGAGTCTTCGCCCAACTCACCGATCACTCTGCAAGACCTGCGCGCCGAACTGGACGGGCCGTTCGCGAGGCGGTTGCTGCTCTGGAAAAAGACCAAGAAGGAACTGGCGGGCCCGAGCGGCGAGATGGACCGCACGCTGCAAGTGCCGGGCTGGGGCAACATCTTTACGCAACCGATCATCAACCGCATCGACATGCTGGCCACGGGCATCCGCACGCCGGTCGGCGTCAAGGTGTTTGGCAAGGACCTCGATGAGATTCAGCAGGTCTCCGAAGAAATCGCCCGCGCGATCCAGCAGGTGCCGGGCGTCGGCAACGTCTTTCCCGACCAGAACGTCGGCAAGGGATACCTCGAGATCACGATCGACCGCGAGCGCGCGGCCCGCTACGGCGTCCATGTCGGCGACGTGCAGGATGTCATCGAGGTCGCGCTGGGCGGCAAGCCGATCACGCTGACCGTCGAGGGACGCGAGCGTCACCCGGTGCGCATCCGCTACGCGCGCGACTTCCGCGAAGACGAGGAATCAGTGAAGAACCTGCTTGTCAGCGCCGGCGGCGGCCTGGGAGACGGCATGAGCGATCTGTCCGGCGCACCTGCCGGCGGCACAGCGATGAACACCATGCCGGCGACTCAGGCCGACGGTCCGGGCGCAGCCAATCGGCCGGTTCAGGTGCCGCTCAAGATGGTCGCCGACGTGAAGATCGTCGAGGGGCCCGCGATGATCAAGAGCGAGAACGGTCTGCTCCGCTCGTACGTGCAGGCCACGGTCGGCGATCGCGACATTCTGGGGTTCGTCGAAGAAGCTCAGCGCGTCGTCGCTCAACAGGTCAAGCTGCCGGCGGGCATGTACATCGAGTGGAGCGGCGAGTTCGAGCACCAGATTCGCGCCCGCAACACGCTACGCGTCGTGCTGCCGGCCGTGATGCTGCTCATCTTCATCATCCTGTACATGACCTACAACGACTTCGTCGACGCCGTGCTCATGATGATGGCCGTGCCCGAGGCGCTCG
Source organism: Planctomycetia bacterium (assembly GCA_036758585.1). Classification (GTDB taxonomy): domain Bacteria; phylum Planctomycetota; class Planctomycetia; order JALXBF01; family JBGPMX01; genus DAIOWH01. Next base: position 11,829 of record DAIOWH010000008.1, read on the forward strand.
TCGGCGGCATCTTGTTTCTCTGGCTCAGCGACGCGAACTTCAGCGTCGCCGTGTGGGTCGGCTTCATCGCCTGCTTCGGTATGGCCACCGAGACGGGCATCATCATGCTGGTCTACCTGCGTGAGGCGATCGAGCGACGCGGCGGGCTTGAGAAGATCCAATCGCTCGACGAACTGCGCCAGGCGGTCATCGAAGGCGCGGTACACCGACTGCGACCCAAGTTGCTCACCGAAGGCGTCGCCATCGTCGCGCTGGCCCCGATGCTCTGGCACACAGGCGTTGGCCACGAAGTGATCTCGGCGATGGCCGCCCCCGTACTCGGCGGACTGCTGATTGCCGACGAGGTGGTCGATATCTTCATCCCCGTGCGGTTCTACTGGGTCCGTCGCCGCCGCTGGCTGAAACTGCATGGTGCAGATCACAATGGTCAAGCAGTCGGTGAACCATAGCAGTCAGTCCCAAGGCAGTGACGTCAACGACAAGCGGCGACGCCGCCAGCGATTGACGCGGCGCCAAGAAGAGTATCGGGAAAATGGAGGTTCGGCTGTTGAATCTGGACCCATCGCGTAACTGCGCTGAAGTCAATAAAATGGCTCCCCATCAGCAGGAGCGAACATGCGAACGATCTCCGCACGAATCACCGAGACTGCCTGGGCTTGGTTGCTGATTGGCGGCTTGGGGAGCGGTGTGGGCGCTGTCCTGTCGTCGATCGCGGCGGAGCCGACGGTCGGGGCGGACGGCGCTGCCGATCACGAACGAGTGGGGAGCGAACTGCTTGCGTTGTACGACTTCACTTCGGCCGGCGGCGCGATCGTCCAGGATCGCTCGGGGCTCGCCGAGCCGCTCGACCTGAGGATTGCCGATCCGAAGTCGGTGCGGCAGTCGGACGGTGCGTTGGAGATCGTCGGCAAGACGTTGATTCGCACGGACAAGCCTGCCACTCGGCTGATCGAAGCCGTCAGGCAATCGGGAGCGATCACGATTGAGGCGTGGGTGCGAACGGCGAACGTCGGACAGAGCGGCCCAGCGCGGATGGTAACGCTGTCGCGCAATCCCAACGAACGGAACTTCACGCTCGGTCAGGACGGCGACAAGTTCGAGGTGCGATTGCGGACCACGAAGACCAGGCTGATCGAGTCGGCATTCGACGCCGCGCCGCCGGCCGACGCGCTCGGCGGCATGATCGCCGCCGACGTCGCCACGCTCCTGCCCGACGATTTCCTGGTGAAGGTCGATCGTGCCAGCATGGCCCACGGTCTCGAGGTGCGGCCGCCGCTGCTCGACCACGAGATGATCGAGCTCGCCGCCCGCATTCCGTCGCGATTCAAGGTGCGGCGCGGCGAGACCAAGTGGATTCTGAAAGAGACCTACCGCGCCCAACTGCCCGCCGCGGCGATCGACCGGCCGAAGCAAGGGTTCGAGATTCCGATCGACTCCTGGCTGCGAGGTCCGCTGCGCGACATGTTCGAGTCGGCGGTGCTCGCCCCAGATGCGGCCGTCCGAAGCCTGATCGACCAGGATACGGCCCGCCGCTTGTATCGCACGCACCTGTCGGGCCTGGGCCGCCACGGCAACACGCTCTGGTCGCTGCTCGTTCTGTCGCGCTGGGCCGACCGATACCTGTCCGCACGCACCGAAACCGTGTGCCATGCCGCCTCTCTAGTCTCGTGAACACCCGTCTTGCGGCTGTGTCAGTCCGGCCGCGCGGGCGATTCGTCCTTCATTTCGACCGGCGGCGGGTCGGCAGGGGCGACGATCGTCGGATCGACCGCGCGGCCGAGCAACGCGGCCCAGAGACCGAGGCCCACGGCAATCGCGGCGATCATCGCCATGAGATAACGCACGTTCGACGGCGCGCCTGGCGTGCGCAGAATGATCAGGTACAGGCCGCCGAGCAGCAGGATCGTCGCGGCCAACACGCCGGCAGTGAGCATCGAGTCGAAGACGGAGTGAGTCGGCATGGTCAGCTCATGAGTTTCAGGTCTCGCACCAACTGGTCGAACCGCCCGTTCACGCGATCGCGCAGCGCGGCAAAGAAATCGCGCGTGACAAAGCTCGGCAGCTTCACCCACGGATTCGGTTCGTAGGTCTGTTCGGGCAAGACGTAGTCGCGCTCGTCACAACCGGCCGCTCGTTCGATCGCGTAGGCCCGCAGGTACGTGCGCTGCACCGCCTGCTTCAACTCGTCAGGTTCGAGCGCGACGCCGGTCGACTCGCGAATGGCCTCGATCACCTTGGGATCGCCCAGCCCCGAGAACTTGCACAGCCCGTCCATGTCGTCTCGCACCGTGTACAGTCCCTTTTCGACAATCGCCGCGACCCAGTAGTCGAGATCGGTCTTGCCCTCCATGAGCAGCAGCAGGAACGTGCGCATCGACATGTGCCCGCCGGCGATCGCCCACGGGTAGCCTGGGTTCGTCTCGGGCAAGTATGCCGGCAACTCCAGCCCTTTGCACTGGTGGGCGAACGACGTGTCGCCGAGTTTTTCGCTGAGCAGTCGTGTGCCCTTGCCGATGTCGGGTTCCTGGCCGGCGGCGATGCGGTGCATCAGCCGGACCATTCCATCGGCATCGCCGTAGCGCAGGCCGCCGCCGAGCGTCGAGCCGGGGCGCCGCTCGTTGTACTCCATCACGTAGCTCAGCACGACGCCGCACGAGATCGAATCGAAACCGAGTTCGTCGCACTCGGCGATCAGCTTCCAAGTCGGCGCCCGCTCGTTGACGCCGCAGTTGTTGCCGAGCATGTTGAGCGGTTCGTAATCGACCTTGGCCAGGAACCGGCCTGGCTTCGGCTTGCCGTCGGCGGTCTTTTCGCCGCTCGGTTCCGACAGGTCTTTCCAACAGGCGATGCCGCACTTGAAGCAGCTCTCGTCGACGACGGGCCACTCTTGCTCGACATTTTCGCGGAACATGTAGGCGGGCGAGTCGTCGCGCGGGCGGAAGTTGTACTGCGGCACGGCGTGGACATCCTGCAGCGGCACGTAGTTCGACCAGGTGCCGCCCGCGCCGTCGGCCTTGTCCGGGTCGCGGAACTTGCGGCTGCCAGGTCCGCGGGCGATCTCCTGGTTCACCGCGGCGATCGCCTTGGCCGATTTCCATGTCGGGTCCGGCCCCTGGGCGACGATGGCCAGGATGTTCTTCGACCCGAGCACCGCGCCGAAGCCGCCGCGGCCGCACCAGCGCATTTTTGGCTCGCGCTGCCTCAGCATGTTCTGCGTCGACAGGGCGATGCCGGCGAAATAGTTGTTCGCGAAGTGCTCGCCCGCCGGGCCGATCACCGCGAAATGAGCGTCGTCGTAGCGGTCGGCGAGGCGCAGGATCTTGGCGCTCGTCGTCAACCCCACCAGGTCCGCGCCGTCGGCAATCTCGACGGCCGGCCCATCGCCGGCGTGTCGGACGACGAGCACGCTCGGCCGATCGCACCGGCCGGTGACGACGAGTTCATCAGCGCCGGTGCCGCGCAGCTTGACGCCGAACTTGTCGCTGCCGGCCGACCACATGGCCAGTGGCCGGTTGTCGTGCGTGCGCTTGAGCGGACTGTAGCCGTGAAAGTACACGCGCAGCCCGGTCATGATCTCGGACCCCGTGAGCACGCCGGTGTTCACAACGATCGGGCTTGCCGGATCGAACGGGTCGGTGACGCGAATCGGCAGCAAGTACTTGAAGCCGCGTCCGATTCCGCCCAGAAAATCCTCGACGTCGCGGCAAGCCAGCCACTTGGCCTCGGCCGAGCCGGACGGCAGGCTAGTCTCCACGCGGCGAAACTCGTAGTCTGTCGGCCTCAATCCATCCTTCGTTGCGGTCGGACGCATGTGCTGGCTTCCTTCGCTCCGCGGGCTCAATCAGCGGGTCGTTATTGTAATGAGCGCGCGGCGGAATTGCAGGTTGAACCATTCACTGTTCAACGTCCTGTCTCGGCCCCGAGCCGCCGTCGAGCACGTCGCTCGCCTCGCCGCCAAACAACTGGTCGGCATCCGCACCGGCCGCCTGCCGGTCGTCACTCGCGCGGCCGTCGAGTTCGTGGACTATGGTGCCGTTGCATGTGGATCCGGGCCCCGGATCCTCCGAAGCGCGTCAGCGGCTGCTTTGGCTGTGGGACCATCAGGTGAAGCCAGCAGTTTTTCGAGGTGAGGGACGGCCTCTGCCGCCGTTGGTCCCATTTCGCCAAGTGCCCAGACCGCGCGCCACCAACAGGGAATCATGGCAAACACATGTCTCATGGGGTGAGCAATTCTGCACGGTCAGTACCAGGCCACTGCTTACCGGGGGCCGAAAAAGGGGCCACAAAAGGTGGGGCCACAAAAGGTGTTAGGAACCAATTCCGTTAATGGTTCCTGACACCCTGACACCTTTTCAGTCTTTTCAGTCGCTCTTTTCAGTCGCTCCTTTTCAGTCGCTTTCCCCTTTCTGTCCTTTCTGTCCCTGCACCATTGTTGAGGCGCTTAGCGTTGCGCGTCTGCACCGCTGGTTACGCTTGCGCCGCGAACGACTCTGGCAAACGCTGTTTTGCGCGACCCCGACACCGGCTCCCAAAAGTGAGTAAGAGACAAGCGAGAAAGCGATGACGACCTCTGAAAAGGCTTCCTCCGAGAGGCTGTCCCCAAGAGGCACCATGTCGCAAACGCCACGGGAATCAGTGCGAGCGGTGCCACCGGTCTCGGTCTCCCGTCGTGAAAGTACCGAACACTAGCAACCAGAGAAATGGTCAAGCCCACCGCAGCGCCCAACAACAATGCTCGTAACATGAGCGATGGCTCCCAACGACGCTTCCCGTGAACCGTAACACCGCTGGCGCGCAACTCGTCTGTTTATGAGCAGGATGACCTCCCGTTGTACCGGGATCCAGTCATCGACACTACCATGAATCAAGTTGTACCCCGGCCACCGGTCGTTTACATCGGTGTCGATGTCGGACTCAGGAATTGAAAGAATCTCGTGAGTCCGAGTCCCGTGGAATTCCATTCATGCTTTGCCGTACTCCTTCATCGCGATGGCCGAGCGGGCGAGGTGGACGAGGACGGCGGCGAGCGTGAGCGAGGCGGCGGCGAGGACGACGTAGATCAGCCAGGGCAGGCGCTCGGTGAGCGGCTTGGGCGGCGGGCGAAAGTCGGGGTTGTCTTGGCGCTCACCGGGCTTCAGCCGCACGGGCGCGGGTTCGAGCTTGGGCGCGAGCTGCCGCGCGAAATCGTAGTTCGGCGGTTGGGCCGTGGGGTTGCCGAAGTAGAGTCGCACCGGACCACGAAGCGATTCGCTGCGCGCGAACACCACCTGCCTCGCCGCGGCAACGACATTAACTCGCTCGACACGCAGCGGCGGATTGCGATGGTCGGTGACGGTCAGGCGCAGTCGTCGCGCGAGCGTTTCGGGGAATGGAGCCTCGAGCGGACCGCGGGGATCGCCCGTCCGCCGTTGCCACTCGCCGCCGCCGATGGAGTGGAACGGGAACCGCGTGCCCTCGGGGGCGACGGTCGCGACTCCGTACGAGCGGGCAAACTCGGCGTCGGCCACCTGCACGCGCAGCCGCTGGCACGGCACGTTGTCGTGACCGAGGTTGAGAATCCACGCCGATCCCGGCGCGCCGCCAGCCCGAACGGCCTCTCGAGCGCCCACCTCCACCGGTAACACCAGATCCTCGCCGGGCACATCGACCGTGCGCCACACTGAAACGCCAACCGGCGGCCACGCGGCGTCCGTGAGGTCGACCTCGGGGTCTCGGTAGACTCGCACACGCAAGTAACGATAGCGGCTCACGTCATACGTCACGGTCTTCACGTGTACGTGCGTGTCGCCGCGGCGGAAATTCAGCAGGTACCCCTTGTCCACCAGCACTCGCCACTCTTTGCTGTCATCACTTCCCTCGACGAACACACGCCGACGGTAGTCTGCGCCGGCCGAGGTCACTTCGATCTCGTTGTGGTCGTCCGGCCGCTCACCAAGGTCGAGCGTAACCTCTTGCGAGCCGTCGGGGCCGGGCGTGCGGTTGAACTCGCGTGCGCCCACTCGCTGGCCCTCGGACTGAACGCGGCGAATACGCAGCGCGTACGGCACCTCACGGCCGCCGGCATCGTAGAGACGCAGGTCGGCCAGGTCCGTGCGCGCACGATCGAACACGGCGGGTGGCACGACGAGGTCGTACCACGGCGAATCTGTGTCGGCCGCGAGCGGTAGTTCGACGTAGTGCGGCCAGTCGACCAGCGACTCGGCCGACGTGGCGTCGCCCGGCGAGTCCGGTTGCGGCGATGTGCCAAGTGCACAAACCACCATCGCGTGAAATAGCAAAACGCCGTGGTTCACGGGGCCACCTCCTGCGATGCCGCCGGTCGCTGGTACGCACGGGCCGCCAGCGCCAAGAGCACCGCCAACGCGAGAAATGCCAGGATGCGATAGAAAGCCTGAAGCTGAGCCATGTCCACGAGAAACACCTTGCCCGCCGTCATGGCGAACAGCACGAGCGCCAGCCAGCGCAGCGCCGCCCGGTCGCGCCGGAAGCCGATCGCCAACAGCACGGCCGCGTAGCCGCCCCACAGCACCGATAGCGCGACCTGACCCGACCAACGCCACGCGGCGGGGTCGAGCTGGACCAGCGATTGGGCGTTAAAGAAGCCGATGGTCTCGACGCTCAGGATGAACAACAACAGCAGCAGCGACGCCAGTCCGCCCAGTCCGGCCACGAATCGTTCGGCCCGGCTCAGTTGATCGTGGAAACGGCGAGCGACGATCACCGACCCGAGCATGCTCGCCACGATCAGCACGGCCGGCAGTCCGTATTCGTTCAGGATCGGGATGAACGGGTCCCGCCAACCGCGCGGCGTGTCGAACGCAAGGAGCCGTCCCGCGGCCAGCGTGAACAAGCCGGCCGCGATCGCCCGCAGCGTGCGTACGTTCACTCGGCAGCCAAACCACCAGAGCGCCGCGGCCTCGACCGCCCAACCGAGTGCCACCCACGCCGCATCGGCTTGAATCGGAAACGCCAGCGCGATGAACCCGACCGCGACGGCCAGCGCCGCGATCGCGAGTTTCGGCGTGGCCACTTCCGCCGGCGGCTCGGTCGCCGTCGCCGAGAGGGCAGGGGAGGGGCCCGCGGATGCGAGCGGCTGGCGCGTCGTCAGCAACAGTCGACACACGACCACGTACGCCGCCGCCAGGACGACGGCGACCGTGCCAAGCCACTGGTGATGGTCGAGATCGAGCAGAACGAACACCGCGCCGAAGTACGCAAACGGAGCGATCAATGCGAACAGCAGCTCAGGCCAGCCGACTCGGCGCAGGTCGATCCACTGCGTCGCGACGCTATGACCCAGGTACAGTGCGAACAGCACGCCGTGAAAGCCGAGTGCGGCGATCAGCTTGTCGGGATGATAGTTGTCGGCGTACCAAATCCAGTACAGGCCGTGAGTGCCCGCCAGCGCCGCCAGGCCGAGCACTCGCCAGTGACGCCACACGGCCAACAGCATCACGCCGATGTTCAGCATCGCCAGATAGGTGAACAGGGCGAGGTACTGATCGTGCGATGATCCCATGAGCAGCGGTGTCAGCAGGCCGCCGGCCAGCGTCATCAGCGCCACGGCCGGCGACTCGTAGCGCACGGCCAGGGCCGCGCCCTCGACCACGAGCACGAACATGAACACCGCCGCGTCCCACTGTGGAATCAGCCGATAGAATCCGAACGAGGCGTACGTCGCGAGATACAGAATGACCAGCCCGGCGGCGGTGAGCATCTGTGCGAACACGCGCCAGTCGCGACGATGGTACCGCCAGCCAGCGACGACAAGTCCGGCGCCGGTGACGATGCCCGTCGCCACACGGCCGAGCGGACCGATCCATCGGTTCTCGAAGGCGTGGCGCAGAAAGAACGCCACCGCAAAGATCAACACGACGACGGCCAGCCAGCCCAGTCCGCGCCGGCCGATGAGCGACTCCCAGTCGATGTCTGCAGGCAGGCGAATGGCCGGCAGCGGGATGCGACGCCGCCTGCGCTCCGGGGTGGGCGCGGCGGCCGATGTGGGCGCGGTCCCGGCCGGGGCCTCCGACGGCTGCGGCTGACCCGGCACCGCAACGCCCGAGGCATCGACGGCCGGCTCCGCTTCGCCCATGGCCTCGATCGCGCGCTCCAGCCGTTCGACGCGTTCAAGCAACCCACGCGCGCGGCGCACCTTCACGAGCGCGATGATCGACAGCACGATCGCCGCGACCATCGAGGCGGCAGTGAGGGCGAGCAGGACGAAGGCAATCACCACTTCTGGCACGGCTGGCTCCCAGGCAAACATCGTCCCGCCCACAAGGCAGGCTCTGAATCGAAGGGCGTCGTCCTAGCCCGGCCTGTGCGCGCCGAGGCCATTTTTTTTGACTCGGTTCGCTTGATCCAGGCTTATCCTTCGATCATGGCAGACAAGTACATCACGGCGACGCCGGCCACCAGGGCGAGCGACAGCCGCACGCGGTCGTGCCGGTGGAACTGGAGTTCGGGCATCAGGTCGCCCAGCGCGATCGACAGGAACGTGCCCGCCGAGAACGCCAGCGCGCCACCTGAGAACGCGGGCGACGGCTGCGCGATCAGGCCCTTGGCAACATAGAACAGAGCCGCACCGATCGGGATGATCAGGGCGAACAGCAGGTTCACCAGATTGGCCCATCGCCGCTGGGCACCCTCCGAGATCATCAGACTCGTGATCGTCAGAGAGTCGGCCGGCTTGTGCAGGAACGTGGCTAGAAAGACGCTGAGGCCGACCGCGCCGGGCTGGTTGCCATCGGCCTCGACCGCGCTGGCCAGCGCGAATCCGCCGGTCAGCGTGTGAACGGAGAGGCCCACGAGCGCAGTGCTCCAGGCTAGCGGGCTTTGCGGGCGCGGCTCGTGGTGATGTCCATGATCGTGGTCGGGCTCGTGCCCCGCGTGCGCGCCGTGCTCGGCGTGATGCGACAGTTCGCCGCCGGCCGATTCGGCCGCGTCGGCCACTTCGTGGTGGTGGAATGCAAAGAACCGCTCGAGGAAAAACAGCGTGAGCAGTCCGACCAGGGTCCAATGCGACCAGAGGCCCGGCGCCGTCTCGCTCGCCTCGGGCAGCATGTGGTACAGGGCCGCGCCGAGCATAGCGCCCGACGCAAAGCTGAGGTAGGTCTGTAGCCGAATGTGCGTCGGACGCAGCACGAGCGGCAGCCATCCGCCCGCGATCGATGCGAGCAGAATGGCCAGGCAGTACAACGCAAGTAGGACGGGGGCGGTCATGGTCAGTGGTCAATCGTCAGTAGTCAATCGTCAATTGCCTCGGTCCGGCTGCCATTAACAACCGACCATTGACCATTGACGTCCTTGTCACTTTGCTGCGACTGCGGCGAGCAGTCCGTAGGCGACGAGCGTGCGTCGCAGCTTGGCCTCGCTGGCGTCGTCCATCGGGCACATGGGCAGGCGCAACTCGCCGGTGCCGCGGCCGAGCAGTCGCATCGCCGTCTTGATGGGGATCGGGTTCGTGGCCAGGCCGAGCATGTCGCGACAAAGCGGGAACAGCCGCTTGTGCCAGTCGGCCGCCTCGTCGGTGCGGCCGGCGTCGTAGGCGTCGAGCAGCGACTTCATGTCGCCCGGCACAATGTTGCCCACCACCGACACCACGCCGCGACCGCCGATCGCCAAGAGCGGCAGCGTGAGACTGTCGTCGCCCGACAGAACCGTCAGGTCGGTCTGGGCAATGATGTCCGACGCCTGATCGAGCGAGCCGCTCGCCTCCTTGACGCCGACGATATTGTCGAGCGCGGCCATGCGCACGAACGTGGGCACCTCGATGTTGCGACCCGTGCGGCCGGGGATGTTGTAGACGATGATCGGGATGTCGACCGACTCGGCGATGTGGGCGTAGTGCCGATACAGGCCCTCCTGGGTCGGGCGGTTGTAGTAGGGCGCGACGACCAGTGCGCCGTCGGCGCCGACCCTGGCGGCGTGCTTCGTCAGTCGCAGCGCCTCGGCGGTCGAGTTCGATCCGGTGCCGGCCATGACGCGGATGCGGCCGCCGGCCTGTTCCACCACGGTGGCGATCACGCGGTCGTGCTCTTCGTGCGACAGCGTGGGAGATTCGCCCGTCGTGCCGACCGGGCAGACGCAGTCGGTGCCCTGTTCGACGTGCCAATCGATCAGTTCGCGCAGGCCGTCGTAGTCGACATCGCCGTCGCGAAACGGCGTGACCAGGGCGACGGATAGTCCGGCGAACAGTTCGCCTCGCGTTGTCATGGTGGTTCCTCGATTGGAGTGAATGCGGTCACTGGGCCGCGCGTTGCGACGCCACCGCGGAGAAGCGATTATAACGCGATGCGGTGGGGGGGCGGCAAGCTTGACGCCTGGAAGGAACCACAGATTTCACAGATTACACAGAAGCTCGGGGCCGAGTTTCGAGTCCCACCCAACTCCTCGACTAAAACTCTGGTGGGACTCGAAGACTCGGCCCACCCCACGCCCCGGCTTCTGCGTAATCTGTGCCATCTGTGGTTCACACCCCCGCCGGGGTGTCCGTATAATCCTCCCCGTTTCAACTTGAGTGAGGTGTGAGTGCCGCCGACTGATTTTCTAGTTCAGTGGTTGATCACCTGGGTGATCCTTGGGGTCGTCTTCTTCGTGGCGGGCGAGGCCAGCCAGCGATACCTCTATGAGGTCGCGGTGGACCGGATCGCCTGGCGAGTGGTCGCGGTGACGCCCGTCTTGGCCGCCGTTCTGGTGGCGTGGCCGCTGCCGTTTGAGGACCTGTTCTCGAGTTTTGCACGGACCATCGCTCAGGCGACCCTCTGGTTCCTGGCCTGTTGGCTCGCGCTGCGATTCCAGTGGCGTCATGCCTTGGCGGCCGGTCTGCTCGCGGTCGTCACGATCGCGCCGATCACCTCATCGTCGGTCGACAGTCTGAAGAACCGGCTGTTCGCCCCGGCCAAGCCAGCCGCGCCCGCCGCCAAGTGACGGGTGCATACCCGTAATTGCATTCCTCGCTCGCTTGACCCGCAGCCCCAGGCGAGGTCGGCATCGTGCGAATTGCACGGATCAAACACGACCTCGCCTGCGGCTGCGGGTTAAACGAGCGAGGCGCAGCTACGGAAATACACCGCCAAGTGACGGGCCGCTTGTGTTCGCCCTAGCGAGTGGTACAATCCTGCGAGCCGCTCCCATACGTGTGGTCCTTGCGAGAAACGACCATGAACACTACGGGACTCGCTGCGGTTCGACCCTTCTGTGCATTCGCCTCATTCTCAGTGATGCTATCGGCGATCGCCGTGTGCTCCGTCCCGATGCGGTCCGCGAACGCCTTGGACTCGGCGGTCCGGGCGGAGGCCGGCGTCGAGTTGGACCCCGCGGCGCTGGCCGAGCGGATCGACCAGCATCTGGCCGCGCGGTGGAAGGCCGACAAGATCGAGCCGGCGCCGGCGGCCGACGACGCCGAGTTCCTGCGGCGCGTGTACCTCGACTTGGCCGGGAAGATCCCATCGGTCGCCGAGGCGCGGGCGTTTCTCGATGACCGCGATCCGCAGAAACGCCGCAAGCTCGTGGACCACCTGCTCGACCGGGCGACGTTTCCCGCCCACTTCGGCCGCACGCTGCGCGACCTGATGGCGCCTGGCGCGACGAACAACCTGCAGCTTCAGTTCTTGATGCCGCAGTTCGAAGCGTGGCTGCGATTGCGACTGGCGGCGGACACGCCCTACGACAAGCTGGTCGGCGAGCTCCTCACGTTCAGCAGCGGCGCCGCACCGAACGTCCGCGCCAATCCGTTCGGAGGCGAGCCGAGTCCGGCGGTGTTCTATCAGTTCAACGAACAGCGGCCCGAGAATCTGGCGGCCAGCACGGCGCGAATCTTCCTGGGCGTTCAAGTCGAGTGTGCACAGTGCCACAACCACCCGTTCGCTCGTTGGAAGCGCGAGGAGTTCTGGGGATTCGCGGCGTTCTTCAGCGCCGCCGGCCAACAGCAAAATGTCTTCGCCCCCGTCGCCGACTCCAGCGATCGTCGCGGCATCCAGATTCCGGGGACCACAACGACCGTCGAGCCACGACTGCTCGACGGCTCGCCGCCCGCGTGGGAGTCGGGTGCGACCAAGCGGGCGACGCTCGCGCGATGGCTGACCGCCGCCGAGAACCCGCTGTTCGCACGGGCCACGGCAAACCGGCTGTGGTGGCACTTCTTCGGACGCGGACTGGTCGATCCGGTCGACGATATGGACGAAGTGAACCCGCCCAGTCACCCGGAAATCCTCGATGAGCTTGCTCGGCAGTTGGTCTACCACCAGTTCGACGTCAAGTTCCTGATCCGCACGATCACGGCCACGCAGGCGTATCAGCTCAGCAGCCAGACGACTCACGCGAGCCAGGACGACCCGCAACAGTTCGCGCGCATGCCGCTGCGCAGCATGACGGCCGATCAACTCATCGAGAGCCTCGCGCAGGCGGCCGGCCTGGAACCTCAGCCTCAGAACGTGCGCGGCGCGATCGTGAATCCCGCGGGCGGCCGCAGCCAGTTCATGACGCGGTTCGCCGACTCGGGACCGAGCCGCACCGACTATCAGGCCACGATCTTGCAGGCGCTGACGCTCATGAACGGCCAACTGATCGCCGACGCCACGAGCCTCACGCGCAGCGAGAACCTGCAGGCGATCGTCGAAGCCCCGTTCCTCGATACGCCGGGCCGAATCGAAACGCTGTTTCTGGCCACGCTGACGCGCCGGCCCAGCCCCGATGAACTCGCGACGATGCAGGCGCACGTCGACGGGGCCGATTCAGCGGATGGCCGCAAGCAGGCGCTGGCCGATGTGTTCTGGGCGTTACTGAATTCCGCTGAGTTCGTGCTGAACCATTGATTGGTGAGAGCAGAGAGGAAACCACGAATCACACGAATGATCTGGAGGGTTCGCCATGGATCACTCGCATCGCAGGCCGTTGCTCAGTCGCCGTGATCTAATGCGGCTCGGCGCGACGGGCGTCGCCGGTTTTTCTCTGTCGGGCTGGCTGGAGTCGCTCGCCGACGACGCGGCGGCCAGCCCCGCTCGGCGTTGTTCGTGCATCCTGCTCTGGATGCCCGGCGGTCCGAGCCAGATGGACACCTTCGACCTGAAGCCGGGGCACGCCAACGGCGGCCCGTTCAAGGAAATCGAAACCAGCGTGCCCGGAGTGCGCATCTCGGAACATCTGCCGAGACTCGCGCGGCAAATGGAGCATGTGGCCATCGTTCGGTCGATGACCAGCCGCGAGGGCGACCATAGCCGAGCGACCTATCTGCTCCGCACCGGCTACCTGCAGCAAGGGCCGATTCGCTACCCGGCGCTCGGTTCGCTCGTCGCCAAGGAGCTGGGCAGCGACGATTCGGAGCTACCAAACTTCGTGAGCATCGCGCCGTTCCGCGCGTTCAACCAGGCCGCGTACGGGCCGGGGTTCCTAGGCCCGCAGTACGCGCCGCTCGTGGTCGGCGATGCGACGGTCGTCGTGCAGCAGCCGAACCAAGCCGGCGACTTTGGCCTCAAGGTGGACGATCTGGCCGCGGCAAGTGGCGTGACGACCGAGCAGGCCGACGCGCGGCTGGAGCTTTGGAAGTCGCTCGAGCAGGGGTTCATCAGCCGTCGCACGACGGCGGCCGCGATCGGACATCGCACGGCGTACGAGCGGGCGGTGAAGATGATGCGCAGCGAGGCCGTCCAAGCATTTCAACTGAATGACGAGCCGGCCGCGCTGCGCGACGCCTACGGCCGCAACCGGTTTGGCCAGGGCTGCCTGATGGCGCGGCGACTCGTCGAGCGCGGCGTGCCGTTCGTCGAAGTGAACCTCACGGGCGCGGCCGGCAACCCGGCGCTCGGCTGGGACACGCACCAAAACAACTTCGACAGCGTGCGACGACTCAGCGAAGTGCTCGATCCGGCGTGGGCCACATTGATCGAAGACCTCAAGTCGCACGGGCTGCTCGACACGACGCTCATCGTCTGGATGGGTGAGTTCGGCCGCACCCCGCGGATCAACCCGAACAACGGCCGCGATCATTTCCCGCAGGCGTGGACCACCGTGCTTGCAGGCGGCGGAATTCGCGGCGGGCAGTCGATCGGCCGCACCAGCGCCGACGGCATGACGGTCGAGGACCGGCCGGTGAGCGTGCCCGACCTGCTCGCGACGGTCTGCACAGCGATCGGTGTTGATCCGAGAAAGCAGAACATGTCCGAAGTAGGTCGGCCGATTCGCATCGTGGACAAAGACGCCAAGGTCGTTTCGGAGGTACTGGCATGAAGTCACTCGCCTGGCCGCTCGTGTTCGTCGCCGTCGTTGCCGCCCGAGTGCTCGCCGCCCAGGCGCCGGGCGAACCAGCCGCCGCGAGCAAGTCTGCCGCGGCGCCCGATCGGGCCGACGATGTGCAAGACATGATCGTCTGGACCGATACGCGGCCGCTGCTGGTGCGGCTGCACATCACCGTGGACGGAAAACCGTTTCGCCAGGCCGGTCGCGACTATCTGAACCGGCTGTTCGACGAACTCGACCGCGACAAAGACGGAGTGTTGAACAAGGACGAAGCGATGCGTGCGCCGCCGACGCTGAATAGTTCGCCATTCGTTTTTCGTCAGCCGGTCCGGTCGCAGGATCTGCTTGCCGCGAAGGCTGCGGACGCCGACGGCAAGGTCAGCCGCGAAGCGTTCCTGGCGCACTACGAACGTTCGGACGCCGCACCGTTTTCTACTGCGGCCGGACAGGGTCGACCAAGCCTCGGCATCGCCGCGATGGCGTTGCTCGACACGAACCACGACCGCGCACTCGGCGCCGACGAACTGCGTGCGGCGGAATCGTCGCTGCGCCGGCGCGACTTCGACGACGACGAGATTGTCACAGACGTTGAACTGGCGCCCGGCCAAGGCGATTACGGGCGGGCGGCGTTCCTGGTCGACTACGCATCGGCGGGCCGCGCCCCGACCGCTCTGGTGACGACGATCGAACCGAGCAGTGACCGCATCACGACGGCGGCGGCGATCATCAGTCGATACGACGCAAACAAGGACGGGCGTGTGTCGGCCGGCGCCGCGGACGCCGCCGAGGTTCGGTTCCATGATCAACTCGCGGCCGCGCTGGACGCCAGCGACGATGGAATGCTCGATCGCGAAGAACTCGCACGGTTTGTCGATCGGCGGCCCGACATCGAACTGCGTTTTGCGATCGGAACCGCGGCCGCGCCCGAAGCGACCGCGCAGGAAGCGCAGCCTGGCGACGCGCCGCCGGTCGAGTTTCCGATCAAGAACCTGCCCGACGGCCGGACATTGGTCGACGCCGGCGAGACACAGTTGGAGTTCCGCCAGGGACCAGCCACGTACGGATCGGCGATCCGCCAAACGCCTCAGGCGCCGTTCCGGGCTTTCGATCCGGACAACAACGGGTACATCGACGAAACGGAATCACGCCGCATCGCGTTCATCGGCGCGTCGTTTCAGGCGATGGACCGCGATGGCGACGGCAAGGTGTTCAAGGAGGAGTTTGAGGCGTTCATGGAACGTCAGGTGGCAGCCGCCGCGACCCGGCTGACGCTGACGGTGAGCGACGAGGGCCGGCAGCTCTTCGAGCTGCTAGACAAGGACGGCGACGGGCGCTTAACGATTCGTGAGCTGCGCGGCGCGTGGGACCTGATGGCCGAGTCCGACGCCGATTTCGACGGCGTTCTCGGCGGCGTTGAGATTCCACGCCGCCTGCGATTCGACCTGGTCCGCGGTTCGGCCGCCCAGCTCTCTGGCTCATTCGTAGTCGCAGCCGGCATGCGCGGGCCAGCCCCGCGTGGCGCCGCGCCGACAGCCGGCCCAGTTTGGTTCCGCAAGATGGATCACAACCGCGACGGCGATCTCAGCCCGCGCGAATTCCTCGGCCCGCTCGCCGAATTCACCCGACTCGACACCGACCACGACGGCCTCATCACGCCGCGCGAGGCCGACGCGGCGGCGGGGCCCGACCGATAGTGCGCGGAGCCTTGCCCTTCGCCTTCGGGCTGTTTTGTTGCCCTGTCTACGAACACCTTCGTTGACAACCTACGAAGCTATTCGTATATCTAAGGCCATCACGCGAACTGGATGTAGGTCAAACCGAGGACCAGGCGATGGCCAGACGTGACCTGCCGCGACCGACGGAAGCGGAACTTGCTATTCTCCGAGTGCTCTGGCAGCGAGGGCCGAGCACCGTGCGCGAGGTGACCGACTCGCTGCATGATGAACGGGGCACCGGCTACACCACCGCGCTGAAGCTGCTGCAGATCATGCACGAAAAAGGACTGGTGCGCCGAAACGATTCCGAACGGACGCACGTCTATGAATCGGCGGGCTCGGAAGAGCAAACGCAACGTCAGCTCGTGGGCGACCTGCTAGAACGGGCGTTCGGCGGGTCGGCAGAGCAGTTGGTGGTCCAGGCGTTGTCGGCCAAGCGGGCGTCGCGGGAAGAGCTGGCCCAAATCCGCAAGCTGCTCGACGAGCTGGAAGGAGCGTCGCGATGAATACCATGCCCACATCGTTCAGCACGGTCGAGGGTCTTCTCGCGCAGCCCTTGGTGAACGCGCTCGGCTGGGCGCTGGTTCATTTCCTTTGGCAGGGCGCGGCGGTCGCTGCCGTCGTCGCCGTCTTGCTCGTGGTCCTGCGCCGCGCGTCAGCCAATGTCCGCTACCTGGTCGCCTGCGCCGCAATGCTCGCGCTCGCCGCGACGCCGGTCGCGACCGCGTGCTACGTGTACCGCGATCCACCGAGTAGGCCGAGCACGTCCGTTGACCGTCCCGAGATGCCGTTGATCTCCTCCAATGAGGTACTCAGGGCGACGGCTGCCTCGCCGCCACGCGACTTCGTCAGATCGCCCAGCGAGGCAGAGCATTCAGCGGTCTTATCCATGCCGCTCGCGACTCCAGCCCTGCCGCCTGCTCGCCCGCTGTTCGCGCGTGCTGCCGCGTGGATCGAACGTGCGCTGCCGTGGCTGGTCGCGGCGTGGCTTGCCGGCGTGCTGGGCCTATCTGTGCGGCTGTTGGCAGGTTGGGCACACGTACAGCGAATCCGCCGTCGCCACGCTCGTCCGGCGGCCGAGCCGTGGCCGACGCGGCTCGCGGACTTGGCTCGGCGTCTGCGAGTCAGTCGCACAGTCCGTCTTCTCGAATCGGCCATGATCGAAGTCCCGATCGCCATCGGCTGGTTCCGCCCCGTCATCCTGCTGCCGGCCAGCGCACTAGTCGGACTGACGCCGCAGCAACTCGAATCGCTGCTCGCCCACGAGTTGGCCCATATCCGCCGCCATGATTATTTGGTGAACCTGGTTCAGACCTTCATTGAGACGCTGCTGTTTTATCACCCAGTCGTGCGGTGGGTTTCGAGCCGCATCCGGCAGGAACGCGAAGCGTGCAGCGACGACCTTGCGATCGGGGTAAGCGGCGATCGTCTCGCCTATGCGCGCGCGCTGGCGACGATGGAAGGACTTCGTTCGGCCTTCCCGCAATTCGCCCTGTCGGCCGGCGGAGGCGCCTTGCTCGGCCGCATCCGCCGGCTACTCGGCGCTCCGGCGCCACGATCAAATCCCGCAATTGCGTGGCTGATCGGTCTGATAGTCCTTGTCGCTTGGGGCGCGTGGGCCGCTCACGTCATCGGTGATCCTGGCAATTCTTCAGCGAGCGCCGCTCTGTCCTCCGATGCGCCAAGACCGCGTGAACCAGACGACGCTCTGGAACAAATCGTTGTCGCGGCGGACCCCGAGCCGCCGCGGCTGCATGATTCAAGCACCTGCATCGTCGCGGTAGATCCCGTGTCCGGCGAATGGAACAAGTTGGTGGAGCGAGCTTGGCTCGTCCGAGTCGCTCCAGATGGAGCGAGCCTCGCCTATTCGCAACCGAATGAACTGTGGATTCGTGATTCGGACGGGCAGTCGCGCAAAGCCCTCGACCTGCGCGGCATGCCGCACTGGTTCCCTGATGGGCAATCCCTCCTATTCACGCGATCCGTTCCCCCGGACGGTTCGTGGAAGTACGAGACTTGGCGAGTGCAGCTTGACGGCACGCCGCCCAAGAAGCTGCAGATTCCGGAGGACGTTGGAGTCAATGACATCTCGCCCGACGGGAGGTGGTTTGTCGCGACGATCGGCCGGCAAGTGGGCAAGGGCTGTGACCTTTACCTGGTCCGTGCCGATGGCGACGAGCGTCGGCTGCTCAGTCAGTCGAGCGGCTGGAGTGTATCCGCTCGCTTTTCTCCGGACGGACGCCACGTTCTCTACACACATCACGATGGCGACGAAACCAGCCCCGTGCAGGAAACTCTTTGGGTGGTTGACGTGGCGGGTAGGAAGCGAGAGTGCGTCGTTACTGATCCCGGCGTGGCGGTGCGTGGATGCTGGTCGCCGGACGGATCCCGCCTGGCATTGGTCATGTGGGACTGGAATCGTGACGAGTCGGGCAAGATCAGCGGGCACATTAACCATCGCATAGAAATCGCCAATCGTGATGGCGGCGACCGCCGGCGACTGAACACCAAACCACTGACGTTCTGGATGAACAGCGAGCCAAGTTGGATTCGGATCATAACGGCTGGCGAGCCGGCGAAGGCTCCGGACGAACCAGAACCGCCGCCCGGTGACTGGGGGCCTGAAAAAGATGGCTTGCGCACGCGCCTCGTGCTGCTCACGGAGGAACCGGCCGTCGGCCAGCCGCTCGAGTTTCGACTCGAAATGAAGAACTTCGGCAAGGCTGAGCGGCGATTCGATCCGCAAGTTGCAGCGCCGTTTCGAGTCGTCACGGTGAAGAAAGAGAACGGCGAAGCGGAGCCGTACGTCGGACTCCTGTACCAGACGTCGGGCGGGCCGGAGCCGATCAAGCCGGGTGAGACGAAAGTACTCTGGGACGACTTCGACGTGGCGGAGAGCTTTCTGCTTGCCGAACCGGGGAAGTATGTCGTGCAATCGTCCGTGCTGCCGTCGAACAGCGTCACGGTCGAACTGGCGCCGGGCAAGGTGCCTGAGTTGAAGGCGATGTTCTTGCGCATGCGCGAGATTCTGCCCGAGGGCAAGGCGTGGCGCATCTCGATGTCCGGTCGCGTCATCTTTTTCACGCACTCGCCGACCAATCTGAAGCGCGATGTGACCACGATCCAACTTTGGTTCGACGAGAAGGAGCACCCGCCCGGCTACTCGCTCGGCGAGGGGGCAAACAAGATCGCCGTCGATCGGCTCGGCAAGACGCCGCTCGGGTTCGCCTACATGACCGCGCCGGCGAAGGCCGCTTCATTGTGGCCAGAGTTTCGCGAGCAGATCCGGGGCAAGCTCCAGTCGCACCACGAACAACCGCCGCAAGCGGCCAGCCCCGCGGCCACGCCGGGCCTGAAGCTGCGTGTGCTAGACGTGGACGGCCAAGCGACGAACTCAGTCTATGTCAACGTGTGGCGGCGAGTCGGGCGGGCCGAGGCGGACGAGCGAAGCAAGAATCGATACGACGCGGTTTGGCGAGACACCGCCACCGGCGAATCTTGGGCGCGGCATCGCCACTGGGCCCCGCGTGGCGGCGATATCGAGCAGCTTCTGGCGAGCCTCGAGCCGGGCGAGTATCGAGTGTCCGCAGCCGACTACGCGGACGGGAAGACCTCGGATGCGACGCCGTTCGGTACCAGTGACGTCGTGCCCGTGGAGGAGGCGGGCCAGCCGCCCACGGTCACGGTGCAGCTCCAAGGCGACACGCCGTTGGTCGTGAAGCTTGTGGACTCAACGACGCGCGAGCCGGTCCGCGGCGCGGGCCTGCGGTTGGTTCGATGGGACGGCGTGCCGGTCGCGCACGGCCGCGGCAGCGCGTGGCTCTACGCCGCGACCGACGACCGTGGCGAAGTGTCGAATCGCCGCCTCGTGCCGGGAACCTATTGGGTCGAGATCGCCGGCAAGTCGGCGTCGCAGTTCGAGCCGATTGAGTACCCGGCCGTGAAGGATCGTACACGAGTCGAGGTCACGCGCGACAAGGAGAACTCGGTCGAGATCGCGCTCGAGCGCGTGGAACTCAGCGAGGCGGAGCAGGACAAACGCTGGCCGTGGATTGCAGTCGGCCGCGTGACGGACGACGCCGGCAAACCGGTTGAGAAGGCGACGGTCCGCGCCCACTGCGGCCACGGCACGCTGCCTGTCACCGGCACCGCCACGACCGACGGTGATGGTCGATACAAGATGCGATTCACCGGAGGCGTCAGCTACGCGAGCGAGAACCCCCACAAGCCGCACCCGCAGTTCCAGGCCGCACTCATCAGCGCGTCCAAACCCGGCTTCACGGAACGAAGCCTCGGCCGTCAGGGCGGCCTGTCGATGGCCACTCGAATCCCGGCGGCGGACGAAGGCTGGGAGATCGACCCCGAGCGGACCGTGCTGCCGAACAAACCGTTTGAGGTCAACTTTGTGCTGACCCCCGCCGTGACGCTCGACTTGGTCCTGCTGGACGACGCGGCCAAGCCGATCGCCGGCCGCTCGGTTTCAATCAAGGGCAAGGAGTTGCCGCCAGGTTCAAACGTCATCGAATACGGCAAGACGGACGCTGCGGGCCGCATTCGGTTCGAGCGGGTGCCACCGGGTCACGCCTGGTGGATCACGGCCGGCCTGAGCGATTCGTGGCGCGACGGCGAGGTTCGCACGCAGCCGCTCACGTTCGAGAAGTCCGGTCCGTATCGCGCACAACTTCGTTTGCGAACCGATGCCGAAACGAACGTCAATCTCCTGGAGTTTCAGAGCGTTACCGACGCGGCAGGCGCCGAGGTGCGAGACGCCGTGGTCGGCGTTCCGATGCCCGCGGCATCCGCACTTGATAAAATGCCATCGAAGCCGTGATGGCATTGACGCACATGGAGACTGCCATGAAGAGCCCCTTTCCCGGCATGGACCCGTATCTGGAAGAGCACTGGCGGGACGTGCATCACAGCTTTCTGACGTACGCTCGCGATGAGCTGCAACAGCACCTTCCTCCGGAACTGCGAGCGCGGTTGGAGGACCGGGTCTATGTCGAGCCAGAAAATGGGGACGGCCGCGGCATCTACCCGGACGTGCGTGTGATCGAGTATCCGAGCAGGCCGGGGCGCAGCACAGCGACGGCCGGCGCGGGCGACGTCGCGGTGGCCGAGCCGATCGTCGTTCACGGAGAAAGCGAACCGGCGACGGAGGGGTATATCGAGATCATCGACATGGCGTCCGGCAACCGGATCGTTACGGCGATCGAGCTGTTGAGTGCCTCGAACAAGCTTCCCGGCGAGGGGCAGGAGAAGTATCTGCAGAAGCAGCGGGAGTATCGTCAAGGACGGGTTAGTCTCGTGGAAATTGACTTGCTCCGGTCGGGCAAGCGGATCACGGCGGTGCCGAAGGATCGTGTGCCGCGATCGCATCGCACGACCTACCACGTGTGCGTGACGCGCGGCTGGCTGAAGAGCACCTGGGAACTGTATCGCGTACCGCTTCGCGACCGGCTGCCGACGATCAATATTCCGCTGCGCGAGTCCGATGTCGACGTGCCGCTCGATCTGCAACTCTTGATCGACAGATGCTACCACAACGGCCGTTACGACGATCTGAACTATCGCGTGGACCCGAACCCGCCCCTGGACTCGGACGACGCGCCATGGGCGATCGAACTGCTCGCCGCCAAAGGGCTGCGCTGATGAGTCCGTGCTGACATCAGTGATCGCCGATGACCTTCTTCGAACACGCCATGCTGGGCGGCACGCTGACCTTGGCCGCGGGACTGCATCGCCGACACGGCTGGCAGATCGCGGCGATGGCCGGTGTCGCCGCCATGCTGCCGGACTGGGATGGGTTGACGCTCGTGTTCGGCGGCGCTGCGTACGACAGGACGCATCGCATCTGGGGGCACAACGTGTTCGCGGCCACGGCGATCGGCGGCCTCTGTGGGCTCGTGGCGATTCTCGCGAACGGTACGAACCGAGTGCAGCACTCGCTGAACCGGCTGGCGCCGACTCTGGTTCCGGCCGCAACCGATTCACCGCGGGCGGCGCCGCCGCGGTCAGTCGCCACGCTGGCCGTGTGGATTCTCGTCGGGGCCGTTGCATCGCTGAGTCACCTCGCCGTGGACATGCTCTATTCCTCGCACCCCCGCATGCAAGACTGGCCGATTCAGTTGCTCTGGCCGATCTCCCGGCGGAGTTTCGCATATCCGATAGTCCACTGGGGCGACGTGGCGGCGACGATCGTCTTCGTCGGTGAGATGTTCGCCCTCTACCGCTGGCCGCGACGTGCCCAAACGATTGCGTGGCTCACGCTGGTCGCGATCGCGGCTTACTTTTGCGCCCGCGGCGGGCAACACCGCGGCGGGGCAAGCGACCTGACTCGTCAGCGATTCTCTCGTGCCTCCTTCCAAATCGGTCCGTACACTTCCTTGTCGAACGGCGGGCAGCCGGTCGGGAACTGGCCGAGTTCGTTGTGTTTGGCGCGCATGAGATTCGTGCAGATCGAAAAGGTACGGCAGACGCGGCGGCGGTCGAGGCCCGGCGCGCCGGAACCGAGCGCGTCGCGCGGAGAATCTGGATATGGCAGCGCGGCGCGACCGATGCCGACAACACGACACGCGCCAGCGGCGATGTTCGCCGCGCCCGCGTCGAACACGAAACTCTGTAGCCAACTGTAGCCGCTGCCGACTAGGACCAGATCGGGACACGCACGCTGCAGTTCGCCCGTGAGCCGAAAATGCCGCCACACGCCGGCCAGCGGGTGCTCGGGCGTTTCGTACCCGTCGACCGGAGGATACTCGAATGGCCGCGTCACGTGCATCACCGCGTACGGGTTGCCCATCGTGACGTTGATCATCGGCACACTCAGATCGCTCAGCATCGCGAGCAGCAACTTTGGCTCGGTCAGGTCCGCCTCAAGCGGTTGCTGTTCGTTGGCCCCGAAGCTGCTTCGCACCGGCGGCGTAAATGGGTACGGTTCGCCGACGCCGGTCTGGTCGTTGCGGCGGTACGGCACCCCGTCGTAGACATTGACGCGCGAGCAGACGACCGCGCGAGGTACGGCGTTGCGAATCTTGCCGATCACGTTGCTCACGAATCGCGTGCGATTCTCCAAGCTGCCGCCGTACGGACCCGGTCGCGTGCGGGCGGCCAGCAACTCCGACAGCAAGTAGCGATGGCACTGTTTCACGTCCACGAAGTCGAAGCCGATGTCGAACGCCAGCCGCGCCGCCGCGACGTAGTGGTCCTCAAGCTGCTTGAGATAGTCATCGCTGAGGATCGGGTAGTCGCCCGTGACGAATTGGCCGCGGGCCTTGTCGACGAACGTTCGCGGATCAAGCAGCGGATCGTGGAACGCAATGAGCGGCCGCTGGTATGAGTAGCGGCCGGAGTGAGTGAGTTGCAGACCGACCACCAGGTCGGCGTCCGACCCGAACGCCTCGCGATGCGCCGAGCGGCATTCGGCGAGCATTGCCGCGAGCGAACGGGCTGTCTTGTCGTTGATGAGCAGTTGCCGCGAGTTGGCTCGGCCTTCCTCGACGACCGCCGTGGCCTCGCCCCAGATGATCTTGGCACCGCCGGCCCCGAAGCGGCGGTAGCGTCGCATGGTCAACTCGTCGGGCCGACCGTCGGGCGTGCCGTCGCAACCTTCCATCGGCTGAATAGCGATCGAGTTCCCCGCACGCAACGGTCCGATCTGGACCGGCCGGGCGAGCGGCGACAGATCATCGGTAAGCTCGATCGGCAGACCGAGCCGTTCGGCGTCGCGCCGCAGGTCGTCGAGCGTTTTGTACTTGAAGTAGCTGGCCATGGCATCAGCAACGCAGCAAGTCCGAGTACGATCCGTCAATGACGGCGCCCAGCACGGACTGGAACACGGCGATGAGTTTGTCGAGTTTTTCCCGAGCCGCCGGTTCGTCGCAGGTCGAGTCGACGATCGCTTCGAACTCCAGGAACGCGCCCAGCCGCGCCACTTCGTCCAAGTGAATCCGCACGTTGTCGTACAGGTAGACCGTGCGGACCTTCTCGACTTCCGCACGAACGCCCAGTGATCCGGCCAGCAGGTCGCGCATCTCCGTCCCATTCTCCAGAACGATCAGTGAGTAGTCACTTGCTCGAACCTGCGGCGCGTTGGGCCGGCGGTACCAGATCAACTGGCCTGCACAGCTCTCGCCGAGTGCGCCGTTAGAGTCGAACGGCCATCGTTCGCGCAGCTTCAGGCGGCCGTGAGCGACGCAGAAGTACGTGTCGCGCTGACGTTCGACGGCGTGTAGCTGCGCTGCGAGCGACCGAGCGACCCCGTGGGCCGCGGCAAGATCGGCGACCCGAGCCTTCAGCTCGATGTTGCGTTTCATGGTCCGTTCCCGGCCGACGCGCCGATGCACACGATTTCCGCTTGAGTGCGCAGAATCAGCTTGCCGTCAGCTACGGCGGGCGACGCGAGGATGGGCGCGCCGAGATCGTTTTCGGCGACGACGTCGAACGTGTCGCCGGCACGGACCACGTAGGTCACTCCCGCCTCGCTCGGAAAATACAGCAATCCACCGGCCTCGATC
>DAIOWH010000008.1:36391-45210 GCA_036758585.1 Planctomycetia bacterium
CACGTAGGTCACTCCCGCCTCGCTCGGAAAATACAGCAATCCACCGGCCTCGATCGGCGAGGCCGAGAACTTGTCGTGCAGCCGATCTTGCCAGATCAGTTTGCCCGTGGCGGCGTCGAGACACGTGGCGATGCCGAAGTCGTTGATCGTGTACAAGCGACCGTCCAAGTAGATCGGCGTCGGCACGTGAGGGCCGCCTCGCACCGTGCGCCACGCCAAGTGCGTCTCGCTCACGTCCCCCTTGCCGCCGGGCCGCAGGCCGATCGTCGGCCCGTTGCGGCCCGATGCCGAGATCAACAAGCCGCCGGCCACGACGATCGTCGGTACGACTTCCTGAGTCGGACCGGTGAGCGACCATATCTCTTCGCCGCTCGCCGGATCGTAGCCCTTCACGGTTTCGCCGCCGGCAAACACGAGTTCATCGTGGTCGCCAACTCGCACAACGACCGGCGTGCTCCAGGTCATTGCTCGCTTGCGATGGTTGGTCCAGCGGACCTTGCCTGTGTTCTTGTCCAATGCGACGCAGATCGATTCGGTGCGGTTCTGGTCGTGGATGAAGATGACCAGGTCCTTGTAGAGCAGCGGGCTCGAGCCGGTGCCGTGGGTCGTGTTGAACTTCATCGTGTCGTAGTGCCAGAGCAGCGTGCCGCCGAGGTCGTAGCACACCAGCCCGCACGAACCAAGGAACGCGATCACTCGCTGGCCGTCTGTGACCGGCGTAGCGGACGCGAAGCCGTTCTTGTCGCGCACGCCCGGTTCCGGCGCGGTTGCGGGGGCGGCCTTCGACCAGACGGTGCGCCCATCCTGAACGCTCAAACAATGGACGAATCGTTCGGCGCCATCGGTCGACGCGCTCGTGAGGAAAACGCGATCGCCCCAGACGATCGGCGACGAGTTGCCGAGTCCGGCCGGTTTGCTGCGCCACGCGATATTCGAACTATCTTTGCTCCACTCCACCGGCAGGCGGTCGAGGCCGGTCAGCCCTTGGCCGCTGGGTCCGCGAAACCGCGGCCAGTGCCGCTCGGATCCTGGCGTGGGCAATGCGACGGCCAGCGTCGTGTCGGTCGCGGCCAGCTTGCGAGTCGTCGTGCCGGCCGACTCGGCCTTCTCGCCCAGGTCGAACGGCGGCGTTTGTTTGTACCTTCGATAGCCTTCGCGCATCAGGTCCAGAAACCGCTCGCGAATCTGCACTCGTCGCTCATACGCCCGCTTCAACTGCGGGTCGGCCAGCACTTTTTCCTTGCCGCCGTGTTTCTCTGCGAAACTCTGCGGGTTGTCCTCGGTCTCAACGCGTTGCCATTCCGCGGCGAGGTCCGTCGCCAGCATCTCCAGCGTGACGAGCTTGCGATATTGGACGCTCTCGATGTCCCGCGCGAGCACGCTGAGCTGCGGGCCGAGCGGATACTGCTTGTCGATGTCCGGCTGGCCGAGCGGCAGCCACACGACCAACAGCGAGCAACTGAGTTTCATATGTGTCCTGGGAAACTGGGAAGGAACGAGTTCAGCCGTTCGCGGGCCAGCGAGGCGGCGGCAACGCAGCTTCGCAAAACTTGTTAGAGAATGCAATCGGTCGGGTGGACAGGCGGCGGATAGTCGCCTTGCAACGCGTTCCAGCCGACCACCATCCGCGACCGGTCTTGAATTGCGGGTCCTTTACCCGGCGGGCTCGACCGCCGGCGCCTCGACCGGACGCGCCGCCGGCGCCGTCTGAACCTGGGCGCCGCGATTGCTGAGACCTCGAAGCCAATGCTGAACGTCGAGCGTCAGCGTGAAGGTGATCGGCACCAACACGAGCGTGAAGATCGTCGAGATGGCCAATCCGCCGAGCACGACGGCGCCGAGGCCGCGGTACAGTTCGCTGCCGGCGCCCGGCGAGACGACGAGCGGGATCAATCCAACGAGAGTGGTGACGGTCGTCATGAAGATGGGCCGCACGCGATTTCGGACGCTCTCGATGATGGCCGCGCGATAGTGCATTCCTTCTTCTCGCACGTGGTTTAGAGCCTGATGAACGACCAGAATGGCGTTGTTCACGACGATGCCGATCAGGCTGATGAAGCCGAGCATGGTCAGGATGTCGAGCGGCTGATTCGCGCCGCGCGGGGCCAGCAGGGCGTGATTCAAGAGCCACAGGCCAAACAGGCCGCCGACGGCTGCGGGCGGGACGCTGATCATGATGATCGCCGGATACGTCCATGATTCGAAGAGGCCGGCCATCACGAGATAGGTCACCAACAGCGCGAGCGCGAGATTCCATTGCATGGCGTGCCACGCCGCGTTCAGCTTGTCGGCCGTGCCGGAGAGATTGATCTGATAGCCGCCGGACAGTTCGCCCGCGTTGGCAAGCGGCCCGATGATGTCGTTGTGAATTGTGTCGATTGCCGTTTCGAGCGACGTCGTGCGTGCGGGCCGAACCTGAATCGTAATCGCACGCATCCGTTCGCGGTGATGAATCTGCTCAGGGCCGCTCGACAGCACGACGTCGGCTACGGAACTGACCGGCACGAGACGTCCTGTGGGCGTCGCGATCGCCATCTCGCCCAGATCTTGCGTGTGCCGTACGAATCGATCGTGAATCTTGATCGTCAGGTCGATCTTGCTGTGGCCGGACCAGTAGTCTGACGCGTACGCACCGTCGGTCAGCGCGTCGATCGTGTAGCCAAGCTCGCGTGCGGAGATTCCGAGATCGGCGGCCTGTTCCCATTTCGGTACGACGTGCATCTCGGGGCCGGACAGGTCGAGGCTCGGCCGCGGTATTGCCTGCGCGTCGGGCATGAGTTCGAGCGAGCGTTTGCGCACGTGCGAACCCATCTCGACGAGCCGTTCCAGGTTTGGGCCGGCGATCTCGACGTCGATCGTTCGGCCGCCGGTGCTGGACCGCTCGAACAGGCTCGCCTGGCTGACCGATGCAAGCGTGCCGGGAATCTTCGCCGTGGCGTTCTGTACCACGGGGATCAGGTCGCGGCCGCGCAGTTCATCGGCGGTGCGCACGCCGACGAACAGGCGCCGGTCGCCGCCGAAGAAGAACATGTCGGACACCGCCGGGCCGCCGAGCGCCTTCTCTTCCGGCGAGCCAGGCTTCGCCTCCCAGTATGGACGGATCGTGTCTTCGATCTGCTTGGACAAATCCGTCAGGGCGTCGACGTTGTAGCCGGGCGGCGGCAGCAGCGACACAAATACGAGGTTCCGGTTGCCCTCAGGCAGGTACTCGAGGCCCGGCATTATCAGCCAGCTCAAGCCTGCCGAACCTGCCAGAAACACGAGCACGACAGTCATGCCGGCCAGTGTGTGTCTGTGGAGTCTCGATGCGGTCCCGACGAACAGTTCGACGAACCGTTCGCCCAGCCAGGCGAGGCCGAACAGACCGCGGGCCGCGTGCCAGAGTCGGCTGTGCCGCAACGATCGGCCGTTTCTCGCGCCCCCAAACTGCTCCACGATGTCTTCCTCCATCTCGTGTCGCAGGAAGCGGTTCGCCAACGGCGGAATCACCAGCACGGCCACGATCATCGACAGCGCCACGGCCGAGCTGTTGGCGATCGCAATGTCTCGAAACAGTTGGCCCACCTCACCGCTCATGAACAAGATCGGGATGTACACGACGAGCGTGGTGAGCGTCGACGCGAGGACCGCACCCCAAACTTCCTGCCCGCCGTTGAGTGCGGCCTCCCAGGCCGACTCGCGCAGCTCGACGCGGCGGCGGTGGATGTTCTCGAGCACGACCACCGCGTTATCCACCACCATGCCCGTCGCAAACGCCAGACCCGCCAGGCTGATCACGTTGAGCGTTCGGCCCGTCAACCCGAGCAGCAGGAACGTACCGATGATCGACACCGGCATGGTGAGGCAGATTACCAGTGTGCTGCGCCAGTGCCGGAGAAACAGGAACAGAATGATGCTGGTGAGCAGGCCGCCCCAGTAGATGTTCTCTTTCACCAGGCCGATCGATGAATAGATGTATCCGCGTTCATCCCACGCGATGCGAAGCACCAGGCCGTTCTGCTTGAGAATGTTCGCGTTCAATTCATCGACGGCGTCCTGTACTTCCTCAAGCACGCTCAAGACGTTGGCCCCGGTCTCGCGCGCGACACGAATCGACACCGCCGGCTCGCCGCCGCGGCGGGCGACGCTCGTCGGTTTCTTGAAACCGAGCCGCACCTCGCCGATGTCCCGCACGTAGACCGGCGCCCCGTCGCGGTGCGCGACAATCATCTGTTCGACCTGCTCCGGTGCGGTGAACTGGCCGCGCGTCCGCACGATGTACCGCCGTTTGCCTTCCTGAAAGTCGCCGCCCGACGTGTCCTTGTTGTGCCCGACGATCGCCTCGCGCAGTTGCCCGATCGTCAACTGGCGCGCCGCGAGTTGTTGGGGGTCCACAATCACCTGCAGTTCCGGCTCGCGCCCGCCCGAGACCGCCACATCCGCCACGCCCGGCACGCGCTCCAGTCGCGATTCGACGTAGTCCTCGGCGAATCGGCCGTACTCCGTGATGTCGATGTCGGTCCGCTCAGGCAGCGGTTTCAATATGAGCCACGCGATCGGCCGATCGAGCGAAGTGGCCGGCGTGATCACCGGCTCCTCCGCGTCGGGTGGATACTCTTTCACTTGCTGTAGCCGGTTCGAAACCTTGATCAGCGCCTCGCGCATGTCCGAACCGACCTCGAATTCGAGCGTGATCGACCCGTAGCCGAGCCGGCTCTCGGAACTGATCTTCACGACGCCCGGCACGCCCTTGAGCTGCTCTTCCTGTTCCTGAACGATCTCGCGCTCGATCTCGTGCGGGCTGGCGCCCGGCCAACGCGTTTCGATTTGAATTTCCGGCCGCTCCACTTCCGGCGTCATCTGCACCGGCATCTGGAATACGGCCAGCATCCCAAACAGCACTACCAGCAGGACGCCGACGGCGACCTTGACCGGATTTCGGAGGCAAAAGGCGATAAGGTGCATTCTGTCAATCGTCCGTGGCCTGTCGTCCGTGGCGACCAAACCGCGTCATCTACGAATCGGGCCTCACTTGTTGAGCGACTCGGCTGGGACTGTTGTGGGCTTGTTGTTTTCCGCCGTCGGTTTCGCGTCGAGTTGCGATTCCACCTGGACGGTCTGGCCGGCGGCGAGTCGTTCATTGCCGCGCACAACGACAAGCTGGCCCGGTTTCAGATTTCCATCCGCCTCGACGAGGCCGTCATGAGCCGCACCGGGTCTTACCGTGACGGGTGTGACTTTGTGCGAGTCTCCCGTGCGTTCAGCGACGAACACGACGCTCCGGCCCGCCTGCAGGACCAGTGCGTCCTTGGGCACGAGCCTTGCCATGTGTCGACCGCCGACCGGCAATTGAACCCGGGCGAACATGCCCGCCTGCAACAGCGGCCGACCATCGTCGACTTCATTGGAGATGCGGACCCTGACCGGAAACTGGCGCGCTCGCACATCGGCCTGCGGAACGACGCCCGCAATCTGGCCCGCAAGCTGGCGGTCGCCCAATGCCTCGACATGAACCGCCGTGGCCTGGCCGGCGCGCAGCTCATGAATCAGTTTCTCCGGGACCATGACCTGCACTTCGACGGCGCCGAGGTCGACCATCTCAACGACCGGACTCTCTGTTCCGAGCCACTGGCCGACTTGAGTATGTTCGCGCACGACGTAACCCGCGAACGGCGCTCGAACGGTACGTTTCTCAATATCGTCTTCGACGCGTCGCAGCGCGGCCCTTGCCGCTTCGACGCGCGCACGACCCTGCGCCAATTGTTCCGACCGCGGCCCTTGCTTGGCCAGCTCGTGATCCGCCTTGAGCCGCGCGACTTCCTGCGTCGTCTCGACGACTTGTTCGGCCGCCTCTTCGAGGTCCTCGCCGCTGGCGGCGTCGCGAGCGACCAACCGTTCCAGGCGATCGCGCTTGATCACGGCGAGTCGTGCGCGGGCCTCGGCGGCCGCGAGCACCGCCCGTGTTCGTTCGATTTCCTCCGGGCGCGAGCCGGCTTCCAACTCGGCGAGCAACTGCTGCTTCTCATCGAGCGCGGCCGACGCAGCCTCGCGTTCGATCTCCAGCGTCCGCGTGCGGAGCCGCGCCAGCATCTGATGTTCCTTCACCAGGTCGCCTTCGCGCACCGCGAACTCCACGACCAATCCATCGGCCCCGCTGGCGACGATGCTGCGCCGCAGCGGCAACACCGTGCCCACAAGCTCGACCGTCGTCGCCACTCGGCGCTCGACAACCTCGGCGACCTCGACCGGCGCCGCGGCCTTCGGCGCCTGGGCGCTCAAGGCGGGCATCAAGGCCACGATCCAGATGCTCTCCAGAGTCGACATTCGTACGATCTCACTTCGGTCGGGCAGGACGAAACGGCTCATGGCGGGCAACAACACGGGTCGGTCCGCCTCCCACTCCGTTTCGTTACCGTACTAATTTAGTCGGGTTGCCTCCGGGAAGAAAGGATGCCTGCACGAACAGGAGGTAGATTCGGGTGTAACCGGTCGCCCTCGCTAACGCTTCGGGTTAATGTGATTCGGCTCGATTATGCCTGGAAAACACTAACCCGAAGCGTCAGCGAGGGCGGTTGTTGGGAGAAAAAGCGCGGCTTGCAGCACGCAGCTCAATCCGGGGTCGTGCCGTGAGATTGCCGATCTGTTCCGTCCAGCGGCCGGCATGTTGGCGGCACACAGCGACGACCGCGACGGCAGCGAACCGAGCGAGTCGTGGCAACGAGTTTGGGAAGCTGTAGCCGTGGCCGAACGCGCGGCGGAACAGCTTGGTCACACGCCCCGGACCTCGCCGCGGCCGAGCCGCATCGGCTCCTTCGGCCGCAGCGCCGCGCTCGTTGCGATCGGCATCACGTTGGGAGGCGTCATGACGTGGGCTGGCGGCCTGAGCGGTCCGCCGGGCGGCGACGCGGCCGCAGTACACGGCGCCGCCCTTGACGCCGTGTACCCAACCGGCCGGTGCGACGACCTGCTCGCCTTTTGCCGCCATGCGATCAAGTCGGCGAAGTGCCCGACGTGTGGAGAGACCGCGCCGCCGGCGCGGGTCAACGCTGTCGCGCTGTGCGCGGTGTGTCACGCGCTGCCGTCGCCCGCACGCGAACCGACGAGCGAAGGGGTGTCTGCGGGTTGGCTGCGAAGCGGGGGCGTGGTAGACTCCGTCGCCGGCCCCGATCGCACGTAAACCCGCAGGCAAGGCGCCGTGTCGCAGACCCAAAGCCAGCCCAGTTCCGAAGCGCCCGCCGGCAAGCGCATTGGGTGCTTGTGGTACGCAGTTGGCCTTATCGCGTTCATCGGCCTCGTCCTGTCGCTGGCCTACTCGATCTGGTACGGCACGGCAAAGAGGCGGCTCGATGCGGCGATCGCCAGGGTCGTCGATCGGGGCGAGCCGGTCTGGTTCAAGGACCTCGCGCCAACCGGGCCGGCGAAACGCGGCGACGACGGCACACAGCTCTTTCTTGCCGCTATCAGTAAGCTTCAGCCGTTCGATCCGGCTGTCCTGAACCTGCTCGACACCGAAACGGGGACGCCGCCGGGCGAATATCCCGCGTTTGCCGCCACGCTCGAAGCCAATCGCGAGGCCCTCGAACTCTTCCGCCAAGCGATCGGCCGACCGTACTTTCGGCTGCCGCTCGACTATCAGACGAAGCAGCCAATGTCGATCGTGCTTGATCCGATCCAGAAATCGCGCGACTTCGCGCGGTTGTTGCAGATGGATGTGTTGCAATCGCTGGGCAAGGGCGACGGCGATCGCGCCGTGGACGCGGTGCGGGAGCTGTTCGCGCTCAGCGAGATGCTCCGCGACGAGCCGTTCATGATCACCCAGCTCGTGCGTGTGGCGATCGGCAGCGTCGCGGTGAAGTCGCTCGAAACACTGCTCGCGCATCACGACCTCTCTCCCGAACAGTTCACTGCGCTCGACGACCAGATCACCAAGATCGCGAGCCAGTTCGTGATGGCGCCGGGCGTCATCGCCGAGCGAGCAGGAGTGATGACTTCGATGCGGTACCTGGCCCAAGGCGGCATGCCGGAGTTCCTCGATCCGGGCGGCGCCCCGGTGTTCGCCGTCATGAGTTCCGGTCCCATGAAGCCGTACATGATGAACAATCAGGTGTTTTTGCTGGACGCGATGTGTGAGCTGGTGGACAACGTGGACAAGACCGGTCCAGCAGGCCGCGATGCGGTTCAAGCTGTGATGGATCGCGTCAGCGTCGGCCGAACGCAGTACATGTTCACGGCGCTCTTGATGCCCGCGGTGATGCAGTTTCGCGAGGCCGGAATGCGCTTTCGCTCGCGACTCGCCGGCGCGCGGCTCGGCATGCGCGTGGACCGGTTCCATGCCGCACGCGGGCAGCTCCCCGCCTCGCTCGACGACGCGCTGGACGAACGCCTGACTGCCGTCCCGGTCGATGTGTACTCCGGCAAGCCGCTTGTGTTCAAGCCTCAGCCAAGCAGCTTCGCCATCTACCCCGTGGGCGACGACGGGGCGGACGGCGGCGGCGATGCCGACCAGCAAGAGCGATTCGGCCGGTTTGAGGTGAAGTACCCGCAAGGCGAGTCCAAGGACTCAGCCACATCACCGCCGTCCAATTTGCAACAACCTTGACCCATTGCGGCGGGCGTCGATAATCCAACCACGCTCGGTTGCTTCGGCAATAGTTGTTCCCCGTCTCCCGGTCCGCGGGGGAGAGGGCAGGGGAGGGGCGCCGGGACAGGCGTTTTTCCCACGAACCCCTCACCCCAACGTCTCCCCGCAACGAGGAGAGGGAGAAGGGTAGATTCCTTCGGCACGTGGCCTCAAGGCAGAGGCGCGGGAATCGCAGCACAGCGCACGGAGGTGCATGTTT
>DAIOWH010000008.1:45310-74846 GCA_036758585.1 Planctomycetia bacterium
TGGCCTCAAGGCAGAGGCGCGGGAATCGCAGCACAGCGCACGGAGGTGCATGTTTGTCCGGGGCCATCATCTCGACGCCCGAATCATCACTTCGGTCGCCGGCAATGCCGCGACTGCGCGAGGGCCTCGCTGCACTTTGGTCGTGGACATTGCCGGCGCACGGGCCGCTCGCCGCGGCGTTCGTTTGTACCGTGGCGGTTTCGGTTCGACTCGTGAACTGGGACCAGCCGCTGCTCGAAAACTACATCGACCGCCAGGTTCACACGGCCATGATCGCGGGGAACCTCGCACGCGGCGGGTCACCGCTCCGACCCGAGATCGACATCGGGCCGTTCCCCGCCTACTACATGCTTGAGTTTCCCGGCTATCCGGCGATCGCCGCAGCGGCAAGCCGGCTGACAGGTTGGGAACTCGACGCGACCGGGCGGTGCATCTCGGCGCTGGCGCTCGCGGCTGCGTGTCTGACGATCTTCGGCTTGGTGCGTCGCACCGACGGTCGGGCGACGGCGCTGGTCGCCGCGCTCGTGCTCGCACTCATGCCGGTTGCGATTCGATATGGTCGAGCGTTTCAGCCCGACTCGCTGATGATCGCGATGTTGGTCGCGGGTGTCTGGGCGGCGCAGCACTGGTCCGCCGGCGGGTCGCGCGGTTGGCTCGCGGCGGCGTCCGTGTGCATCAGCATGGCGCTGTTGCTCAAGGTCATTGCCGCGTACGTGCTCGTGCCGCTGGCCTATCTGGCCTGGCGGCGGAACGGCCGCAGCGCGTGGAGGAGCTGGGAACTGTGGCTCGCCGCGCTAGCGATAGTCGCGCCTTCCGCCGCTTGGTACGTGCATGCCTGCCAGGTCGCCACCGACGCCGCGACCGTGTCGACTCCGTTCTGGCAGGTACACAAGTGGATCGCTCCCGAGCGGTTCCTTGATCCGGCAACCTACCGTCAGTTGGCCTACTACATCGCGCTGCGCGGACTTACGCCAATCGGAGCGGTGCTGCTGGTCGTCGGCGTGATGGTTCGTGTTCGTCCGCTATTTACGGTAGGCATGGATACGTTCACTTCTCCCTCTCCCCGTTTGCGGGGAGAGGGTTGGGGTGAGGGGCCTACGGCCGAGCAAGCAATCCCTCACGCCTCACGCCTGCCCCTCTCCCCCGCCGACGGGGGAGAGGGAGAGCCACCGCTTGTTTTTCACGTGTGGTTGGCCTCGCTGTTGGCCTACCTGCCGATCCTGGTTCGCAAGGTGGACCACGAGCATTACTACCTCGCGCTGGCGCCGGTCTCGGCCGTATTCATCGCACGGGCGCTGGCGACGCTCGCTCGGGCCGCGATCGATGAGCGGTTCTACGTGACCGGTCGAGTTGCGGCGGGTCTTGCCGGGGCGGGCCTGGCTGTCTTGAATCTGGCCGCCGTCGCATCGACGTTTCGCACGCCGCGTGAGTGGCGGCACGTCGAGAGCGCGGCTGCGACAGTTCGTCAACTCACGCCACCGGACGCGCTCGTCGCCGGGCACTCCTCCGTGCTGTTCTACGCCGGCCGTCGCGGCTTCACGTTCGCCTACGGACCGGACGAGATCGAGTATCTGTTCGGAACGTGGAGGGTGGCTGCGGAGCAGTGCAGCCCGCAAGCACTGTTGGAGTTCTATCGCCAGCAGGGTGCGACGCACTTCGTCGAACTACTAGGCACAAACCGCGAACGCGAGAACCGCGAGTTTCTTGCCCACATCCGCGCGACCTGTCCTGTCCTGTGGGAGGAGCCAGGGAAGTTTCTACTCGTCGCGCTGCAGTGACGACGCCCCCGCAGTCTTCGCGCCTTGGCGCCTTTGGGTGAGATTCTCTGACATGCGCGACTAGACCAGCTCGTGGATCGGCGCGCCGTGTTCGATGACGTTGCGTGGGCGGCCGCGATGGTCGAGGTAGGTGGTTTCGAGCGGAACGCCCATGTGACGATAGATCGTGGCGGCGATGTCGCCAGGCGTCACGGGCCGCTCTTTGACGTTGCCGCCGTCGTGCTCGGTGGCACCGATCACCTGGCCATGTCGCAGACCACCGCCCGCGACGGACATCGACATCACCACGGGCCAGTGATTGCGTCCGTCGGTGCTCCCCTGCGTGCCGATGTTCGGGGTGCGTCCGAACTCGCCCATCGCGATCACCAGCACGTCGTCGAGCATGCCGCGTTCGCCGAGGTCGCCGACCAGCGTTGTGAACAGGTGATCGAACAGCGGCAGCAGCGGGCCGAGGCCGCTCTTGATGCCGCCATAGGGCGGGATGTTGTCGCCGTGCGTGTCCCATGTGCCCGACGCCGAATGGTAGCTCAAGTCGATAGTCACAAACGCCGCGCCGGCCTCGACCAATCGCCGCGCCAGCAGGGCCTCCTGACACCACAAGTGTTTGCCGTACCGATCGCGCACCCAGTCAGGCTCCTTCGTGATGTCGAACGCCTCTTGAGCGCGGCGGCCGATGACGATGTCGACGGCCTGCTGCTGGAACCGGTCCATCGCGGCCATCGAGCCTGAGGCGTCAAGATCGCTGCGCAGGCGGTCGAAGCGCCGCAGAAGTTCCTGGCGGTTTGTGATGCGCTCGTGACTAAGGCCCGCGGCGAAGTTGAAGAGCTGAGCGTCGGACAGTCGCCCCGAGTCCCTGCCGACGTTGTCGTAGATCGGCAGTCGCACGGCCTGATTGGCCAGGAACGGGTCGTACTGTTTGCCGAGGTAGCCGCCGTAGGCGATGTGGGTCTGGGACGTTTGAAACGCGACATACGGCGGCATGCCGGGATGATTCGGTCCGTGGTGCTTGGCGACGATCGACGCGATGGCCGGGTACATCTCCGACTCGGAATTGGTCCGCGACTCGGCCGCGAGGTTGGCCGTCTGCATCACCTTGTTCGGTTCATGATTCGAGAAGCGGCAATCGACCGAGCGAATGATCGAGAACCGATCGAGCATCGCAGCCATCTTCGGCAAGTGCTCGCAGATCAACACGCCGGGCAACTTCGTCGCCGTGACGCCGAACGGGCCGCGGTTCTCGTACGGTCGATCGGGCTTTGGGTCGAGCGTGTCGATGTGACTAGGGCCGCCAGCCATCCAGAGCAAGATCACGCTCTTGCCGCGTGCGACCGGCCGGCCGGCTTGCGAAGCTTCGCTCTGCGCCCGCAACAGGCCGGGCAGCGTCAGTCCGGCCATGCCGGCGACGCCAGCCTTGATCATGCCGCGCCGGCTCACTGCGACCAGCCCCTCGCGTCGGCGGGCGTTCAGTCCTTCAAAGGCATGACCGTGCACGTGCAACATCCCTGACTTCCTCGCTGTTTTCACGTGCCAGCGAGAATATCCATGACCACTGATGCGTGCAATCCCGCAGACGTCAGAACCCATGTTTGGCTCATGCTGGGCGACGCTCCGCAGCCGGACGAGCACATGCGCATCTTGCCAGAGTACGGTGGGCAATCGCGCGTCGTCGGCAAGTACTTGCAGGGTGCGCCATAGCTGATCGCCGCTTGCGCGTCAGGGAAGTTGTGGTCCGACGCTCGCGGCGTCGTCCGGTTCCAGATCGAACGAGCGAATCGGCGTGGCGAAGCCTGACTGGGCGACGAACGATTCGAGCTCGGTGCCGCGCTGCAGGCGCAGCAAGATAGGCGTGGTCATTACCGTGGTGAGCAGGGCCATCATCACGAGCATGCAGAAGACCGACGGCGGAACCACCTTCAGCTCGAAGCCGACGTTAATCACGATCAACTCCATGAGCGCTCGCGTGTTCATCATGACGCCGATGCAGCCCGCCTCGCGCGGCGAGAACCCGCCGACCCACGCGGCGATTGTGCATCCGCCGAACTTGCCGATGATCGCGACCAGCGACACGGCGGCGGCGAACAAACAAAGCGTCCGCGACTCCAGCGTGCCGATGTCGGTGTTCAGGCCGGTGTAGGTAAAGAAGATCGGCAGGAAGAAGACGGTGACGAAGTTGCGCAGTTGCCGACTCACGGCTGCACGGAACTCGTGCTGGTCCGACAACACCGCGCCCAAGATGAACGCACCGAAGATCGCAAAGATGCCGATCAGATTGGTGGCGATCGCGCACAGCAGAATGACGACGACCAGGATCGCCGACGAGTTCAGCCCGATCTCGCCGTCGCCGTGCTGCAGGGCAAACTGAATCCAACGGTGGAGCAGCGGCCGAGCGACGAAGAGCATCAGTGCGGCGAACCCGACGGTCAACACGATCATGCGGAGAGAAAGCCAGAGGTCGAATCCGGATCGCACCATGGCGCTGACCGCAGCCAGCATGATCCAGCCGGTCGCATCGTCGACGGCCGCCGCGGTGATCGTGATCGCGCCGATCCGCGTGCGCGTGATGTTCAGCTCCATCATCATCCGGCCGAGGATCGGGATCGCGGTGATGGACATCGCCGTGCCTATGAATAGCGCGAACCCTCGCGAATCGAGCGGCGGCCAGCCCGCGGGGACGGTGAGTTGCGGGAACAGGAACTGAGCAAGCCCCCAGCCGAGCGCGAACGGCAAAACGACGCCCATCAGCGAGATCGAAACCGCCGCCCTGCCTCGCGCGCGCAGGTGACGGAAGTCAAACTCAAGCCCGATCAGGAACAACAGGAAGATCAGGCCAAGCTGGCTGAGCACGCCGAACACCGGCTTGACGCTGGGATCGAACACGGCGGCCGAGACGCCCGGCAGCATCTTGCCGAGCACCGACGGTCCGAGCACCAAGCCAGCGGCGATTTCGCCGACGACCGAGGGCTGCCCCAACCGCCGAAAGAGCCAGGCAAACGCTCGCGCGGCCAGAATGATCACCACCAACTGCACCAGCACGGTCAGCAGCACGGTTTCGGCGTGAGGCTCAACCGACGCAAACACCTGGATTCTCGGCACGTCAGGCATGCGACCGAAGCGGGTATCCGGCTGGAAAGTGGGACCGCCACGTGCGAATCCCGAGGATGAGGTCGAACGTATCGTACGCGCCCTTGACCTGATTCGACAAGATCGGTCTACTCCTCTCCCTGCTCCTCTCCCTCGCTCGAACCTCGACGCGTCTTACGTGCGGAGCCAGAGAAGTGGTCACCCTTCTGTTGCTTGTCGTCAGCAACTTGTTCATGACGTTCGCCTGGTACGGTCACCTCAAGTTCAAGAGTTGGCCGTTATGGGTGGCGGTGCTGGCCAGTTGGGGCATTGCGTTTTTCGAGTACTGTCTTCAGGTGCCGGCGAACCGTTGGGGCCACGGCCGATTCTGCGCTGCGCAACTGAAAATCATGCAAGAAGTGATCACGGTCGTCGTGTTCACCATCTTTGCCTTTCTCTACCTCGGCGAGACGCCGCGCTGGAACTACCTGGTTGCCTACGCGCTGATCGTTGTCGCGGTCGGGTTTGCGTTCTTGCCGAGCGAGCGCACTCCATCACAACAAGTCGACAGGGCGCCGTTGGAACAGACAATCCCGATAAGCCGCGACGATAAGGCCGCGTGATCCGTCCGCAGTGAGTTGCAACTTTGTTCAGATACGAGGCCGCTTGCCATGCGTTCGAGCCTTCTGAAAAAAAATCTCCGTGCGAGTACCGGCGACGCCGCATCGTTCAGCACGATGGTGGGGCTGGGCGAGACCTACCTGCCGGCGTTTGCGCTCGCCGTCGGTGCGGGCGACGTCAGCGCCGGGCTTGTCGCGACGGTGCCGATGCTCATGGGCGCGGTCGTGCAGATGATCACGCCGGCCGCCGTTTGGCGGCTCGGTTCACATCGCCGCTGGGTGTTGTTATGCGCGATCGTGCAAGCGTGCAGCTTTGTGCCGTTGGCGGGCGCGGCGGTTTGGGGCCGGCTGCCGACGGCGGCGATCTTCCTGATCGCGGCCGTGTACTGGGGCATGGGGCTTGGCACGGCGCCGGCATGGAATACCTGGGCCGGCTCAATCGTGCCGCGCCGCGTACGCGCCCGCTACTTCGGTCGGCGGGCGCGGTTCGGCAACGTGGGCACACTGGTCGGGTTTCTCGCCGGCGGACTGATGCTCGAGACCGGCAAGCGATTCGACCTGCTCATGCCCGCATTCGCCGCCGCGTTCCTGCTGGCAGCGGCCGCGCGGTTTGTCTCGGCCGCATTCCTTGCCGCCCAGAGTGAGCCGCAGCCGCTGCCCAAGGACCATCGCGTCGTGCCGGTCGGCGAATTGGTCGGGCGGTTGGTCGCGGGCGACGGCCGGTTGCTTATCTATATGGTATGCCTGCAGACGGCCGTACAGATCGCCGGGCCGTACTTCACGCCTCACATGCTGGGGCAACTCAACTTCTCGTACTGGCAATACGTCGCCGTCCTGGCTACCGGCTATTTGGCGAAAGTCGTAACCCTGCCCGCCTTCGGATCGCTGGCTCATCGTTTCGGGGCCACGTGGCTGTTGTGGCTGGGCGGCTTGGGAATCGTGCCGATGGCGGCGTGCTGGGTGGTTTCGGACTGGCTCCCCTGGTTGCTGGCAGTGCAGGTGACGTCGGGGACCGTGTGGGCGGCGTATGAGCTTGCAACGGCGCTGTTGTTTTTCGAGACGATTCCCGAGCAAGAACGAACGAGCGTACTGACCGCATTCAATCTGGCCAACGCGTTTGCAATTGCGGTTGGTTCGCTGATTGGCGGGACGCTGCTGACTGCCGGAGGCGACGGCCGCGCTGCCTACCTAACCCTGTTCCTGGCATCGTCGGGCGCCCGCTTGCTGACCGTCATACTGCTCGCGCGTGTCGCCCCATGCCGGCTGAAACCAACTGCGAAGGCCGCTCGCGATGATCAGGTTTACGCGCCCGCCGCCCAAGCGAAGGCGGCGTAGAGCGCGGGAGACATTGCCTCAGCCTTCTACGGCGCGCCGAGGCTGACTCGGTAGCGCTATTTCACTCGCGTTGGCAGGATCACCATTGGCAAGCCGGCCCATTGCAATCGGCGTTGCAGCGACCACGCTGTCTCGTTGTGCAACAGACGCTGGTACC
The DNA here is from genome assembly GCA_036758585.1 of Planctomycetia bacterium. Taxonomy (GTDB): domain Bacteria; phylum Planctomycetota; class Planctomycetia; order JALXBF01; family JBGPMX01; genus DAIOWH01. Next base: position 52,261 of record DAIOWH010000008.1, read on the forward strand.
ACGTGTCTTTTCGAAACACGAGTTGGCCGGCGAAGAAGGTTGCACGGGGGAACAGTTTCGCGACGGCGACGCAGAGATTCTCGAGTTCGTCAACGGCGTCGGGGCCGATGGCCATGAAGCCTTTCGACGGAAAACCGTTCGCGCGGGCCAGATCGACGAACCGTTCGAGTGCAAGCTGGGTGTGCCGGCGTAGATCGTCCACCGCGCGGGCGCCCTTGAAATTGCCGGAATCCAGCACGCCCACCGACAGAAACACGACATTCTTGTAGTAGCCCGGTGCGAAGCGAATCGAATTCAGCAGCGTATGGATTCCAAGCCCCCCGTATCCGCCGACGAGGATCGCGGCGGTCGGCTGACTCGGGTCCGGCTCGGCGAGGTTCGGTTGCCCCGTGGTCGGAAGGTCGCCGAGCATTTCGTTGAGACGCCGCAGTTGCACCACGACCGTGCCGTAGTAGCGGCGAATGAGCAGGCAGATCGCCACGGCTGCCAGCGCGACCGCAACCGTCACGCGGCCGCCTTCGTGGAACCGGTTCCAAAGCGTGGAGCCGAGAATCGCGACGCAGACAATCAGGCCGGTCACGAACATCGCCAGCCGCCGGCCGCCCTTCGCCTCGCCACGCTCCTCCCAGCACAGCCGGCACATGCCGAGCATCGACAGCGAGAAGGTCACGAACACGTTGATCGCGTACATGATCACGAGCAAGTCCACGTTTCCATGCGTGTACAGGAGCGCGACCAGCGCCGACAGGCCCATCAGCATGACGCCGTTGTGCGTTGCAAGCCGTTCGGACAGGTTGCCATACCAGTGCGGCACCCACGAGTCACGGGCCATCGTGGCGAGAGTCGCCGGGCCGCCGATGAACCCGGCCTGCGCGGCCACGACGAGTAGTGCCCCTTCCGAAACCATCGTGATCATCACGACCAGCCAACCCGGCCATCCGCCCAACCCCAGCCGCGCGGCGAACGACTCGGTGAGAAGCTGGTTCATCGTCTTGTCGTCTTGCGGCGTGATGTTCAATAGCAGGTAAGCAATCATCAGGCCGCCAGCCGTGACGGCGAGCGACACGGCCATGTAAAACATCGTCCGCTTGCCGGTCGCGACGCGCGGCTCGCGCAGAAGCGTCATCGAATTCGACACCGCCTCAATGCCCGTGTACGTGCCCGCCCCATGCGTGTACGCGTGAATGAGCAGGCCCAGCAAGCCGAGCAGCCCAAGGCCCGACGGCTTCAGCTCATTGCCCACGCCGTCGATCACCTGCCGCGCGACGTCGTCGGCGTTGGCCAAGTTCAGCACGATCGCGCCGCCGATCACCAGCACGTGCGTCGCGAGAAAGACCAGGAAAATCGGCAGCAGCACCAGCACGGACTCCTTCACGCCGCGCAGGTTCAAGACGATCATCCCGCAGATCGTCACGCCTTCGAGGAACAGTTTCCACTGCTCCGCCGTCATCCCCGCAAACGACCAATGGGTTCCGACTAATCCAAACAGCGCGTCCCCGGCGGCGGCGATTGAGACGCTGATCGTCAGGATGTAACCGACCAAGAGGGCGCAGCCGGCCACGACGCCCACGCGCGGCCCCAACAATTTCGATGCCACAAGATACCCGCCGCCGCCTGACGGGAATTCTTCGATGATCTGGCTGTAACACATCGAAATGACACACACGGTCATCGCCGTCGCCAGCGCGAGGAACACCGCCAAGTACGTGTGCTCACCCAAATCGCCAAACGCCTCGGCCGGCCCGTAGCACGAACTCGACAGTCCGTCGGCCCCTAGGCCAACCCACGCGAGAAATGCCACGAGCGACAGATTGTGATAGATCGATTTGTCCGCCAAGTCGCGCGGTTTGCCGATCACGAGTTCCTTCATCCTCTCCGAGATCGTCAACTCGTCGTCCGATCGCACGACGACGGGCGGCACGCCGCCGGTCGCTGCCGCTGCGGTCGGCGTCATGTCCAACTCGATCACTTTCGGACGCACCGCCGCCTGCGGAGCAGCGGCACCGGATAAGTTAGGCTCCGCGCGTGCGGGGTCACCCGATGCGTTGGAGTCGGGATCAGTCGGATTCGGCGGTGTAATCACGTCGCTCATCGTATTACGCATCCTGGCTTGCGCGGGTTATGTTCGTCGAAACGGCGTCGCCCCCCTCACCTCGCATCCGCACGATCAACACGTGTCACCCACTCGGCCGCAAACGGCGCCGCAGCGGGTCGGCGGATCGGCAGGTTCCTGGGATGTTCTCGCGCAGGAGTCGGCGCGGACATCGGCAAGTGGGGGATGACATGGCATGCGGAGCCAGTCTTGTCATGCGACTTGAGCCAAGCTCCCTGAGTACTGCTCCACACTGAATAGGGTCTGAAATTGGCTTCGGTTGTTTAACCCGCAGCCGCAGGTGAGGCGTGGCTGGCGTTTGTTGTGCCTCGCCTGCGGCTGCAGGTTAAACGAATTCAAACCCCTTTCAGTGCGGAGCGGTACTGAGTCAGATTCCTTGATTCGCCTACGAGGTTAGCTGACGGGCTCGGAGCCAAGGAATGCCCCGTCCAAGATTGGATTCGCCCCACACGATGGTTCCCCCGCCTCGCCCACAAGGGCGAGTTCGGCAAACTTCCGTAGGGCGCAGCTACTGCCGACAGTTCACCACGGGCGAAGCGCCGTGCGTTCGATGCACACTACGGGCCATGGCCGAGGCAGCGAATCACGCCAGTCGGGCTCGCACATCGCTGTGACGCTCGGCTCGTAACGAACGCGATACTATCGAAGAGCGCCGGCTCGAACAAGTGGCCTTGGTTTGCTGGCCGCGACCTCCAGCCGCAACTCATTGACTCAGCGGGCGTTGTCACGCGGTCGAACAACCGGGTCGCGCCTCAAGTGCAAGGCGGTTCGCCGGTGAGGCTGCCGCTGAGTTTTCCCAGAAGCCGCAGCAGGCCGTCGAGGATCGTGAATGGATGCGGCGGGCAGCCGGGGATGTAGAGATCGACCGGGACGATGGAATCGGCGCCGTTGTGCACTTCGGGATGGTCGATGTACGGGCCGCCTGAGATTGCACAGGCGCCGACGGCGATCACGAGCTTTGGGGCCGGCACGGCGTCGTACGTCTTCTTGACTGCCAGTTTCATGTTCTCGGACACCGGCCCGGTGATGAGCAGGCCGTCGGCGTGTCGCGGCGAGGCGACGAACTGAATGCCGAAGCGGCCGAGGTCGAACACGATCGTGTTCAAAACGTTGACGTCCGCCTCGCAGCCGTTGCAGCCGGCGGCGCTGACTTGCCGGAGTTTCAGCGAGCGGCCGAACAGGCGACGCGTTTTTTCGTCCAGGGCGTCCGCAAGCTTGATCGCCTGACCGTCGATGACCAGATCTTCGCGCCGCCGCGCGGCGAGCCGGTATTCTTGACTGTACGTGAGCGCGCCTTCCGGGCAGGCCTCGACGCAGTCCACGCAGAAGAGGCAGCGGCCGAGATCGAGACGCAGACACTCGCCGTGCCCGGCTGCGTTCGCGGTGATCGCGCCGGTCGGGCATGCGTCGGCACACGCGCGACACTCGTCGCCGCATTTGGACGCATCCAACACGGGCAGACCGCGGAAGCGGTCCGACAGCGTCGGCGGCTGGCTCGGGTATGCCGCCGTGCGATGACCTTGCCTCATGCGGGCGACCAGAATGTTGAACATCGCGCTACCTCACTGAGTACAGCGCCGCATTGAAACGGGTCCGAATTCGTTTAACCCGCAGCCGCAGGCGAGGCAACAAACGCCAGCCATGCCTCGCCTGCGGCTGCGGGTTAAACGACCGAAGCCGATTTCAGACCCTATTCAATGCGCACAGTACTGAGCCTTACACATCGCCCGAAGTAGAGTGGTTGCTTGCAACCACCGACAACTCCGACCCCACAACTACGCCCTCTCACAGGTCAAATCCGCAGTACGACAAATTGAAACTCTTGTTGCACAGCGGGAAATCGGAAATCTGTTGATCGCGGAGCGCCATCGCCAGACCGAACCAGTTGTGGAACGACGGGTCCACAATCTTGTAACGGCGGAACTGGCCCCGCTCGTCCGAGATCGCCACGTGACAGATTTCGCCGCGCCAGCCTTCCACGAGCGACACGGCGAATTGATTGGTCGCGAGCGGGCCGACGGATTCGCGAGTCGACTCGGCCGGCAACGCATCCAACTGCTCGCGGATAAACGCGACCGATCGTTGAATCTCCAGCCAGCGAACATACGCGCGGGCGAACACGTCGCCCGACTGCGCCGTGGACAGCGGAATCTGCGCGAACCGGAAGATGCCCGACGGATGCTCGTGCCGCACGTCGCGTTCAACCCCGCACGCGCGTGCGGCCGGGCCGACGAGGCCCAGTTCACGAGCGACGTCGAGCGACACGCGGCCGGTTTCTTCGAACCGGGCCATCACGGACGCCGTGTCCCAGAGCAGGTTCGCGGCGTTCGACACGTCGCGCAATGCGGAGTCGAGCCGCGCGGTGAGATCGGCGACTCGCGCGTCGTCCACGTCGAACGCGACGCCGCCGGGCCGCACCATGCCGCGCCCGAACCGGCTGCCGCACAGCACGGCCGTCGCGTTCAGAAAGTCGCCGCGCAGTCGCCCGCAGTATGACGCCGTGGGCAGAAAGCCGACGTCGCCGGCCAGCGCGCCGAGGTCGCCCGTGTGGTTCGCAAGCCGCTCCAACTCGAGCGCGATGCCGCGCAGCGCCTCCGCCCGCGCGGGCGCCACGCAGCCGGCCAACGCCTCGGCCGCTTGGCAATACGCGATCGCGTGGCCGACCGACGTGTCGCCGGCGAGCGTCTCCATGTAGTGGATCGTTCGCTGGTTCGGACCGCCGACCATCGCCCGCTCGACGCCGCGGTGCTGATAGCCGAGCGAGATTTCCAGATGCAACACGTGCTCGCCGTGACACTGAAATCGAAAGTGGCCCGGCTCAATCACACCCGCGTGCACCGGGCCGACCGCGACCTCGTGCACCTCCTCGCCTTCGACGCGAAAATAATCCGTCACGCCGACGGTGGGCTGGGATTCGGCGTTGCGACCCCACGCGTCGTGGCCGGGGCGTTGCGAGCGATGGAAGCGGACCGGCTTGAGCCACGGATGCCCGTCCGGCCGCAGCCCGAACTGCTCCGCGATCTCGCGCTCGAACATGTGGACCTGCGGGCAGTCGGGCGTCAGCGACTGAAACGAGTCGCTCGTGACGCGAGTCCTGGCCGTGTGCAGCATTCCGGCCGCGTCATCGGCGAGCACGGCGTAGAGATCGACCGGCCCGGACCCGTTGGCGTTCGGGGCGACGTCGCCGAACAACGCCGCGACGCGGGCGCCGTCCCCAACCGCGTCCAGCACGGCGCGGCGAAACGTGGCGAACTCACACGCCGGCACACTCGCGCTGCCAATCGCCATTCCGTTGTGCAGCTTTGCGAATTGCGCCCCCGCGCTCATGGCTGCACCTCCAAAAAAGTCACGGCTTCGTGCAGCAGCCGATGGAGCGGCGGTGGAATGTACACGCCGAGCATCAGCACGAGACCAGCCAGCACGAGGATCGGTGCGCCGGTCAGGAAGCCGTCGCGGTAATCGGTCGCGGCCGCCCGCTCCGACGGCGCGCCTTGAACGACCGACAGCACCGTGCTGCCCATGCCGATAAACACGGTCACGAGCAGCAGCAAGAACAGGCCGGCGACCACGAACGCGCCTCGCGTGATTGCGCCGTTCAGGATCGTGAATTCGCTTAAGAATGGCCCGCCCGGCGGCGAGCCGGTGATCGCCAGAAACCCCGCGAGGAACAGCGAACCGGACAGCGGCAGCCGCCGCATCGCGCCCGAAACCGCCTCCGTCGATTTGCTGTCGTACGCGCGGTGAATGTTCCCGGCCGACAAAAACATCACGCCCTTGGTCAGCCCGTTGTTGATCAGGTGCAGCAGCGCCCCGAACGTCGCGACGCCGCCGATGCCCACGCCAAGCACGAGAATGCCCATGTGCTCGACGCTCGAATACGCCAACATCCGCTTGAAGTCGCGCTGCCGCACCAGGAACACGGCGGCCAGCCCCATCGAGAAGAGGCCGAGGAAGATCAGGAACTCGCGTGCGAAGTCGACTTCGCCGGCCGCGCGACAGATTTGATAAAAGCGAAGGATCGCGAGATACGCACAACTCGTGACGCCGCCCGCCAACAGTGCCCCGACCAACCCAGGCGCCTCGCCGTACGCGTCCGGCTTCCACGTGTGCATCGGTGCCAGACCCATCTTCGTTCCGTAGCCGACCAAGAGCAGCACGAACGCCGCGTGCAGCCACGGCCGAGACAACTGCGGCGCCTCGCGCAGCAGGTCGTCGAACAACAGCGTGGGCTCCGCCCCCGCGTGCAGCGACGCGTACGCCAGAAAGAACGAGCCGAACAGCGCCAGTGCGATGCCAACCGAGCCGATCAGCAAGTATTTCCAAGTCGCTTCGGTCGAATTCGGACTGCGATTGAAAAAGAGCAGCGGCCCGCACGCGAGCGTCGTCGCCTCCATGCCGACCCACATCAGCCCCAAGTGGTGCGATAGCGCGACCAGCGTCATCATCGCCAGCGCCGCGAGCAAACACGCGCAAAAGACGCGGTTTTTTCGCTCCCGCCGCAGTGCGAGGTAACCCGGCGCGTAAATCGAGAGCACGAAGAAGAGCACGCTGACGAGGACGAGTACCAGCTTGCCCAGTGCGTCGAGCGCGAGCAGGCCGTCGAGACCCGTGAGTTGATCGCCGGCCAGCGCGCGGCTGACGAGCACGAGGTGTCCGAGCGCCCCAGCCGGAAGCACCCACGGACGCCAGCGGTTCGACGGCACTGCGTACGCGATCGCCGCGGCGACGAACGGAACCAACACGAGCAATAGTGCCATGAGCTAGTCCCTCAGCATCGAGAGCAACTGGGTATTCACCGTGGAAAACTCGCGATTGATCCGGTGAATGATGATCCCCATCACGAAGATGGCCACGAACAAGTCCAGCAACACGCCGACCTCGACCAACAGCGGCATCGCCTCGTGCAGCAGCACGCCAAAAATGAAGATGCCGTTTTCGAGCACGAGATAGCCGAGTACCTGACTGACCGCCTTGAGCCGCGTGGCGAGGATCAAGAATCCGCACCACACCGAGGCGAGCGACCCCGGAACCAGCATCGTCTCGGTGTGCTCCGGCGCGAGCGGCAGCGTGCGTGCGAACACCACGGCCAACGCGGTGCCGATCGCGCCCAGCACCAGCGACGCGATGAAGCCGATGATCGGCTCGACCTCCCGCCGGATGTTCACTTCGCGAATCGCGTGCGACAGCATGCGGGGAAACACGGCCCCTTTGAGCAGCACGGCCGCCGCCGCCACCAGCGACGTCCGAAGGCTCGGGCCGGAGTGCGTTAGCAGCAGCATGACGCCGAGCAGCACGCCCTGCAGCGCCACCACGCGAATCACCGTGCGCAGGTGACTCGCGCCGAGCGCCACGAAGTTCAGCAGCATCGCCACCACCAGCAACGGGTCGAGCCATTCCGTCATGATTGATTCCGCCGTTTATTTGACCAAGAGCACGAGACCGAACGCGGCCAACAGGCACGCCGCCACGAGCACCTTCGGCACGTTCACCAGCCGCAGCCGCGCCATCGTCGATTCCACCACGCCGATGAACACCGAGAGCAACGTCATGCCAGCGAGGAATCCCGCCCAATCGAACCACGCATTGCCGAGACTGACCGGCACGAGCACGCGAAGCAGCACGGCGCCGAGCAGAAACAGCTTCATCGCCGCGCCGTAGAGGATCATGCCGAACGCCGGCCCACTGTGATCGAGCACCATCACCTCATGGATCATCGTCAGTTCGAGGTGCGTGTTCGGGTCGTCGAATGGGATGCGGCAGTTTTCGGCGAGCAGCACGATGAACAGGCTCACGGCGACGAGCACGAGCGACGAGCCGCCCACGCCCCAAGCGACTGCGAACGGCTCGGTGAGCATGCCGGTCAACGACAGCGACTGCGACAGCTTCGCGAGCGTGAGCAGTCCGAAGAACAGCGCTGGCTCCGCGAGGCACGCGAAAGTGACTTCGCGGGCCGCACCCATCCCCTCGAACGCCGAGCCGGTGTCGAGCGCGGCCGACGCCGTGAAGAATCGGCCCAACGCGAACAGGTACGCGAACAGGATCAGGTCGCCCTCGAACGAAATCGGCGCCGCGTGCCCGCCGAGCGGCAGCAGCAGACCCGCGACCAGTGTGCTCGCCAGACCAACCACCGGGCCGCCCAGAAACACCCACGTTGTCGTCGTGCTCAGCACCGAACCCTTTTGCAGCAGCTTGATGCAATCGTAGTACGGCTGCAGCAGCGGCGGCCCGGCCCGGCCAGCAAATGCCGCCTTCGTCTTCGCGATCACGCCCAACAAGAGCGGCGGCATCGCGAACATGAACACGATGTGAATTAATACGTGAATCACGAACACGGCTTTGTTCCTCTAATCATTCAACATTCGCCAGCGGTAGGCCGAAATAACGCTCGCAGCTCCGGCCGCGAACGACTTGTTCCGGCCTACAACGCGACCCACACGAGCATTCCGACCAGCGCGACGAAAACGTAGAACAGGTACGCCTGAATGCTGCCCCGCTGCAGCACGCGAGACCACGAAAGAAACGATGCAATCGACCGCGACATCGGTTCGAGCACACCGTCGAGTACCGGCTCGGTCACGTTACTTTCGAATGCAGCCGCCCGAGGAAACAGGCTCGTCGCTCGCGCCGTGTGCACGACCGGACGCAACACCGATCGGAAGAGTCGCACGAGCATTTCGGCGAACGACGACGACGTGTACTGCATCGTTGCGGACGGCGCGGCGTAGCCGCAGTCCCACGTGACCGCCGATGCGACTTCGCTGCGGCGAAACCGTTCGCACAACAGCAAGCTCGATAGCGCGATCGCCCCAACCAACGCCAATCCGGTTGCGCTGATCCAGCCCAGCGGCGCGAGTGCAGCGACGCGGAACTCGGCGGACGCGGCCGTCGGCGCCCACGCCACGACGGCCCGATCGAGCAGCGGTGCGATCAGTGCGGGCGCCAAACCAATCAGCAGACAACACGCCGCGAGCACAGCCATCGGGACGAGCATGCTCGGACCCGATTCCCGCGCGTGCCCGGAACGATCAGATCGCGCCGTGCCAAGAAACACGGCGCCGAATGCTTTGACGAAACAGGCGACGGCGAGTGCTCCAACGAGCGCGAGCGCCGGCGCGGCGAACGCCGCTCCCGACCACGCCGGCCCTTCGCCGATTCCCACCGTGCGAAACAATCCCAAGTAGATGAGCAACTCGCTGACGAATCCGTTGAGCGGCGGCAGTCCGCAGATCGCCGCCGCCCCCACGGCGAACGCTAGTGCCGTGCGCGGCATCCGCTTCGCCAAGCCGCCCAACTGATCGATCTCGCGCGTGTGCACCGCGTGGATCACCGAGCCGGCGCTGAAAAAGAGCAGCGACTTAAACAGCCCGTGATTCCACACGTGCAAGAGCGCGCCGGCCAGCCCGAGCGCGATCCAATCGGGCCGACCCAACGACCGACCGAGCATCGCCAGCCCGACGCCCATCACGATAATTCCAATATTCTCGACACTGTGATACGCCAGCAGCCGCTTGAGGTCGTGCTGGCCGATGGCGAACACCACGCCGAGCACCGCGGAGACGGCGCCGAGCGCGAGCACAAACCCGCCCCACCACGCCGGCGACTGCGGCAACAGCGACGTGATTCGCACCAGTCCGTAGATGCCCACTTTGATCAGCACGCCCGACAACAGCGCGGACACGTGCGTCGGCGCCATGGCGTGGGCGCCTGGCAGCCACACGTGCAGCGGCATCACACCGGCTTTGATTCCGAACCCCGCCACGGCCAAGAGAAAGATCGCCCGCGCGGCGCCGGGCGTGACCGCATCTTCGGCGGCCGCGATCATCTCAAACGAACCGACCGCCCTCTGTAGCAACGCGAACATCGCGAACAGGCACAACGTCGCCGCGTGCGTGGCCACGATGTACACCCAGCCCACCTCGCGTACCGCCGGCTCGCGATCTTCCGTCGTCACCAGAAAGAACGCGGCCATCGCCATGACCTCCCACGCCACAAGGAACAGCACCGCGTTCTTCGCGATCACCACCAACGCCAACGACGCCGTGACGAATCCATAGAACAGCCGCAGCTTTTGTCCGTCGTCGGGGTGGTCCGCTTGCCGCCAGTATTCGAGTCCATAGATCGAACCGAGCGTTGGGATGAGAAAGATGGGCAACAGGAAGATGGCCGCGATGCCATCGATCGCCACCGCGAACTCGCCGCCGGGAACTGGCCATCTCCACGCGATCGGCTCGCTCGAACCCGTTACCGCGAAAATGAGCGTGCCGACGATCCCCAGCATCGCACCGGCGGCGGCGAGCACTGTGGCGATCGACTGTCCTCCAGCCGCCCGCCGGCTCATGAACAGTCCCGGCACGCCGCTCAAAGCAATCACTGCAATCGCAATCAGCACGAGCCGCTCGCTCATTTAACCACCCAACCACGCACCGACACCCACGCGAAGGACGCCACAACGACGACAAATATATAGATGAGATAGCCGTGTACTTTGCCTCGCTGCACCCACCGTAGCCGCGCCAAACGTTCCGCCCACCGCGCGAAGAACGGTTCGTACACACGTTCGCTCAGCGGGTCCGGCCGATCGGACGCAAAACTGGCCTCTGCGGGGAACAGCCCGCTTGGACGCGCGGTGTGCACACGCGCTCGCAGAAAGCGCGGAAAGACGCGCTCGGCCAGCAGCTCCGAAAGCGACGTGCTGGTGTACTGCATGCGGGCAGTCGGCGCGGCATAGCCGCACCCCCACGTGCTGTCGCCCGTCTCTGGTTGCAGCCGTCGCAGCCGCACGAGTGCCACGGCGACTAATCCAATCGCGACCCAGACGGCGACGTTCAGCGCCGCCAATGCGGCCAGCGGCGACTCCGCGCTACTCAACACGCCGTGAAAGTCGTTGCGCGAGAGTCGCAACACAAGCTCGCTCACGCGCGACAGAGCCGGGATCACCGCATTCGGCAGCACGGCCATCGCCGCGCAAGCCGCGGCGAGAACAACCAGCGGCACGGTCATCGGCCGGTCCGATTCGTGCGCGTGCCGCGCCGTGTCGCTTCGCGGCTCGCCTAACAGCGCCGTCCCGACCAGTCGCACGAAACACGCGATGGCCAGCCCGCCGATCAGGGCGACGACGCCGACCGACAAGAGCAGCACCGCGCGGCTCACGCCTTCGTGGCTCAGCCCGCCGCGCATCAGGCCCATGTACAAGAGCCACTCGCTCACGAAGCCGTTCAGCGGCGGCAGGCCGGCGATCGCCACGGCGCCCATGATCATCGCACTGCCGGTGCGCGGCATTACCTTCAAGAGGCCGCCGAGTCGCTCCATGTCTTTCGTGCTCGTGCCGTGCAGTACGCTGCCGGCGGCGAGGAACATCAGGCCCTTCATCAGCGCGTGATTCCACACGTGCAGCAGGCCGCCCGCGAATCCGAGCACCGCCATCGTCGGATGGCCGCTGGACACGCCCCACACGCCCACGCCCACGCCGACCGTGATCAACCCGATGTTCTCGATGCTCGAATACGCGAGCGCCCGCTTGAGATCGCGCTGCGAAAACGCCAGCGAGACGCCGATGAGTCCGCCGGTCAGCCCGATCATCGTCAAGGTCGGTCCCCACCACGCCGCCGGCGGACCGAGAAACGTCATGACTCGCAAAATGCCGTATACGCCTAGCTTGATCATCACGCCCGACATGATCGCAGACACGTGCGACGGCGCGGCTGGATGCGCTTCGGGCAGCCACACGTGATACGGCACGAAGCCAGCCTTCGCGCCGAACCCGACCAGCGCGAGCAGGAACAACGCGGCCGGCCAGCCGGCTCCGAGCGACGCGGTCTCGTGAAATCCCTCGAAGTCCAAATCTCCCGCCGCGCGACCGAGCAGCGTGAACAACGCGAAGAGAAAAGCCGCGCCCAAGTGCGTCGCGACCAAGTAAACCCAGCCCGCACGCCGCACGTCCGCTCGGTCGTGCTCGAACGTCACCAAAAAATACGCCGACAGCGACATCAGCTCCCACGCTAGCATGAAGACGATTCCGTTGCGCGCGATGAGCACGAGCAGCATGCCGGCGACGAGCAGGTTGAACGAGAACATCGGGCCGCCGAGCGAGCGGTCGCCGCCGTACGCTTGCATGTATTCGCCGCCGTACACGGCAGCCAACGCCGAAAGCACCAGCACCGGCAAGAGGAAGAAAGCGGAGAGTGCGTCGAGGCCCACGACGAATGAACCGACCGGCACGTCCCACGCGAATCGAAACGACAAGTCATCGCCGCCCGCGAGCGCTCGCACCGTCGGAATCGCGGCGACGAGACAGGCCGACACGCCTCCGATCGCGCCCAGCCGCGCCGACAAACGCGCGGACCGACCCACCACAATCGCCGAGAATCCACTGATCGCAAGCAGGCCGATCGCCCCCAGTAGCCATTCCATCTAGGCCACCTCCTTGGCCTTTCCGCGATCAAAAGGGCGGCGGTCTTGTTCCTCCGTCCTGAGCCTCGCTTCGACGCGACGCGCCTCGCGGAGAATCACATCCTTCGACGCCCGCCGCGCGATCGCCGACTTGAAACCAGGGTCGCGAATCGAGTAGGAGAGTCGCGACAACATGTGCAAGTGGTCGCGCACCGTCGGACTGATCAATGTGAACAGCGTGTGAACCGGCTTTCCGTCGAGTGCGGCGAAGTCGATCGGCGTCTTCAAGAAGCACAGGCAGACTTCGGGCTTCTCTGTGTGCAGCACAATCGGGTTGCGCGGATGCGGGATCGCGATGCCGTCGCCCAACCCGGTCGAACCGAGCGTCTCACGCGCGAGCAGCACGCGGAACAGCAAATCCCGATTCACGTTCGCCGGCAACTGCATCGCGTCCACAATCGCCTGCAGGACCGATTGCTTGTCGCTCCCGGCGACGCCGTGAAAAACGCCGCCTTCGGCCAGCGCGTCCGCGAAATTCGATCTCGCCGCGTTCTCGTTGCTGTCACGAAACAAGTCGGGCGGCACTTCCACGCCGCGCGACGTCGCCCACTCTAGAAGTTCCGCTCGGTTGAATCGGTACTGTTCGTTCGCACGATAGGCCGGTAGGCGCCCGTCCTTGATCCACGCGTAGATTCTTCGCTCCGACACATTCAGCAGCTTCGCCACTTCGCGCACGGATAGTTGCATGTTGTGGTCCCCAGACACCAGCCTCGATTGTTGCGTGGCTTGGGCCTGTTCTCCTGTGACGCGACACACCGCAAACCGCGCAGTCGTCAGTCCTACGCCCGACGGCCAATTGCTTGCAAATTGAAGTGTCGCCAGAGCGGCGGCCGGCGCACGAGTCGCTTGTACTCTAAAACTGCTCTTTCGCCAAGCCCGTACAGTCCCTACAGAATCCTTGGCGGCGCTGTCCGGGATCATCACCACGCGTTGCTCGCAGAACGCGCGGAGAAGGTGATGGGGTTGCTGTGTTGGGGTTGCTGTGTTGGCGAACGCCGAACCAACGTCGCACCTGATCGGCGAACAAAGTTGAGTGGGCAGGGGCGGAGTTGAACCGCCGACACACGGATTTTCAGTCCGTTGCTCTACCAACTGAGCTACCTGCCCGGTCCAGCCGAGGTCAGATTGAACACGCTTGCAGTTGCCGGGTCAAGGCGGTCCTTGATTGCTTGCCGGTCAACTCTGGCTCGTCACGTTGCGGGCGCGTCGCCTCCCAATGCGGCCACGATCTCATTCACCATGGGCTTCATGAAGAACGCCGATTGTGGTTCGATAGCCACCGTGGCGCCGCGGCGACGCAGTTCATCGGCGACGATTGGACCCACAGCCGCAACTCGCGTGCGAGCGATGCCGGCGGCGAGTCGGGCTTGCAGGTTCCGCGCCGCGGCTACGTCCCACAACCGCTCGACCTGCGACGCACTAGTGAACGCGATCACGTCGATCTCGCCACTTTCCAGTTGGCCGATCAGCTCGGCGACTCGGTCCTCGTCGCTCGCCGGCGCATAAACGTAGGGCGCTACCGTGCGCACCGTGGCCCCCGCCACTTCGAGAAACTCGACCAACTTGGGGTTGGGTACCTGTGCGTAGAGTTGCACACCGACCGTGCGGCCGCCGAGGTCGTGGGGCGTTAGTGTGGCAATCACGCCGTCGGTCGTTGGTCGTTCGGCGGCGAGGTCCGGGGCCAGTCCGATCTCGCGTAGCGCGCGCGCAGGTTTTGGGCCCCGTGTGATCTTGCGAACGCGGCCCAACGCGGCCACGACGTCATCCGCCAGGTTCGCTCGCCGCGCGAAACCGATCAACCGCCGCAGTCCCTCGCCGGTCAGCAAGATCAGATCTGTGAACCGGCCCGCGGTCAGCTCGCGCAGCCACGCGACAATCGGTTCCGCGTCGGGCGCGTCCAGGATGCTCACAAGAGGACAACGCACCGCGGTTCCGCCCCTTTCCTCGATCATTCGCGCCAACTGGTTGAGCTCGCGCGTCTCGGGCAGCGCCACTCTGCGGCCTTGTAGTTCGCTTGACATACTTCGTTCACTCCGCGCTCGTTTCCGCGTCCGTGCCCGACGGGCAGTGTCGCGCGGCGAGGTCGTTCTCGCGGGACGGTCACTTGCTCCGCCGAACCGGGACCATAATAATGCCCGATGCCCTCGCGGCCTGGAAGCGTGATCGCTCAGCCTGCCTGACCAAACCAGAGGACTGTCCGGTTGCATCGGCACGAAGCAAGGTCAGCAACCAACAGGAGTCGCCCCCAATGGACAGCAAGAAACCAGCCAACGCTCGCGATGGACTCATCCGCGTTCAGTGCCAACGATGTGGACGGCGAGTGAAGTTCAAACTGGCGTGGGTCGGCCGCAAGGGCAAATGTCCGCACTGCGGGGCCGCCATGGTCGCGACGGAGTTTGCCGTGCTCGGAGACGAAGGCGACCAGGCGCGCGAAGTTCGGCCCGCGCCGCAAAAGGCCCCGGACGAACCTATGGCCGAAGTCGAATGGGAAATCGATGACGAGCCGCAGGGCGATCACGGAGCAGCCGCCGCGACCGCCTAGCAACCGGCCGCTCCGATTCGCCCGCCCGTGCCCCAGGTTCCCGCAGGGCCCATCGTGCTGGTCAGCTCGGTGCGACGGACCGGCTTGAAGGCGCCGGCCGCCAAGCCTACGGCACCCAGCCAGTGTCCGAAGTGCGCAACGCCGTACCCAGCGGCACGAGTCAACCCCGACCTACTTCAATGCGCCTCGTGCAGCCTGACGATCGATCTCAAGGATCCCGACGCGCTGCGGCGAGTCCTTGCTCAGTATGGCCAGCCGACTGGCGACGATGGCGGCGATGCCGAGGCCGCGGGCGAGTCGTCGAAACCGGCGGTGACGATGAGCCTCGGAGGCATTCGTCAAGTGCTCATCGGCGGCGCGCTTGTTGCGTTCATCGCGGCGCTGGTGGTTTGGATTCTGTCGCAGACCGCGCAGGTCAGCGCCACGATTAGTCGCCAGGAGGCCGACGAACTCATTCGCAAGGTCATGATCGGTCGCGTCGCTCCGTAACCGGTCGCGATGCGACATCAAGGAGACGATCTGTGCAATCACGCAATTACTCGCACGGGTTTACGCTGATCGAGTTGCTGGTGGTTATCGGGATCATCGCGCTCTTGATCGCCCTGCTGCTGCCTGCGGTGCAGTCTGCGCGCGAGGCGGGCCGGCGATCTCAGTGCACAAACAATCTGAAACAGATCGGGCTGGCCATCGCCGTCTACGAAAGCGACCTGCGCGTGTTGCCGTTCGGCCACAACGCGACGCCGTGCTCGGCGGGCATCTGGTCGAGCGGCGAGGTTCAAACGATGATCCTGCCGTTCCTCGACCAGGCTGCCGCCTACAACGCATGGAATTGGACGCACTGCGCCTTTCCCAGCCCGCCCGATTGCCCCGCGCCCGGCGTGGATTTCAACCTGACGGCGCGCAGCATTCCGCTCGAGGTGTTTCTTTGTCCGTCCGATTCGGTCCCCCTGGGCGACTTTCCCGGCAACAGCTATCGTTCCTGTTCCGGTTCAGGCCCGTTTGCCGATCCGAACTTTACGGCGGGCGGACTGGTGCCGAACGGCGTCTTCTACTTTCGATCCAGCACACGCACCGCCGACATCAGCGATGGCGCCAGCCAGACTGCTTTCTTTTCTGAAGTGGTCATGGGGGATGGCGACGCAAATGGATTGCCGCGCGATGGGCTGATCGTCGATCTGCCCGAGGCACAGTTTCTCGGCGATGACCCGTGCGCCGGCGGCGGAACGATTTTTCCCCTTGAAAGTTGGTACTACGCCGGCACCTACATCTTCGCGATGTACAACCACACGCGGGCGCCCAACGACCCGCGGCCCAACTGCTTCAACACGGGTCAGTTTCGGACGCGGACTCTACAGGCCCGCATGGCCGCCAGCAGCCGACATCCGGGCGGCGTGCACGTCCTGATGGGCGACGGCTCGGTTCGATTCGTCAGTGATGGAATCGACCTCGCAATCTGGCAGGCCATCGGTAGCCGCAACGGGAGCGAGAAGATCGATAACACGCAGTTCTAAGAAGGAAACCGCATGCCCGCCCACTCGATCAACCTCGACGCACGCCTGATCGAGAGCCGGCTCGTGACCGCTGACGAGTTGGCTCGCGTGCGTGCGGCTGCGGGCGGCACGCCCGACGATGCGCAGTTGCTCGATCTGCTCGTGCGCTGCGACCTGCTGACCAAATGGCAGGCCGCTCAGTTGCAGGCTGGCAAATGGAAGGGGTTCGTGCTCGATCACTACCGGCTGCTCGATCCGCTCGGCGCCGGCGGCATGGGTCAGGTGTTTCGCGCGCTCGACGCCAAAACCGGCCGGCACGTTGCGGTCAAGCTGCTGCCCAAACGGCTGGCGACTCGCGACGCGATCGAGCGATTTCGGCGCGAGGGCCAGGCGGCGCCCCAGGTGCAGCATGAGCACATCGTGCGATGTTACGAACTCGGCCAGCACGGTGAGACGCACTACCTGGTGATGGAACTCGTCGAAGGTACGACCCTGGCGAAGTTCATTCAGAAGAACTGGCTGCTCTCGACCAAGGAGACTGCGCGGATCGGCCGCGAGGTGGCGCTGGCCCTGGAGCATGCGCGGCAGCGCGGCGTCGTCCATCGCGACATCAAGCCGTCGAACATCATGCTCACCAAGAAAGGAAGCGTGAAGCTGGCCGATCTGGGCCTGGCCAAGTTCTTCGACGATCGCGCCGACCAGCCCGCGTCGCTCACCCACACGGGTGCGTTCATGGGCACCGTCGATTACTGCGCCCCGGAACAGGCCGAAGACGCGAAACGGGCCGACACCCGAAGCGACATCTACTCGCTCGGCTGCACGCTCTACGAATGTCTGACCGGCCGAGTGCCGTTCGCGTCGGGCACGAGCGTGCAGAAGATCGTCGCGCACCGAGAGCAGGAAGCGGCGCCGGTGCATGAGGTGAACACCGAGGTCCCCGAGTTCTTCTCGGTTCTGATCGCGAAGCGGATGCTGGCGAAGCGCCCGGAGGACCGGTTCCAAAGTCCGGCCGAGGCCGCCGACGCGCTCGAACCCTGGGCTAAGGGCGAGGGCCGATCGATCGATGCGGCACAACTCGCCCACCTGATCGACGACGAGTTCCAAGCTGAGCCTGTACAGCCGTCTCGCTCGACACATCGCGAACGCCCCGAGACGATCTTGCCCGCTTCCCGGCGCAGGCGATCTTCGTCGCGGGGCTTCGCGGCGTCGGCGCTCGCGGCAATCCTGCGCGGCTTGTTCGTCCACCGGCTATCGTGGACATTCGTGCGACTCGGCGTCCTTGTTGCCGTATTCATCGGATTGGGGATGTTGTATCGAGCCGGCGGTCGGGGCGGCCTGCGTGCGATCTTTGAGGGCCCGCCCGAGTCCGGCGAATCCCAGAGCGAATCCGTTGCCGGAGCCGCGCCCGTCAAGCCGACATTACCCAGTGCGGTTCCGCGCCCTGCGGCGCCGCGCGCGATCATGCCGACCGGAGCATCGGGAATGACCATGCCAGGGGTGAAACCCACGTCCACCGACGCGGCTCCAGCGACGCCCAACGTCGCGGCGCCCACGCCTACGCTGCAACAGCGCAGCAAGCTCGTACTCTGGCTCCGCGCCGACGCGGGCGTGACGTTCGATGCGCAGGACCGTGTCTCATTCTGCATTGATCAGTCCGGCGACGGCCATCGCGCCAGCCAGTCGAAACCCATTCATCAGCCGTTGTTCGTCCGGAGCGTGCTGAACGGACGTCCGATCATTCGCTTCGACGGCAACGATTCCCTGGATCTGGCCGGTCGAGTGCTTAGTTCCCAGCAATTCAGCATCTTTGCCGTGGTGAACGAGCGAGCGACCGACACAGGCTACCGAGTGGTTTTCTCCAATTGGCGTGGCAATCCCAACTCGGTGTTCATCAGTACGCTGCGCCAGAACCCCCGCCGGGCGCGGTTCACCGACGAACTCGGCGGCTACTACCACAACGACAATTCCGGCGTGGGCACGATTACCGAACCGGCGTCCCATTTCATTCTCACCGGGATCGCCAGTACCAGTGATGCACTCATTTATCAGAACGAGACCTTGATCGCTCAGCGTGGCTCGCCGCTGTCTCAGCGCGACCTGTTCCCCCCGTACATGATTGGGACCCAGGGGCCGGGCGGCGAGTTTTGGTTGGGCGATCTGGCCGAGTTGCTGGTCTACGATGCCGAACTGTCGCTGCCAGATCGTCGTGGAGTGTGGGCCTACCTCGCCGAAAAGTACCTGAGGCGATGAGGAACTGAGGCACCGCTTGGTTCAAAGCGTGTGGCGAACGAGCCTCCGTTTCTGGTTATACTCTGGCCCGACAACAATGACTCGCCCCGACGTTGCACAGAGAGATGCGATGCTCGCTGTCACCATAGCTTCCACATCACCGCGGCTGGCCCAGATCGAGTTGCAGGCCGCCACCCACGGCTCGCTTGTCGAGTTGCGGGTCGACCGCATGCGCCAGCCGCCCGATCTGCCCGCGTTGTTGGCCGCGAAGAAGTGCCCGGTGATCGTAAGCTGCCGACGTACGCAGGATGGCGGCGAGTGGCAACGATCCGAGGAATCGCGGCGCGACCTGTTGCGCGAAGCCGCCGACGCCGGTGCGGACTACATCGAAATCGAGTTGGACGTGGCCGCGAATCTAACGCGCTGCGGGTCGGCCAAACGACTCATCAGCTTCACGGCCCTCGTCGACCCGTCGGCCAACCTTGCGGACGTGCAGCAGGAAGCGTTCGATCGCGACGCCGACGCCGTGCGCATCGCGGCCCCTGCGCCGACGCTGGACCGGGCGTGGCCGCTGCTCAACGTGATCGCGCGTCAGGAAAAACCGACGATCGGCGTCGGGATCGGACGCGCCGCAACTATGGTCGCGGTCCTCGCCGCCAAACTCGGCTCGCCCTGGTCGTACGCCGTGGTCGATAGCACCTCCGCCACGTTCGACGGCCAGCCGACCGTGCACGAACTGGACAAGTTGTTGCACATCTCGGCGATCGACCCAACCACGCCGCTGGTCGGCGTCACCGGCATCTCCGCGCCGCGGCTCGCGCTGGTGGGCGCGATCAACGCGGCGTTCGCTCGGCTGGGGACCAAGTGTCGCTGCGTACCGCTGGAACTTGACGACATCCACAACGTGGCGCGAGCACTCGATGCCTTCACCCTCATGGGGCTCGTGCTCGCGCCGGCGCACCGAACCGGCATTTGCGAGCTGCTGGAACAGGGCGACCTGCTCTCGCCGCTCGGACCGACTCCGGGCGGCTCGGCCGACAACGCCGCATGGATCGAGGATTGCGAGGAGTTGGCCAAGCGGACGGGCCAGGCCGAACTGCTCGTCAACCACGGCGGCCGGTGGGCCGGGCTCAACACGACGTGGCGCACCGCGGCCGAGGCGATGTCGCCGTTGATCAAATCATCGCCCGGTGCGAAGCGACTGATCGAGGACCGTCGCGTGTTGCTGCTCGGCGGCTCGTCCTCGGCACAAGCGATTGCGTACGCCGTGACGCGCGAGGGCGCCAACCTGGCGATCTGCGCGCCCGACCGCGATCGAACCGCCGCGCTCGCGGAACGGGTCGGCTGCCGGCCGCTCACGGTCGATCAACTGCGTCTCGTCGATCCTCAGGTGCTGATCGCAACCGACGGCGGACCTGACGCCGACGGCGGCTGGTCGGCCGTCCACGACCGATTGAACGAAGAGACGGTCGTGCTCGACCTGAGCCGCCCGCCGCTCGACACGCCGCTCATCGAGGCGGCATGGTCGCGTGGATGCCGCGTCGTCGATCCGCTCGACGCGCTGGTTGCCGAGATCGATTGCATCGTGCGAGCGTTCACCGGCAAACCCGCGCCGCTCGGCGAACTCGGCGACGTGCTGACCGGCCTGAAGACCGCCGCGCTCGCGGCTCCGCCCGCCGCCGCGCCGCCACCCGAATTCGCGACGCCCGCGGCCCCGACGCCCGCCGCGAGCCTGCCGCAACCCGACGAATCGCCGGCCGCGGAGTCGGCGTCGCCGCTCTTCGACCTGCTCAGCGACGAGCCGTCGGGCGTCGCGCCGCGCGTCGAGGCGGCCGAGCCCGCATCGGCGGCCGACCTGCCGCTGCTCAGCGATTCGGCGTCAGGCCCGCTGCCGGAGCTGGTTTCGTTGCCGCGCGATGAAGTCGAGTTCCGGCCACCCAGACCGGTTCGCGTCGATGTCCAACCGCCGGCCCGCGCGGCGGTCTACGACGTCGTGCCCGCCCCGCCGCCTCCGCCGCCGCGCAAGAAGTGGTGGCTCGTTCAGGTCGGCGGCGCAGTCGTCAACTGGGTCTGGCTCATGTGGGTGACGCTACTCGGCGGCACGGGCCTCTACATCGCTGTGAAGGTGCTGGCGCTCATTGCCAAGTGGCTGGACGAACAGGGCCGGCCGGCGTCGTGACTCATGACCACCGAGAAGTTTGTATACTCTGACTCTCCGCCAGTTTTGGGGCGCAGGCGTCCCGCCTGCTGTTTCATCCGCCAGATGTGAGGCGGCCGCGGCGGCCACACCACAAGTTTCCCCAAAGTTGGCGGAGAGCCTATACTCTCAAGCACTGGTTTGCCATGAATGCCGTGCTCGAAGAAACTGGTTCGGATGGGGCGGGAGCAACGCACCCGCTCCGCGGTCCCGGTCCGCTCGTCGTCGGGCGGAGCCAGGAGTGCGACGTGTGCGTGAACGATTCGCGAGTCTCGCGCAAACAGTTTCGTCTGGTTCTTGAGCGGCACAAGTGGGTCCTCGAGGACCTGGGCAGCACGAACGGAACGCTGGTCAACAACGAGCGCGTGCGGCGAGTCGAACTGAAAGAGGGCGACACGATCGCTTGCGGCCGAGTGCGGCTGCGGTTCCGGGTGAAGGAGCCTGAACCGGTCGAGGGACTGCCGACCACTCAGAAACACGAACCGGCCCGCGACAGGCGCGCCGCGGCGCGTGCGGCGAAGCGGACGCGCGAGATCGAGGTTCCCGCGGCAAGCAAGGCCCTGGCCGACACCGCCCGCGTGGTCGGCGAACGATACGAAATCGGCGAACTGATCCACCGCGGATCGACCGGCACGTTCTTTAAGTCCCGCGATCTCAAAGACGACCGGATCGTTTGCGTCAAGATCCTGAACCCCAACGTGGCCGACGATCCCAAGGAACTGGGCCGATTCGTGCGCGGCGTACGCACAGCGGCCAAGTTGCAACATCCGAACATCGTGCAGCTCTATCGCGCCGGCAACTCGGCCGGCAAATGGTGGCTGGCCATGGAGTATGTCGATGGCCCGAGCCTGCGCCAGGTCGTCGCCAAGTACGGCGTGGGCAACATGCTCGCGCCCGCGCGAGTGCTGGCGATCGCCCGCGACATCACGGCCGCGCTCGAAGTCGCCTACGAACACCAGGTGCTGCACCGCAACATTCGACCCGAGAACATTCTGCTCGCGAAGTCGGCCACCGCCAAGCTGGCGGACTTTGCTCTGGTCCGTGGCGTCGTGCTCTCGACTATGAACCGCATCACCGGCACCAGCGACTTGGTGGGCGACCTCGCCTACATGGCGCCGGAACGCACCGAGCCGGACGGCGAAGCCGACTGCCGCAGCGACATCTATTCGCTGGGTGCGTGCCTGTACAGCCTGCTGACCGGCCGGCCGCCGTTCACCGGCCGCGGCACCGTGCAGATGATCGACACCGTGCGAAACCAGATGCCGACGCCGCCCACGCGCATCAACCTGGCCGTGCCTGGCCCGCTCGAAGGCATCGTGCTCAAATGTCTGGCGAAGAGCCCGGCCGACCGGTATCAAACACCCATGGAACTCCGCGAGGACGTGGCTCGCGTCGGCCGGTTTCAGGGAATGTGGACCTGATCGCCATGAAGACCGATCACAAGCCGCGAGTCGCCGAGACAACAAACACCCAAAGTCCACCCCAAGGAGAGTCGCCATGCAACCGCGCCACAGTCTAAATAGCCTTGCACGATTCTGGGACAGTAGCCCGACGCGCCAGCGAGGG
>DAIOWH010000009.1:0-74200 GCA_036758585.1 Planctomycetia bacterium
AACAAACACCAGCCACGCCTCGCCTGCGGCTGCGGGTTAAACGACCGAAGCCGATCTCAGACCGTATTCAGTGTGGAGCGGTACTAAGCGTTAGGCACGGCCCATTCGTGGGATTACAAGGTCATGTGCGCGAATTGATCTGCCGATTCTATACTCCACGCGGTCCAAACGGAGACATTTGCCAGGCGCGGCACCGTAGCCCGACGCGCAAGCGAGGATAGTCGTTGCGGTCTCTCGCTTGCGCGTCGGGCTACGGTCAGCTTCGGCCGCGTGCAGTTTGACTGTGAACTCCCCGCCTTCCTTCCTCCAGGAGCCTGCCATGCGAACTGTTCTTGCCGTTTGCACCGTGTTCACTGTCGCCGCCGCACTCGATGGTTCACACTCGGCGGCTTGGGCCGACCCGCCCCGGCGGACGGTGCGGTATGTGGTGACCTGCGATTGCGCCCGGTGCGAGAGGATTGATTATGGGTTTGGTGACGGTCGCACGTTTGGCAGTGGTTATGGTTGGGGAACCGGCAGCGGATTCGGGACGGGTTTCGGAATGGGGGCCGGCTTCGGTTTCAACGGCGGGACCGCGGGCGGATACAGCGCCGGATACCGACACCGCTGGCAGCATTGCAGCGAATACCACTGGATTCGCTCTCGCTGAGTTTGTTGTTTTCCTGCGCAGATTTCGTTTAACCCGCAGCCGCAGGCGAGGCTGATTCAAAGCCAACGCCTCGCCTACGGCTGCGGGTTAAACGATTGGGTTGCGGGCGCAGCCCGCGCTAAGGCTGGTTGTGGCTTAGAACTTCCAGACGAGCAACCCGAAGTAATCCAGGTCGTTGGCCTTCGCGTCACCGGGCGTGCTGTCGTAGCGATCGAGAATGCCGATCTGCAAACTCAGGTTGTGTACCGGGTCGATCAGGCACTCCCACGCGGCCTTTGCGGTCGCGCGGTAGTCGCTCCACGCGCTGATGTCCGGAAACACGTCGATCGTCGCGGTGAACTTCTGCCGGTCCGTCAGCTTGTGCTCGAAGTCAAGACCGAGGTTCATTTCGGGAACGAACTGATCGTCGAACCCGCCCACCTCGCGCGAGAAGCCGGCACCGAGCCGACTCGCCAGCGAAGTGCGGTCGGTCTTGATCCACTTGTAACCCAGACCGCCGCCACCCGTGAACCGAAGGTCCCAGTCCTTGAACTCGTCGAATTCGGTCGTCATGTACGCGAAGAGGAACCAGGGCGACTCGTCGAAGATCCATTCGTTGCGTGCTTCGAAGAGTGCTTTGTTCTCGATCTCCACGCCGTTCTTGTTGCTCTTGGCGTAGATCAAATCCAGTTTGAGCACGTCGTCGGGCGTCTTTCGAATCGCGTGCGCGCCGAAGCGGATATTGAACTGCTCCGTGTTCCCAGCCGATCCGTTCACGCCCGCTTCGAGCCGGCCTTCCCAAATCTTCGGCGGGGCCTCAACGATTTCGACAATCTCGCCGGCCGCGTCCGCCTCAGGCGACTTCGCCGGCGGGTCGTCCGCTGCACGAGCCGACAGAGGAACCGACAGGAATAGAGCCAAAACTGCGACTCTGGATGTGCTGCACGGAGTCATAATTGTTCCCTGTTCCAAGAATCTCTTCGTTGAAGGGGCAGGTGCATATCGAATCCGTGATTTAGAATCAACCGAACTTCGCACACGCTTTCCGGCCCCGCTTCCGACACCGGCTGGTGCAAGCTGCGAAAGCGTCGCTGCTCTGCGATGTGCCACCGCGGCACGTCGCACGCGGCAAATCAAACGCCCTGACGGTGGCAACGGAGTCGCAACCGGGGTTGTGAGCTAGGCCATTGCAGCAGAGGGGAAGGGGTCGGGTCTACGTTTTTTCGGATTTGGCCAGATTGGTCGCTTCGCATTTCACTGACATTGGTCGGCCAAATCCGAAAAAACGTAGACCCGACCCCCGGCGCAAAGTGCGTCGCGCACCCCTAGTCCTGACAATTCGAGAACTTCGCTTGGTACCCTTTGACCTGCAGTTTTCGCCGCGTGCTTTCGGAACTCATGTACCGCACCGTGCCGAAGATCGGTCGTTCCGGTCCCCACGGGCGGTCGTAGCGGCCGAGGCACCAGAAGATGCCGGAGTAGGAATTTGGGTCGCGGCCGTCGAGGGCGTAGCGGTTGTTGAGTTCGATCATGACGTCGAGGGCGTCGCGCGGCGTGGCGGTCCATTCGAGGATTTTCTTGCCCCAGAGCATGCGCAGGTAGTTGTGGATGCGGCCCTCGCGGACGAGTTGTGTTTGTGCGGCGTTCCAGAGCGGATCGTGGGTCGCTGCGGCGGCGAATTCGTCGAGCGAATAGACGTACACGCGGCGGTCGCGCGTGTGCTTTTCGAGTGTTGCGCGCGACCAGGCGGGCAAGGACTCGTATCGGTCGTAGTCGTCGCGGTGCGCGGTCATGTTGAAGCCGAGTTCACGCCACGTGACGAACTCGTCGAGCCACGCCTCGGCCCCGCGGCTCGCGCCCCACCAGCCCTCGCGCTTGCCGCCGGTTTTCTTGGCCAGCCGTTTCGGCGACCACCGTTCGCGCGACATCAGCTCGTGAAACAGCTCGTGCGGCGAGATGTGCCCGAAGTGCAAATACGGAGACAGGCCGCTGCGAGCGTCCTCGTCGGGCTGGTTGGCGGCCTCGGTATAGTTCGCGAGGTGCCGGTCGAGGAATTGCCGCAAACGCTTTCGAGCCGCCGCCGGCCCACCGCGATAATCGACGACTTGCACCGAGTGATCAATGGGCAGCGCCGCGAGTTCAGCCGAGTCGCCATCCATCAATTTCGCGGAGACTTGCGGCCATCTCCGTACGATTTCGGCGGGCAGCGACTTGAGCGCCGGCAGCTTCAGACCCGCGAGCGGGGCTGGTTGCGGGAACTGCTCGAGATGTCGCGGAAGTTCCTTTTGCAAGAATGCTCGGAACGAAAATGCCGTCGTGAAGACTCGTTCGGTTGCGCGCAGCGGCAGCAATCCGTTAGAATCGACTCGCTCTAATCGCACCGGCAATCGCGGCCCGACGGCGGCCACCATTCGCGGCAGAAAGAACGACGGAAAATCATCGGTGACGACCACGCACGCTCGCTTGGCGAAGGCATCGAGCAGCCCTTTGTCCGCGTCCGGTGCCGGCTCGACATACGGAAAATACAACACGCCGCGATTCTTCAACGCCGCGATTCGCGCCGCGTTGTCGGCCATGCCGTCGATGACAAACCGGTGCAGCCGGTCGCTCGCCCAGCGATACCCGATCCGCAATGGCTCGAAAATCACCAGCGGCTTCTTCAACTCGACAGCCCACTCGATCGCCCGCTGAAGGCTGAAATTCCAATGCGTCCGCCGAAACGCAATCATCCAGTACAAGACGAATTCGCCATCGTTTCGTACCGCGGTCGCATTGCACGCGGCAATACGGATTTCAGGCACCTGGCTCACTTGGACCTCTCGGATAATCAATTCCAGTAGTTCCAAAAAAGGGGAGTCATGCGTACGGTCCTCTTCTCGATCATCGCGATGTTTGTGAAGTCGTACACGCGACCCCTTGATTGCGGCGCAGCCGCGCCTACGAGTTCATCCGCCAAATGCTGAAGTTCAATCCCGCCGCGAATGTGCTCCACGCCAGGTAGGGCAACATCAGTGCGGCGGCGAGTCGCGAGAATCGCCAGAATGCGGCGCCGGTCGCGACAATCGCTGCGAGTAGCATGAACAGTTCGATCAGTGCGAGGCCCGGCCGCCGCATGGCGAAGAAACAGCCGGACCAGGCGACGTTGAGCGCCAGTTGCACTCCGAACAGACCAAGCGCGCCGCGGCTCGATGACCAGTCCGCACGTCGCCACACGAGCCACGCCGCCACGGCCATGGCGAAATAGAGCGCGGACCACACCGGCCCGAACAACCAATCGGGCGGAGTCCACGCGGGTTTGGCCAGGGTCTGATACCAATCGGTCACGGATGCGGCAGTGAGCAGGCCGCCGATTCCCGCCGCGACGAAGCAGATGCCGACCGACGCGAGCAGTCCGAGAACTTGTGCGGCCACCGTGCGTCGAGCGGGTAATTCATGCGATGAGTCGTGATCCGACTCGGCTCGCGCAGCGATCCCGCGCAACATGCCGCCGAATACGACCTGGTGCAGCGGGAACACGCCGTACCAGTACGCGCGGCCGAGTAGTCCGATCGGGTCGTATTCGGCCGTTTGGCGGATGCGTGAGCCGCCGCTGTCGTTCGCAGTCACTTCGAATTCGAGCCAGGCGCGGCCGGGTAGTTTCATCTCGGCTGCCAGCCGGAGCCGGTGGCTCGGCTCGATCGCCTCGACTCGCCAGCAATCGAGCGTGTCACCGACGCGCAGATGTTCCGGATCGCGCCGGCCGCGACGCATGCCAACACCGCCGAACAACAAGTCGATCGCACCGCGCAGCCGCCACAGCCAGTCGGCATAGTACCAGCCCGCTCGGCCGCCAATGCGCTCGATTGGACGGAAGGCGCGATCGGGCGGCACGGAAACGTCGGCGACTCGCGAATCTATCAGCCGCGATCCGAACCGGACGCCGAACCAACTGCGGTTCGGGCCGGCCGCGGACAGGGCGTCGGACCAGCGGGTTTCGGCTAGTTCCGCGTCTTCGTTGCGCATCGCCGCGGCAATCGCCTCGCGATAGCCGCACGGCCGGGTGGGGAATGCGTCGAGTGCGGATGTGTCGTTGACGATCGTCGAATGCCGCATGCTGTCGATGAGCTTCCGCCCGACCCGCGCGTAGATTGGCGTAACTAATCCAAGCCAGAGACTTGAGAGTCGCGGCGTGAGCACGGGCACCGGAATGATCCATCGACCGAGTCCGCGTTGGTTGGCGTACTCGCGCATCAGCCCGCCGTACGACGTGCAATCCGCGCCGCCGATCTCGAAGGTGCGGCTCGCTTCCAGCGGCAGGTCCATCGCGGCGGCCAGGTACGCAATAAGGTCAGTAATCGCGATCGGCTGCGCGGGCACGGAAACCCAACGCGGGGCGACCATGACCGGCAGGCGCTCGACGAGCGACCGAATCAACTCGAAGGAGAGGCTGCCCGATCCGATCACGATCGACGCGCGAAACTCAATCACAGGGACGCCGCTCGACCGCAGGATTTCGCCGACCTCATGACGGCTCCGCAGGTGGGCCGAGAGCTGATCGTTGCTGTCGCCGAGTCCGCCGAGGTAGATGATCCGCTTCACCCCCGCGGCCCGCGCGGCATCGCCGAAGTTGTGGGCCGCGCGCCGGTCCTCGTCCTCGAATTCGCCCGACGAACCCATCGAGTGGACCATGTAGTACGCGACGCTGACACCGGCCATCGCCGCGCGCAACGACTCCGCGTCGAGCACATCGCCTTGCACGACTTCCGTTGCCGGCCCCGCGCGATCGCGCAGGAACTCCGGCCGCCGAGCCAGGCAGCGCACGCGATGTCCAGCCATTTCAAGCGATCGGAGCAGTCGCCCGCCGACGTAACCGGTCGCGCCCGTCACGAGAATCAATGGCGGCAGTGGGCTGATGTTGGTGTCTTGTTGCATTTCAGGAGTTCAGTACTTCCAACCAGTTGTCGTGGTTCGCGGAGCGAACCACGACAATCGTTCGATTTCGTCCGTAATGTTCACACATGGTTTCGCAGTGCCAGCTCTTTCGGGTGCGGCTTCAGATAAACTTGGCCCTTTAAATACGCCACGTCGAACAATCGCACGTAGTGGGCGACGAGAGTGACCGGCACGATTAGCGGCACCAGCCCGCCGCGGTAGTCGTGAATGCAATCGAGCAGTTCGCGGCGCGACGCGTCGTCCAACTTGTCGCTGAAATACCCGACCATGTGCTGCAAGACATTGGTGTGCCGGCCGCGCCTGGCAAGTTTCGCCAAGGCCTCCATGAACTCGCGCTCGTAGCGTTCGCGCAGCTCGGTGCGCGGCAGCGACTTGGCCCCGGCGACGAGCCGGCCGAGTTGCTGGTACGCCGTCGGCGAGTGGGCCAGCAACACGAGCTTGTGCGACGTGTGGAACGCGACCAGGTCGCCGAGCCGCCAGCGACTGGCCCACAGCGTCTGGAGGCGGTGGTACGCGAACACTCGTTCGATCCAGTTTTCGCGCAACCGCGGATCGCACAGCCGGCCTTCGTCTTCGATCGGCAGATTTCCAAACCGGTCCGCCAATGCCGCCGCAAACAGGCCGCGACCCGATCGCGTCACTCGACCAGGCCCGTGATGTACCCGGACCCGCTCCAAGCCGCAGCTCGGCGAGTCCTTCTTCAAGATGAACCCGCTGAGCTTTTCGCCCGCGAGTTCCTCGACCCGCCGCCGCGAGAAGTTCCGCATCGCGTCCGTGTGATCCGCCTTGCTCTCCCGGCCGACCAGACGAATATCCCCGCTCAGTTGCACCAAGTGAATCGCCTCGCGCGGCGTCCCCATGCCGACTTCGACTTCCGGGCACACTGGCACCCACTCGAAAAACTCGCCGAGCGTGTCGGTCAGAAACCGGTCGTGCTTGTGTCCGCCGTCGTAGCGCACCTTTGCACCCAGCAGGCACTGCGAGATGCCGATGCGAATCGCCTTACTGCTGGTCACTGTCCGCCTCCTCTTGAGCAAGCGTGTCGAGCCAACGAAAGATTTCGGGCAGCGAATCAGGGACGACCAGCAAATGCTCGCAGTCGTAGAGTCGCATTTGCACGGGTGCGCCGAGTTCCTCGAGTCGTTTGGCCACGCTGGTTGATCCGGCCTTGCCGAAATCGAGCGTGCCGGCCGCGACGAATACCGGCATGCGGGCGAGCGGCGCCAGGTCGCCGAACGACCCACCAGAGATCGCGGCGATCGCATGCACGCCTTCGGGTTTCATCTGGCCCATGCGCAATGCCGTGACCGCGCCGAGCGAGTGGCCGACCACGAAGAGCCGCCGAGCGCTCGGGGCAATGCGTTGCTGGATCGGCGTCACGATGGCCCAGAGGTCGTCCAGCGGAGTGCGATAGCCTGGTGCGGCGAGCGCCCAGCCGCGATCCTTGCAGAGTCGCACGATCAGCCCGTCGCCGTACGCGTCGGCGAACATGTTCGCACTACCTCCAGCACCGTGCAGGGCGACGACAAGCACCTCCGCGTCCCGATCCGGCGCGTAGACGCGCACCGCGGCGGGCACTTTGGCGATGGGCACGGCGATGTAGAAATCTCCCGTGCGCGATTCGCGTGCCGGCAACTCGCTCGCGGCGGCGCGCACGAGCGATTCCGCTTCAGCGAGAAGCCGCGAGGCAGCAACATCCGTTTCGAGCGTTTCGCCACGCGCCAGCCGGCTGAGCAAATCCGCCAGGTATCGAGCCGTCGCGAGTTCGATCGGATTTCTCTCCGCCCCAGGCGACGCGAGGTCCGCCGCAAGTTGCTCCAATCGTCTTTCCAGGTCGCTTACCCGGCTGATTCCGATCGGCCACTCTCGCACGACCTCGCCCCCCGCTACGGCACGGACGGTCATCGCCCAATCGCCCGGCTGACCCGCGGGCAATTCAACGTCATCGTCGAACGTGCCGGTGAACGGCCGGTCCATGAGTGTCGTTTCGCCAAGGGACAGGGTGAGATTCATGGTCGGGCGATCGACGCTCGGTGCGTAGAAAATGTCGCAGTGGACGCGAATCGTCGACGGCCCCGTACTGACAACGCGCGGCGAGACGGACACGACGATCGCGTCGGCCCAGCACTGGGCGGGCGACCGAGTCTCGCCGCGCAATACGGCGCCCGCCTCATCGAGCGATCGGGCGACACCGGCCAGGTTCATCGAAAAGAACCCGGTGACCGCGTTCTGCACGATCGGGATTGCCTCGCGCCGGCGATCCGCATCCGAACAAGCGATCCAGGCTCGTTCCATCTGCCGCGTTCGCCGACCGAGTTCATACCGTTGAATCCCGGCCGGCAAAACCGTGCGAGCAGCCGTCTTTGCGGCATCGGCCTGTTCTTGAATCGCGGCGGTGAACGACAGGGCAAGCAACATTGTGGTCACGGTTGAGTCTCACATTCATCGAGAATGCACGGCTGTCCTATCTGCTTTGCACGCGCGAGCGGTTGACGCTCACGTGCTTGAGACCTCCCGCAATTTCAGGTCGCCGGTCGACCGCAAAGGGGCCTTGTCCCACGACAGATCGGACGCGGGGAACAGTTCCCGAAGTCGCGCCTGCCGGAAACGGAAGATCTTGAGAACATCGCCGCGCACAACGAGTGCGTCGATCAGCCATCCGCCGGGCACGGCGTAATCGACAATGTCGCTGCAGAGCGTGCCGCCGTCAACCGCTTCAAAAATATGCTCGTGGCGCCAGCGGCGATACGGGCCGCGCGTCTGCTCGTCCACGAAATGCCGTGGCGGCTCCCACACGCTGATGCGACTCTGCCAGCGGATCGGAACGCCGTGCAGACGAAGACGATAGTCGATGATCGTCCCGGCCTCGATGCGAATTGGCGCTGGAGTCAGCACGGCGAATTGTAGCCAGGGCGGAGTGATCGACTCCAATTGAAACGCATCCGAAAAAAAATCGAACACGCGGTCACGCGCGGCCACACCGCCGCCGGCCAACGCAACCGAATAGACGTGACCCCAGTGATCGCGGCCGCCGCGCGGGTTGATCTTCGGCGTGCGCCCAAACTCGCCCATCCAGACCACCAGCGTCTCGTCGAGCAGTCCGCGGGCGAGCAAATCCTCGAGCAGCGCCGAGTAGGCCAAGTCCATCGGGGGCATCAGGTCCTTCTTGAGTCGCTCGGCGTTCTTCGCGTGTGTGTCCCAGGCGGGCGCCTCGGCCGTGTCGGTCTCCCAGCGTTGCCAGTTGACCTGCACCAGCGCGACGCCAGCCTCGACGAGTCGGCGAGCCAGCAGCATGCTCTGACCGAATCGGTTGCGTCCGTAGCGATCGCGCACGGCGGGCGGCTCGTCGTCGAGGTTGAACGCGCCGCGACCCTTGGCCGACCGGAGCAGGTCGAACGCCTGCTGACTAATCGAGTCCCAGTTCCGCGCGACGCCTCCGCGATCGGCCGCGTCGAGATGCCGGTTGACTGCGGTGAGCAGCGAGCGGCGTCGGTCGACGCGCAGCGCCGGCAACTCGGCGGTCGATTCAAGTCCCGGCAACTCGAAGTCGGGTTTGTTGGGGTCGCACACGAGCAGCCACGGGTCGGCCTTGCGACCGAGCCAGCCGCCGTCCTGGCCGGGCCAGGGCAGGCGTCCGGTGTTCCAGATGTCTTCGGGCAGCGTCACCGCCGCGGGCAACGAGCCGCGCTGCGGGCGGAGTTTCCTGACGACCGCACCCAAGCAGGGCCAGTCGTTCGGGAAACCGGGTTTGGCGTTCTCGGAGTTCATCGGCGTGTGTGGGTAGCCGGTGAGCATCCAGTATCCGCCCGACGAGTGAGCGTTGTCGTTGGACGACATCGCGCGCAGGACGGCAATGTGATTGGTCAGTGCGGCGGTGCGCGGCATCAACTCGCCGACCACCAGGCCGGGTGTGGCCGACGCGATCGGTTTGAACTCGCCGCGGACCTCGGCCGGGGCATCGGGCTTAGGGTCCCAGGTTTCCTGCTGAGGCGGGCCGCCGAGCAGGAAGACGACGATGCACGACTTGGCCCGGCCGCCCGTCGGCACGACCGCCGCCTGGGCCGCCTGTCGGCCCGCGAGCAACGACGGCAGCGACAGCCCCAGCGCACCGAGGCCGCCGACGCGCAGCCAGTCGCGTCGCGTCACGCCGTCGCACAGTCGCGTCGATCGATCTTCGATCGCAAACATCGCGTCACTCCGCGGAGACAATCACGCCGCCCAGCCGAGTGTATCCGATCGCCGGCTACGATCAAACTCGATGGTAGGTCGTGATACCGTTTGGCAAGCGGGGGCGTCAGCCGGCGTCAGCCCTCGGTTTTCAGCGGAGAATCGGAGGCTTCACATCCCCCGCTCGCTAGGTGGCATAACCACTCAACCGGGTTGCGGTTTGCAGGCGGGCCTGACACAATCCTGCGGGGCCGTAGGTCTGGAGGACTCTGCGATGAACGGCGACGTGCGCTACGAGGCGCTCGATCGGTGGGAAAAGTTACCGAGCGGCTGGAGCTTTGTAGAAGTGGCCGCGGTGGCGACCGATTCGCGCGACCGCGTGTATGTGTTCAACCGCGGCGAACACCCGGTGATCGTGTTCGATCGCGACGGCAATTTCCTCGCGTCGTGGGGCGAGGGCGTCTTTCAACGGCCGCACGGCATTCACATCGGTCCCGACGACGCGGTGTATTGCAGCGACGACCGCGACCATACGGTGCGTAAGTTTTCGGTCGACGGCAGTCTGCTCATGACGCTCGGCGCCAGCGGCCGGCCGTCTGAGACGGGCGTGGTCGGCATCGACTATCGCACGATCCGGCGCGGCGGTCCGCCGTTCAATCTGCCGACGAACCTGGCGATCGCGCCCGACGGGCGGCTGTACGTGACCGACGGCTACGGCAACGCGCGCGTCCACTGTTTTTCGCCCGATGGGCGGCTCTTGTTTTCGTGGGGCGAGCCGGGCGACGGGCCGGGCCAATTCAATCTGCCGCACGGAATCGCCGTGGACCGTGCGGGCATAGTCTACGTCGCCGACCGCGAGAACAGCCGCGTGCAGTTGTTCTCGCCGCGCGGCGAGTTCGTGACTCAGTGGACCGACGTCGCTCGACCGATGGAGGTGTTCATCGATGCGCGATCGGGCGGCGACGCCGACCGCGTGTTCGTGGCCGAGACCGGCTTTCGGGCCGGCCTGTTTCCGTGGATGACCGCCCCAGCGAACCCGCCGGGCGGCCGAGTCAGCGTGTTCACGCGCGAGGGCAACTTGGTCGCCCGGTGGGGCGGCGGAGACAATCCGTGCGCGCCGGGCGACTTTTTTGCGCCGCACGACATCTGGGGCGATTCGCACGGCGACCTGTATGTCGGCGAGGTCGTCATGTCGGCCGGCGGCAATCACGGCCTGGTCTCGCCCACCTGCCACTCGCTTCAGAAGTTTGTGCGCAAGACCGCTTGAGCGTTGCAGCCCACCGTGTTGATCGTACCTGGCGTGTTGTTCCACCAGCCCGGCCCGCACGTGGACTTGCTGCGCGCGGCGGGGTTCGAGATTCGCTACCCGCGCCGGCCGGAGATGTCGACCGAGGCCGAGACGATCGAGGCGCTCGACGGCATCGACGCCACGATCGCCGGCAGCGAACCGTACAACGAGCGAGTGCTGGCGGCTGCGCCCAGGCTGCGCGTCGTCTCGCGGGCCGGCGTCGGCGTCGATCGGATCGATCTCGACGCCGTCACGCGACACGGCGTGGTGGTCGCCATCACACCGGCGGGCAATCACGAGGCCGTGGCCGAACACACGATGGCCATGCTGCTATCGCTCGCTCGGTCGCTCGTGTCGCAGAACCGCAGCGTGCGCCAGGGCCAGTGGTCGCGCGTTCCGCTGGCACCGCTGCGCGGCAAGACGCTGGGTCTGGTGGGGCTGGGCCGCATCGGTCGCAGCGTAGCCGTCCGCGCCGCCGCGTTTCGCATGAACCTGCTGGCCTGCGAGCAGGCCCCAGACGTTGAATTCTCACGCCGGCACGCGATTGAACTGGTCGATCTGGACGCACTGCTTGCCCGCGCCGATTTCGTTTCACTGCACGTGCCGCTTACCGACGAGACGCGCGGTCTCGTGAATCGCGCGACGCTGGCACGCATGAAGCCTGGCAGCTACCTCGTGAACACGGCTCGTGGCGGACTGGTCGTCGAGTCTGACCTGCTGGCCGCGCTCGAGTCCGGACATCTTGCAGGCGCCGGCCTCGACGTGTTCGCCGTGGAGCCGACGCCGGCCGATAATCCGCTGCTGCGCCTGGAAAACGTGCTGGTCACGCCGCACATGGGCGGCGTCGATACTCAGTCGAACGAAGACATGGCCATCCAGTCGGCCGGGAACATCGTCGATCTCGTTACGGGCAGATGGCCTGACGGCTGCGTGGTGAATGCCGCCGTGAAACAGGTATGGTCGCAGCGCCGCCGACTCGTGGCACTGGCCGAGGTGATGAGTTAACCTGCCCACCAAGGAACCGATCCCGCCGTCACCGACCGGCTACCAAAACCCGAGATTGGAGGTCCTTGCTCATGCCGCTCCTGTGCAGTGCGTCTTGTCAGGCTCGCGGTGTCCGCCGCCGCGCAACCCGTTACGTGATTTCGGGGCTTGCGGCCGTGATGCTGTCGGCCGCGTGGCCGGCGCCGGCCCGCGCGGACGGGCCGCTGGTGTTTCGCGACGTGGGCGATGAGGCTGGGCTGTTTCCGGCGGTGAGCAAGATCGCCGGGCACGGAGTCGGCTGGGGCGACGCCGATGGCGACGGCTGGCCCGACCTCTATGTCGGTACGTTCGGCGGCGACCCGGTGCCGTATGCGTCGAAGCCCAACCAGTTCTTCCGAAACGTACGCGGCAAGTTTGTGCTCGACGAACAGCCGCACCTGCGCATCGTCGGCCGATCGAACGGGGCCGTCTTCGCCGACCTCGACAACGACGGCGACCTCGACCTGTACACGACGAACCACGCGATCGAGTACCCGGGGCAGCCGCACTTTCAGACCCCGAACGCGCTGTTCCGCAACGACGGCGGCGGCAAGTTCACCGACGTGTCGGCTGCGACAGGTGCGTGCCCGCGCGGGTTCGCCTGCCGCAGCGTCGCCGTGTTCGATGCCGACGGCGACACGCTGCTCGACCTCATCGTCGGCGAGTGTTTCTTCCAGGGCGGCACGAGCCGCTCGCGACTGTATCGCAATCTCGGCGGACTGAAGTTCGAAGATTACACCAGCAAGGCCGGACTGCCCGACAAGGTCACCGGGTTCGGCGTGGCCGCCGGCGACGTCAACGGCGACACTTGGCCCGACCTGATGTTCGGCGGCCGGCATCACGGCAACCGGCTGTTCCTGAGCGACGGCGCCGGCAAGTTTCGCGAACTGCCCGCGGCGCACGGCAGTTTTCCGTGGACGTACAAGGACACGCCCGACGACACGACGTGCGGCGTGTGCATGGGCGATGTGAATCGCGACGGGCTCGTCGATATCGTGATCGGCTCGCACTGCGACCGGCCGTGGTACACCGGCGGTGTGGCGGTGCGGCTGTTCTTGAACCGCGGCGTCGACGGGGGCCTGCCGCGATTCGAGGACGTCACCGATTCGGTCGGACTCGTGCCGCTGCCGATGAAAAGCCCGCACGTCGAGATCCAGGACTTCGACAACGACGGCTGGCCAGACATCTATACAAGCATCGTGAAGTTCGCGGGCGGCAAGACCCATCCGGTGATCTTCCGCGGCCGTGGCGTGAGCGGCGGCCTGCCGCAGTTTCGCGAAGAGGCGCTCGCCGTCAACGACTTCCCGACCGAGGCCGACAAGAAGGATGGCGACGTCGGCGCGTTCTTCGCGCGGATGGAACGCGAAGGCAAGATCGTGTACACCGCCCCCGGCCCGTCGGCCGACTACGACCGCGACGGCCGGCTCGATCTGTTTCTGGCCAACTGGTGGGTGAACTCGCGCTCGCTGCTCTTGCGCAACGAAACAGCGGCGGGCAACTGGCTGCAAATCGCCGTCAACGGTCAGCCCGGCGTGAACCGCATGGGCATCGGCTCGGTGGTACGCGTCTACCCGGCCGGCAAGCTCGGCCAGCGCGACGCGCTCTTGGCCGTCCGCGAGATCGCCGTCGGCTACGGCTACGCATCGGGCCAAGAAGCGATCGCTCACTTCGGGCTTGGCTCGCTGCCGGCGTGCGACATCGAGATTGTTCTGCCGCACGGCAAGGGCCGGCTCGAACGCAAAGCCGTGAAGGCGAATCAACTGCTCACCATTGCACCGTAACACGCAGACTCACCGATGCGACACACGACACGACGAGAGCATCTGGCCGAGATGAGTTTGGGCCTCGCGGCGGTTTCGTTGGGAGGCGGCCTCGGCAGCGTGCGGGCCGCTCAGGCGCCCGCGCGGAAATGGCTGCCGGCCACAGCCTACTGTGTGCCCAAGGAGACCGCGCCCGAGGGCGAGGGCTACTTCTCGATCATCACCGGACACAACGGGCGACTCTACGTCGGCACGCACGCCAACGCCGTCAACGCCTGGCTCGTCGAGTTCGATCCCGCGAAGAAGGCGATGGCCGTCGTCGTGGACGCTCACAAGGAGATCGGCACCAACGCCAAGGGCTTTGCCTCGCAGGCCAAGATCCACACGCGAAACAACGTCGGCGCCAGCGGCAAGATCTACTTTGGCACGAAGCAAGGCTACCCGTCCGACAAGGAAAAACGCGAGGACTACCCCGGCGGCTACCCGATGGTCTACGACCCGGCCACGGGCAAGACCAAGGTGTACCCGATCCCGGTGCCGCATCACGGCATCAACAGCATCACGCCCGACGAATCGCGCGGCATCGCCTACGTCTCAACCTGCTCGGACCACCGACCAGGGCCGGGCGAGAACTCGATCTTCTTGATCCTCGACTTGAACACCGGCAAGTACCGGACGCTGATGGACACCGAACACTTCTTCGGATTCATCGTGATCGACCATCTTGGCCGGGCCTATCACCCGATCCTCGGCGGCGACATCGCGCGCTACGACCCGCGCACCGACAAGCTCGAGCGTCTCAAGCAGACGATCGACGGCAAACCGCCCGCGCCCGAACACCGGCTGAACCTACCCACGCCGGACCCGATCAACTGGGACATCACTCCCGACGGGAAGACGTTGTATGCCGAGCCGATGACCTGCAACGGACTGTTCAGCTACGACCTGACGGCGACCGGCGACGCGATCCCCGGCCGCAGCCTGGGCCCGCTCGTCGCCGGCGCGAAGGCGGTCGACTGCCGCGCGATGTGTGTCGGCCCCAAGGGCGACGTGTGGAGCGCGATCACCGAGGAGGGCACGCCCGAAGTGACCAACCTGCTACACCTGGTCACCTACCGCGCCGGCGACAAGTCGCCCACCGACCTCGGTTGCGTTTCGGTCCGCAACCCGGACTACACCGAGTTCACCGGCAAGGACGGCAAGCCGCTGCCGTTTCACAGTGGCCTGGCCAAACTGGCCGACGGCACCTGGACGACACGGCACGTGATCCTCGGCGTCTCGCAGGCTCAGACCGGCAAGGTCTACGCCCTCATGCTGTGCCCGTACACACTGTTGGAGATCGAGCCGCCCGCGCGGGCGTGAGCACTCTACCGCCCGATCTCGATGGCCAGCGGTTCAGTCCAGTGTTTTTGCTCGGCGGTGTAATAGAGGTACGTGCGCGAGGCGGGGCCGGTGTAGCGACCGGGCCATTCGGCGACGAGGTCGAGCTTGATCGCGACTTTCCTAGCCGGCGCGAGCGAGCGCCAGTAGCAGATCACCTCACGGGCGCGGGTTTCGTAGTAGTCGATCGTGCCGGCCTTCTTCAGTTCTTCGAGCTGGTCGGCCCGCGGCTGCAGGCCGGCGGGAAGGCCGAGGATGGCGATCGTCATTGGCTGACCACGGTCGGTTGTGTTCACGAGTTCGGCGTGGAGCGCGACGGTGTCGCCGGCGCGGACCGCGCCGCCGGCGAGCTTGGTCGTCAGCCGGACTGGGCAGTCGGCGTGGTTGGCCGGCGTCGCAACGCGGTAGCGCACGTCGAGCGCGTAAGGCATCGCGTTGTCGCCGGTGAGCCGGATCGTTAGGTGGTTGTCGCCCGGCCGGAGCTTCGTCGCCAGGTCGGCGATGGAAATCTCGCGGTCGTGGCCGGCACCAAACGGCGCGTGGCCGATCGCTTCGCCGTCGCGGCTGACGATCAGTTCGCCGCCGCTGACTGTCTTGCGGTTCGCCTTTGAGTGTTCGACGAGCGCCTTGAGCGCGAGGATCGTCGCCTGAGTGGAACCCCAGCCGCCGCCCTGGCGATGCGCGACGATCCACTCGACGGCCTTGTCGGCGTTTTGGTGGTAGGTCGGGACCTTGAGGAACGCCAGCGCCGCCAGCGCCGTCGTTTCGGCCGTGAGCGATATTCCGCCCGACCGCGTGATCGAGCCTTCCTTGCCGTCGAGCCGCCCGTCGCCGGCCTGCGATTCGGCGAGCTTGTCGAGTAGCTCCTTCGCGGCCGCGTGCTGCCCGCCGTTCACCGCGCTGGCCGCGGCGAGTGCGACCAGGTACGGGTCGTCCGACTTTCTGGCGAGTTCAATCACGTGCGCGATCTCCGTCGCGATGTTCTGTTCGCCCGACTCGGTGAGCGCCCAGACGATGTAGGCGTCGGTGATGTGTGGCGGTGCGCCGCCGAAGCTATCGAGCGCCCGCGGGTTTCGCTGAAAACCGCCCTTGCCGTCGCGACGCGCCAGCAACCACGCGGCCGTCCGCTCGATCATCTGCCGATCGACCGGGTAGACTTCGGCCATGTCGCGGAACTCCATCAATCCGTACGCCGTGAGCGCCTCGTGGCCGGGATCGCCGCCGAACCATTCGTAGCCGCGCTCCTTGCACTCGTAGGCGGTCAGCTTGGCGTAGCCGTTTTTCAGAAGCTCGCGGGCGCGGCGCGTGATCTCGGGGTCCGCGACCTTGTGCTCCTGCATGTACTGCATCGTCAGCACGTTCGGATAGTTCGACGTCGACGCCTGCTCGAAGCAGCCGTACGGCTCGCGCAGGATGCTCTCGACTCCCTTCTGCAAGTCGGCAAGCGTGGACGGGAACGCGGCGAGCGAGATTTCGAGCGATCCGGGCACGATCGTGTCGGGCAGCGTCAACGTCACGCGATGGTCGCCTTCGAGCCGGC
The DNA here is from genome assembly GCA_036758585.1 of Planctomycetia bacterium. GTDB lineage: Bacteria > Planctomycetota > Planctomycetia > JALXBF01 > JBGPMX01 > DAIOWH01. The sequence goes on from DAIOWH010000009.1 coordinate 16,719, forward strand.
CAGCGTGCGATTGAAGCGCAGGGAAACCGGCCGGGACGACCGCGATCGTCTGCTTCTTTGCGTCGGCCAGTCGCCCGGCGGCGCCGCGGACCTCGATGTCGGCGAAGCCGCTGCGGCCGAGGACGTTCAGCGTGAAGTGCTCGCGCGATCTCGTGCCTGGTCCGAGCACGAGCGTCCGCTTCGCGTCGCCTTCGATGGCCATTTGGTCGCCGGCCGAAAGGGTGAGCGTCACCGGCAGTTCGCCGCGCGTGTCGTTGCCGATCGCGACTGGCAACTCGATGCGATCGCCGGCGTTGACCTCGAGCGGCAGCTTCGGCTCGATGGTGAACGGGATGCGCGAGACGACCTCGCCCGTGCCAACGCCGATTCGGCCCGCGCCGTTGTGCGCGTCGGCGAGCACGCGAAACGTCGTGACCGAGTCGGACAGGTCGAACCGCGCCGTCGCCCGGCCGTCGGCGTCGGTGATGAGCATCGGGTGCCAGAACACGGTCTCGGCAAAGTCGCTGCGCACGCCAGGCTCGCCGCCGCTGTGTTTGTGCGCGTACTCGCGCACGGTGAAGCGGTAGCGCTCCAGACCTAGTTGCAACCGCGCGGCCGCCCCGAAAAGATTCGCCTCGTCACCAAGCTGCTTCGCGCGGCCGAGTTCACGGCGCAGCTCGCCAAGTTGACGCAGGCCGAGTTTTTCCTGCTCAAGCGCCTCCAGCATGGCCTGCCGCTTGCCGGCCCGCGCGTCTAACTTGTCGAACCGGTTGGCGAACTTGGCCAGGAACGCATCCTCGGCTGGTTCACCCCGCAGTTTTCCCTTGAACTCTTTGTCCCAAAAGAAATTGTGGTCGGCACCTTTAGCCCAGAGCATATTCAGCCCCGCCAGAGCTTCGTCCTTGACGCCGTCACGCCCTTCCGCGACCAACCTGACCGCTTCGGCCAATCGCTGGTGCACCTTGGCCTGCTCGGCGGCCAGTTGGTCGTTGGCCATCTTGGCCAACTCGGGTGCGGCTTTCGGACTTGCGGCCGCCGCCGGCTCCGGCTCCCTCCGGACCAAGAATCTCTCGAACGCGGCCGATGCGAACTGGAGTGGCTGGTGCGGCTGCGGGTTCATCCAAAACAGGCCAACCAGCAGGCACGCGGTCGCGGCGGCGAGAGTCGGGACGCAGAATCGAACGGTCGGGGCCAGACGCAGCATCGTGAGCAGTACGGCGGCAACCGCAACGACGAGGCCGCCCGCTAAACTCATGGCGCCGAGCCGCTCGAGCGCCTGCTGCTGCTTGGCGGAGTGCGCGGCGAGGTGAGCTTGGTATTCACTTTGAGCGTCAGTCAGGTTGTCGAACATCGTGGGAGGCGTGATGTGGCCATCGAGCGACGCGAGCCGAGTCAGTTCCGCGCCGCCGGTCGCCGCGAACTGCGGGTCGCTGATCTGCGCCTCGACGAAACGTCGCCAACCCTGCGTGCCCAAGAGCAGGTCAAGCGCGGCCGGGGCCTTGGCCTCGGCCGACAGATAGAAGTCGGCCTTCTCCAGATCTTCGGGCTTCTCGACCTCGGTCGTGAGGTAGAAGTGAGTCGTCATCTGCGGTGTGTCGTCGTCGGCCATCTTCAGGAGTGCGTCGTCCACGACGGCGACGCCGAGCACGGCCGGAGTCGGCTCGCCGCGCTCGTTGGTCACCATGAGCGACACCTGCACCGGGTCGCCGGGCGAATACGACTCGCTCTCGCCGGCGACGCGCACGTCGAGCCGCCGGTCGGGGCGGCGATAGACGAGCCGCTCGGCGACCGGCCGCGGCGGCTGCGCGCTGTAGTCGAACACCGTGAGACGCACGACGCCCGCGGCCTCGGCGGCGATCGGCACGGCCAGCCGGTTCGAGCCGAGCCGCGTGACGAGCGCCTGCTGGCCGACCTGCACGCCGCGGCAGTACGCCGATGCGACCAGCGGCAGGTCCGACCTACCGGCGCGAACGTCGAGTTCGATCGAGCGACCCGGCTCGAATACGCCGGCGCCCGTGGCCAGCACCACGTGCCGCTCGGTGTTCACGTCGGGCAGACGCGGCTGGCTGATCACGTCGGCCGGCTTGGCGATCTTCAGCGAATAGGTCTCGCCCCGCTTCGGCGCGAAGGCGAACGAACCCATGCCCTTGTGCGCGGTCTCGACCTTGGCGACCTCGCGGCCCTGGCCATCGACGACGTAGCCCTCGATGTGGACCGGCTCGCCGCCGGGGTTACGCGCGACGAAGTAGACGCGGTTGTCCAAGTCGGCGACCAAGTCGCCGCCTTCGGGGAAGAAGCGGACGTCGACCTTGCCGAGGTTGATGCGAATTGTTTTGGCGATCGTCTCAGCCGCGCCGCCATCGTCCACGACGACGGCAAGCTGGGCGTCGCCCTTGTCGATCGCGGCGGGCAGTTGGAATTCAATCTGAAACGCGCCCGCCGGCCCGGCCTGCGCGGTTGCCTGGTGGACGTTTTGGCCGTCGACAGTCGCGGTGATGCGCAGTGTCGCGCCCGCCACAGCGCCGCCTTCGGCCCGGGTCGCCGCGAAGTCGGCCACGACCCGATCGCCCGGCGCGTAGCTGTCGCGAGTGAACTCGAGTTCCTTCTTGAGCCGCGGCAGTCGGTAGCGTCGGATGAAGAACGGCCGCTGCTCTTCGGGGAACGCGTCGTCGATCGCCCGCGCGACCAGCGTGAACCGGCCGCCGGCGATGTTCGGCGGGAGCTGAAACGACCCGCTGCCGACGCCGCGGTCCGTGACGCCCTCGAGTTCCGAACCGGCCACGACGGCGCCCGATGGGTCGCGAATCTCGAAGTGAATCGGCGTCTCTTGCGGCGTGTCCAGTCCGAATCGACCCAGCGTCAGGGAGCGGTAGAACACAGTCTCGCCCGGCTGATAGAGCGGCTTGTCGAGAGCAAGCTGAGTCACGAACCGTCGCTCGTCGACCGCGAGCTGCGAGTGCATGCGCGTCAGCTTGCCGTGGTGTACGGCGAGCACCTCGAACCGCGATCCGTTGGGCAGCGACACGTCGGGCGGCACGGCGGCGATCACCTGGCCGCTGGCATCGGTGTGTTGCGTCTTTTCGAGCAGCGTTGTGCCGTCCGGCGCGTGAACAGCGTACTGGACGTCGACATCGAGCGGCTCGCCGGTCACGGAAGTCGTCTGTACGGTGAACTGGTTGGTCAGGCCCGCGGCGACCTTGGCCGGCCCGGTCACGACTAGTCGCAGATGTTCGTCCGCAATGTCGGCGACCTGCGCGCGGTGCCGTGCGTAGCCGCTCGCGGTGATGACTACTAGTACGGCCGCGGCCAGGCCCACGACCCACTTGAGACCGCTCGCCCACACTCGCCCTCGCGACGCACTCGCTGGCAGTTCTGACGACAGGCCACTCGCGCGGGCGGCGCTCAAGCCGGGTTCGTCGACGACCGCGCCGCCGCCATCCGGCCGAGCCAATTGCAGGCGAGGCACGTGCAATCGCGCCGCCGCCTCGAACAGCTTGGCCCGGTGCTGAGCCGCGGCATACGCGCGGGCTACATCCGGATCGCTTTCGATGCGTCGCCGCAGCGCCGCGGCCTCGTCGTCGCCCAAGAGGTCGTAGGTCAGCTCCAGCAGTTGCTGGTGCAGTTCGTCGTTGAGTTGGTTCATGGCGTCTCCCGTGGAGTCTGCCGCGAGGGCAGTGGTTCTCGAATGTCATTGCGCCGCGAGCGCGGCCCTCAGTTTCGCAATCGCCAGCCGCATGCGCGTTCGCACGGTGCCGGGCGGGATGCCCAACTCGCGGCCGATCTGGTCGTAGGTCAGTCCGGCATTCTGGCGGAGCAGGAAGACGTCCTGTTCCTCGGGACGCAGGTCGCTGACGGCGCGACGGACAAGTGCGAGCTCCTCAGCGTCTTCGAGTTCAGACCGCGTGTGCCGTTCTGTGGTGACCAGCATCTCGTGCGCTCCTTCTTGCAGCAGCCGGCGACGTCGCCCGGTCGCTCGTCTCAGGTCGCGGCCCGTGTTTAGGGCGACGCGGAATATCCATGCCTTGAGGTTCTCGACTACGCTCAGTCCGTCGCGGTTGCGCCAGCACTTGACGAAAGTCTCTTGAAGTGCGTCGCGTGCGTCCTCGACATTGCCCACCAGGTGAAACAGCGTTCCGAGCAGTTCGTCCTGATAGAGCGCAAACGCTTGCACGAGCGAACGAGCAGCCTCGCCGTCGTCCGCCGCCTCGGCCCGCGGGGCTAAGCGTGTGAGCTTCATGGGCTTTGCAGATAAGACGCTGGAGGGGGGGATTTGGTTTCGCGTAACAAGATTGCCGCTACTCACTCGGGGAACGGAACCACAAAGGGCACAAAGAGCACACAGGGGGATCTTCTCGTCACGATCGCTTCCTCTTTGTGTTCTTTGTGCCCCTTGTGGTTGAATCCCGATGCGCGGTTGAACCGGTGCAACGGCTCAACGGTTCAACGGTCCAGCTATTTCGCGCCGCGGATCATTTCGCGAATGGCGGGCCAGAGTTTCTCGTCCTCGCCGGCGGGTTCGCCGTGTTCGACGTCGGCCCAACGCTCGTCGAAGTCGAATCCCGGATCGTTATCGTGATCGTGGCAGCGCTCGCACAGGTTGTGATCCTTGGTTTGCGGTTTGGTTCGCACCAATCTGCGGGCGCGGGCGCGGTCTTCGTCGGTGGCGTCGAGGTTCAGGTATATCTTCACGTGCTCGCTGCCGGGGCCGTGGCAGTTTTCGCAGCCGTTGCCGTTGAGGTGCGCCGTGTTGGGCAGGCCGTCGTAGCCGCCGGTGTAGAAGAATCCCGTGGTATGACAACTGACACATTCGGGGTTCACGTGCTTGCCGGGGGCGATCCGCTTGCCTTGCTCTTCGTGACCGTTCACCAATGTCTCGAGTGCATGCGCGTGGCGCGTACCCTTCCAGAACTTGAACACGTTTGGATGGCACTGTTTGCACGCATCGGAGCCGAGAAAACGCAACTGCGGTCCGTCGGGGTAGGGCACCCGCGGCGCGTTTTCCACCAGTTTCAGCTCACGGTACTTTTCGATGAGATCTTCGTCGAGCAGCTTGCGAATCTCCTTGTCATGCTCAAATCGGTCGTCGAGCGGCACGAGTTGGTAGCGCATTCGCTCGCCCTGGCTGAATACCCCGATCGCGCCGGTGTACTTGCCCTGAGCGCCGATCGTCACGAGCATGGTCTTGCCATTGTTGGCCCATTCGGCGTTGCTCGTCGGTTCGTCGGCGTCGTAGGTGTGGATGATCACGTCGAGGTCAGGGAACTTGGCGGCCAGCGCCTGGGCCTCCGAGATCGGACCGTAGAGCAGCACCACTTGCAGGTCCGAGGCCTGTTTCAGCTCGGGCAGCTTCTGCTGAAGCACGTCGGCAGGCGGCATCCATCGCCGAATCTCAGGGTCGGCCATCTGATCTTTGTGCTTGTCACCGACCAACCCGACGACGCCTACCCGGGTGTTTCCCACTTGGCGGACGAACGCCGGGTAGACAAGTTTCTCCTTGTGCCAATCTTCGGTAATGTCCAAGTTCAAGCTGACGACGCGCGGCTCGGCTGGCCTGTCGACGTTGATCAGCATTCCCATGAGACCGACAAAGCCGTTGCGTACGGCGATGTCTTCGGGAGCGATGTTTAACACGGTGTAGCGCATTCGTTGCATGGCTAGCAGGGCCACTTCCATTTTGGCCCCAGCCTGTTCGGCGCCGGCGACGAACTTGATGTGAGCGGTCTGCCGGCTGTGGTTGTCGAGCACGCCGCCGAGATCGAGGCAGAGCGTCGGCCATTGCCGCTGGCTCAAGCTGCGAATGAACGTCATGCGGCGGGCGAGTCCGCCCTTTTGGAACTCAGGCGAGCAGCCGCACGGTTCGAGGTAGCCCCACTGTTGACCAGAAAAAACAATGACCGCGTCGGGCTTCGGCCAGTCGCGAAACAACTCCAGGCGCTGGTCCAGCTTGGCCGTTGGTTTCCCTTGAGGCGGGGTTGGGTTGCCGCCCGAACAGACGACGCAGGCCACTGCCGTGGCGACGATTCCAGCGAACGCGATACCAATCGAGCGAATGTACACAAACGGCTCCTTCCGTTTTCCTGCGGCCTGGTCACTGACTAACGCTGCCTCGGACCGGAATCTTGATCAGCTTGGCAGACTCGTGCGTAGTTTCCAGTTCGATGGTGCCGCGAAAGTCGCCGCCCGGCGCCCCCGCCGGCACCTCGACGGTCAGACGATAGAAGTTCTTTGCCGATTCGGACGGCTTCAACGAAACTTTGAGGAAAGCAACGGGCACCTTGGCCACTTTGACCTCGACCGGATCGGGCGTGCGGACCTTGATGAACAGGTTCTTCGTGCCGCCTTGGTTCACCTTGACGGTTTGGAAATCTATGCGGTCGTCCGGTGTGAGGATCACGTCGCCGACCACCTGGCCGGCGACCGTGAGGTCGAGCGTCGGCCGTTCGGCGTAGTTCGTCTTGAGTGTGAGCTTGCCGCCGAACGGGCCGATCGGCAGCCCGGGTTTTACCTCCACGATCACTTTAGCGCCGCTTTTTGCTTCCATGAGGCTGAGATAGTCTGCAGTCGCCGGTTCGAACGTCGCTGTGATCAGTTCGTTCGATGTGTCGAACCCGGTGAGTTCCAGGTTGTCCAGTTTTCTCGAATACACGTACATGCTCTGAGTGGTCGATTCGCTGCTGCGGGCTTCGTCGAACTGAACCTGAATCAGGGTCTGTTCTACGAAGGCGACAATCTTGCCCGAGACAAATGTCTCGACAATAGGCAACGCTACGTCGTTGCTCAGTATCTTGGCGCTGGTGCGAAAATCGCCCGCCCGAAGCTCTGTGTCCCACGACATTTCAACGGCGGCTGACTGGCCCGGTGGAACCCGGATCGCCTCGGTCGGCGGCAAACCCTTCTTCGGTTCCCACAACAAGTGGGCCAGCTTGACGCTCGTGCAACCACACGATGTGTTGGCGATGCGCAGCTCGAGATCCCCTTCACCCTCGTTCTTCACGTTGAAGACGTGCGTGCCTTTCTGCTGCTGGTCCATGGTTCCGAAGTCGAACTCAGTCACGTCGAGCACAGCCTTGGGCGGCGGGCCCTTGGGCGGCTTGGGTAGCTCCAACTGGCCGTTGCCAGCCGATTCGCTCGGTTCTTCGCCCGGCGAACGAAAACGCCCCCAAGCCAGAAAGGATGCGACCGCTACAACAACAACGACGCCGACAAGTCGCTTCATACGTCTTCTCCTCGGATCACCTCAGCCAGTATTCGGAAGATGATGGATCATGACTACGTCATTCTAATTGGGCATCAACTGCTTGCAAGGCGGGGCTCCGAATGGGGTGTATTCCCGTAGCTGCGCCTCGCTCGTTTAACCCGCAGCCGCAGGCGAGGTCGTGTTTGATCCGTGCAATTCGCACGATGCCGACCTCGCCTGCGGCTGCGGGTTAAGCGAGCGACGAATGCAATTACGGGTATGTACCCCTGCGAATGGACGGACGTGGCGGCGACTGGGTCGCGATGCCCTTGTCACCCTTGCTCCAGGGTCCCTCGTTTGTCGCGATCGAGCCGCTGCATGATCACCGCGCGTTCGTCATTCGAGAGCTTTTTGTCCACGTGTGGCGTGCCCGCGTCCAACTCGAGCGCCCGCTGCATTTCCTGCTGGGCCGCTTCCGTGTTGCCTGCCTGCCACAGCGAGTCCGCCAGTCGAGCGTGCAGCGTCGCGCTGGTCGGATACAACTCCACGCACGCCCGGAACGAATCGGCTGCCCGGGACCACCACGCCGGCGATTGATCGCGCCGGCCCCGCGCCGCGAACAGTTCCGCCTCGAGTCGCCGGCTTTCAAGGTCGCGCGGCGACACCTGCGCCGCCATGCGCAAGGACTCGGCGGCCAGGTCAAACTCAGACTCTGCTGTTCGACGGCGACCTGACCACCAGCGCTGGTAGTGAATACGCGACAGTTCCAGCCACGGTTCGACCCACTCGGGATCCGATCGGGCCGCGGCCTGAAACTGGGCTTCCGCCGCCGCCAACTCGCCCTGGCTGAGCCGCCACCGCCCGACCGCCACCGCCGACTGGGCCGCAGTGACCGGCTGCAGCACCCACAGTCCGAACCACACGACCATCGCGGTTGCCGCGGCCAGCAATGCTCGCGCGCACCACGGACCACGCACCCACGGCTCGCTCGCCTCATCGCGTGCGTTCAAACCGAGGGCCAATAGTACCCAGAGACTCTGCGCGACGCCTGGCATGCCGATGCCTCCGGCGCCGAGCAGGTGGATGGCCAGGCCGAGCGCCGCAACTGCGAAGGTTCGCGGCCCTAAGGAACTGTGTCGGCCGACGACCGCCAGACTCGCCGCGGCAAGGCACCAGCCCAACGCCAGCAAACAATGGAATATCGGCTCGAGCGGCGCGAGCACCATCGCCGCGACCCAACCGCCCGCGCCGGCCGCGGCCAGCAGACGCCAGTCGAGTTCGGTCTGACGGCTGGTGGTTGACGCGGACGATCGCCCCGCTCGCCACAGCGCGGCGAAAAGCGTGAAGACGAAGGCCGCGCCAGCGAACGCGCCGCTCGTGGCGCACAGCTCCAGCACCATGTTGTGCGGATCGGCGATCTCTTCGCTCGATTCGGGCAGCTTATACTTCAAGTAGTGGCTGCGAAAGTTTCCCGGACCGACGCCTGCCCACAAGTGGTCGCTCACGAGATCCACTGTCGCCGTCCAGTATTGCCAGCGATAGCCCAGCGACTTGGTCGCCTGCGTCACGAGCTTGGCGTCGATCTTAGCGAGCCGCTTGGCTTCGATGAGCGCGACCGCCAGCGCAACCACAGCCATAACGGCCGCGATCGCGATCGCCCGCCGCGCTGGGCGTTGCCGCATCGTACGCACAAGAGCTGCACCACCCGCCAGAGCCAACAGCACGATTTGAACCAGACACGCGGCGTAGGCCGTGCGGCTTTGCGTCAGCACCAGGCACAACACCATCGCGAGCATACCGACGCCACTGACGATTTCGGCGACCCACCACGCCGCACCACCCTCGCGTCTCGCCGTGGTCTCGTCGCTCGCGGACGAACGGCCTGAGTGAGTCGCACTCTCGGCGTTCGGCAGTCCCGTCGACCGACCGAACAGCCACACCAGACCGATGGGCAACCACGCGACCAGGAATCCAGCCAGCGAATTGGCCAAGGCGAACGTCGCGAACGGTTCGTGCGACATCAGCCGATTCTTAAACGACTGCTCTTGCGGACTGCCGGGGGCGATGCCGATCGTTTCCAGCACACCGCTTGGATCGCTGAGGTATTCGGCCCGCAGCGGCTGCAGGCCCCAGAAGACCTGGTAGATCCCGTAGCTCGCCAGGCTCACAGCGGCCGCTGCCAGAATCAGCGCGAGTGCGTGCCGCGCTTCGGAGCGGCGAAAGAGCTGTCGCACAAGAAAGTACGACAGCACCAGACTGGTCCATTCGCACGCCATGATCAGCGCCGGCCGCCGCGCTTCGGCCCACGCCGCGGAGATTAGCACAGCCGCCAGCAACACCACGGCGCCCGCATCGGCGACGCACACGACGATACGCACCGGCCCACGCGCCCACTGCGACGCGGCCCACAGAATGCCGACAACGCCCCACAGGGCAACCACGAGCAACCCACTGCCTGCGTCGGCATCCTCGCTCGGGAACAGCGGTCGAACGAGCACCAACGCGGCGGCCACGATCGCAGCCGTACGCTCGAGTCGGTCGGCTACGCGCGCCGCGACCGCAGTCGGGTTTGGTCGTTGAGTTCGTTGGCGCCCCACAATGATCTGCTCCTCGACGACTCCGTACTGTGCCGCATGGAATAGGGTCTGAAATCGGCTTCGGTCGTTTAACCCGCAGCCGCAGGCGAGGCATGGCTGGCGATTGTCGCGCCTCGCCTGCGGCTGCGGGTTAAACGAATTCGGACCCCTTTCAATGTGAAGCAGTACTCAGTGATTGGGGCGGTCCTTGCGCAGTCCCGCCGATTCCAGCACCGCAACCACGCCCAAGACACACGCAACCTGAAGCAGCACGACGAGCGCCGAAAGCCCCGGCATCATCTCCGAGAGCGGATACAGGTGCAGCGAACCCAGTCCAGTAGCGAGCGTCACCAAGTGAATCGTCAGCACGGCCTGCTTGCCGGTCATCCCGAGCGCGACCAAGCGGTGCGAGAAGTGGCTCTTGTCGGCCTGGAACGGACTGCGGCCCTCACGCAGCCGGATCAGTATGACCGTGATCGAATCGTAGATCGGCACGGCCAGCACACACAGCGGCGCGGCGATCGTGATCTCGGGCAGGTTCTGTCGCGTGAACGTGCCGACCACCGTGACGACTCCCAACATGAACCCGACGAAATTCGATCCGGCGTCGCCCATAAAGATGCTCGCCGGCGGCCAGTTGAACCACAAGAACCCGCCGAGCGCCCCCAACAACGCCAAGAGAAACCCGGCGACGAAATAGTTCCCCACCAGCGCCATCAGCACGCAGAGCAACAACGAGCTGATCCACGCCACGCCCGCCGACAGCCCGTCCATGTTGTCCAGGAAGTTGAACGAGTTGGTCAGGCCGACAATCCACACCACGGTGATCGCGCCGCTGATCGCTGCGGACGACAGGGGCGGCAGCAGCGTCATGTGCACTCCCCGCCAGATCAGGATCGCGACCAGTCCCGCCTCGATGGCCAGTCGCAGCATGTAGCTTAGGCCGCGGCGATCATCGACCAGGCCCATGATCATGACGATCGTGGCCACGCCCAGCACGAGCGCTACGATCGGAGCGCGACTGAACATGCCATCGAGATGCATCGTGACAACCGCCGGCGCCCACGACCCGACCTGGACCCAGCCCTGCCGAATCGCCAGCGCGGCCAAGTAGGCCGTGCCGATGGTGAGCACAAAGGCCGCCCAGATCGCGACGCCGCCCCCCATCGGCTTGGGCACCACATGGACCTTGCGCGCGCCCGGTCGGTCGATGAGGCCCAGCCGCGGCGCGACCGTTCGCATCAGCCATGTGCCGGCCAGACTGAGCACCAGCGCGGTAAGAAAGGTGACGAGGCCGATGAGCCACATGGGAAGAGTTCAGGTATGAGACTTCGGATGAGATTCCTGGTCCTCAGGAAGCTGCTCCAACTGGAACCTCAGAGTCGGGCCTCGCAACAAGCGGAGGTATTCGGCTCGCGCCGCCTTGAAGAACTCGCGATAATCGTCGCGCCGATAGTTCGGATAAGTCCAGGGCCACGGCACGTACTCGCCCTGCTCAAACCGCAGCGTGACCTCGGCGAATATACCGCGCTCGAGATAGAGCCGGTGCGCCTGGTCTTTGGTCGTCGCCAACACCCACTTGCCCGCGTTCAGGTAGCCGGGATCCAAGTTCAGCGGCCGTGCGACGCCGGTTCGGGCCGACGCCCATGCACCCGTCCTGCCACTATCGCGTTCCAACTCATTGGTCGCGAGCTTGATCTCCACCAGGTCCGTGGGCGCTATCAGTCGCTGGAACGCGAAGAACTGTTTCTTCAAGCCGGCTCCCATCGAGTCATAGTAATAATGTGTCTCGGTGAAATCGAAGGCCGGGCTGGCGAGTGCGATCGGTCCGTAGCGATTCTGCAGGTTGTCCCGCGCCCAGCCGACCGCCTCGGGCCACCGGCTGAACGCCGCGACAATCAACATTACGCGAGCAGGTTCTTTTGGTTCGGCCATGATGGATACTCTCGGAATGCTTCTGGGAGACGAGCTTACACCGCCGCCCCACGCTGGCCAATGACGGCGCACCGTGCCTTGGTGGATTCGTGCGGCGGACGTTACACTTTTGAGGCAACGTGTTGGATCGATCAGGAGGCGCTCATGCGTAAGCGATACACGGTAAGCGACGGCAAGTTTGTGCTCAGCCTCGAGGAGGCTGCCGAAGGCGGTTACATCGTCACGTCCCCTCTCGATCCGGAGTTGATCACACAGGCCGAGACGATTGAGGAGGCGTTTGCCAACGCACGAGACGTCGCGAAGGCTCTCAAGGAGTCTCGCGCGAGACTGATGCGCCGTTTGGCAGCCACCGCGACTGTGTGAGAATCGTCATGAATCGCCTGCAGTTCGAGCGCCACCTCCCCCGGCCAAGGGGATTCTGAAGAGGCCGCACGCCAGTCGAAGCTGATCAGATCAGTTCGCCCGCGACGGCGTCCACCACGGCGCTAAGGGGTACCTTCTTAGGCTCGGCGTCGTGTCGCCATTTGAGTTCGGCGATTCCCTCTTTGATGCCGCGTTCGCCGATGGCGACTCGCAGCGGGATGCCGATGAGGTCGGCGTCCTTGAACTTGAAGCCGGCGCGGGCGTCGCGGTCGTCGATCAAGACGTCGACACCGCGCGCCGTCAGGTCGCTGTAGACGCGCTCGGCGGCGTCGCGCACCTCGGCGTTCTGCATCGCGAGCGGTAGGACCAGCACCGAGTATGGAGCGAGCGACTTCGACCAGCGAATGCCGTCGGCGTCGTGGTTCGTCTCGATCAGCGCGGCCAGGATGCGATTCACGCCGATGCCGTAGCAGCCCATGATGATCGGCTGACGTTGCTCCTTGGTGTCGAGGAAGTAGGCGCCGAGCGCAGTGGAGTATTTCGTGCCGAGCTTGAACACGTGGCCGACCTCAATACCGCGGCGCAGCTTCATCGCCGCGCCGCAGCGCGGGCACGGGTCGCCGTCCGCGGCGATACGCAGATCGGCCAGGGTCGGCAGGGCGAAGTCGCGGCCGGGCACGACGCCCACCAGATGCGCGTCGGCCTCGTTCGCGCCCGTGACGCATTTCGGCATCGCCCCCACCGCGCGATCGGCGATCATCGCACACTTGATCCCGACCGGGCCGGCGAACCCGACCGGCGCGCCGGTCGCATGGCGGATCGTCTCTGGATCGGCCATCTCGACCGACTTCGCTCCCAGCGCTCGGCGCAGTTTGAGTTCATTCAGCTCGTGGTCGCCACGCACCAGCGCGGCGATCGGCTTCCCGTCCGCCTTGTAGATCAGGGTCTTGACCATGCCGTGCGGCTTGCACTTGAGTTGCAAGCTCACCTGCTCGATCGTTGTCTTGCCGGGCGTGTCGATTTTCTTGAACGGCTTCGGCTCGTCGCCTGGAGCCCTCGCTGGCGTGTCGGGTTGGTGTCCGCCTGAACCCTGAACCCCGAACCCTGAACCCTTTCCGATCTCCGCCTTCTCGGTGTTCGCGGCGTAGCTGCACTGCGAACACTGCACGATGACATCTTCGCCCGAGTCGCTCGGCGCCATGAACTCGTGCGATGCGTCGCCGCCGATCGGGCCGCTTTCGGCCTCGACCACGACGTACTCCAGCCCGCAGCGGTCAAAGATGCGGCAGTAGGCGCGATACATCGCGTCGTAGCTCTTGTTCAGTCCGTCGAGATCGACGTCGAAACTGTACGCATCCTTCATCAGGAACTCGCGGCTGCGCAGCACGCCGAATCGCGGCCGGATCTCGTCGCGGAACTTGGTCTGAATCTGGTAGAGCGTAAGCGGCAGTTGTCGGTAGCTCGAAATCTGGTTTCGCACCAGGTCGGTGACGACTTCCTCGTGAGTCGGCCCGAGCGCGGTGCGTCGGCCGGCGCGGTCTTCGAGTTGCATGAGCATCGGGCCGTAGTCCTTGTACCGGCCGCTCTCTTCCCACAGTTCGATCGGCTGGATCACGGGCATCAGGATCTCGATCGCCCCGGCGGCGTCCATCTCTTGGCGCACGATGCCAATCGCCTTCTGCAAAGCCCGATGGCCGAGCGGCAGGTACGTGTAGGCGCCCGCCGACAACTTGCGAATCAGGCCGGCGCGAAGCATCAGCTTGTGGCTCGGAATCTCGGCGTCGGCGGGATCTTCCTTGATCGTCGGAATCAATGTCTGCGACCAGCGCACGGGGCGGTCCTCTCGATGTTGCGTTGCTGTTCTGCGGTCCGTCAGATCGGGCGGGATTCTAACAGAAGGTGCTGGAGACCGGGAGTCGCGTCGCTGCCGACCCAATCAGCGTGTGAGTTGATGGTCGCTGCCGTTGATCCGATCCCTCAGCGCTTTGGTCCGACTAATGGTTCGAGGAACTTGAACATCGCTTTGGTCGCCGGGTCGTCGGGCAGTCCGAGGTCGGCGTTGATCTTGGTGTGAGTTGTTTCGCTCGCCGCAAACACGGTGACCGGGACGTCGGCGGATTGAAGCGTGGCGCCGAGGCGTCGCGCCTGCGCGGTGACGTCGGGGTGTCCGGCGACGTGGAGAATGAGGAACGGCGGGATTCCCTTCCCCCTTGCTATGTGCGTGACGGCGGAAAAATCAATGTGCTTCTTGGGGTCGTTACCAAACTTGACGCGGTGGCCGAATTCCGGGAGTGGCAGCCCGTGCACTGTTTGACGAATCTCGGCCGTCGTGATCATGGCCGGTATGTCGTAGGTGTCGCCGTCGACGGGCACACAGCCCTTGAGGACGTTGAACGGCACGCCCTCCGCTTTCAAGTAGCGATCGTCGATACACAGCAGGGCGGCGAGCTGGGCGCCGGCGGAATGCCCCATGACGAATATCCGCCTCGGATCACCGCCGTGCCCGGCGATGTTCTTGTGGACCCAGCCGAGCGACTTGGCGACGTCGCGGATCAGGTCGCCCATTTCCACATGAGGCAGCAGGCGGTAGTTGGTCGAAACGAAGACGAACCCGTGTTCAGTAAACACTCGCGGCTTGATCTGAACGCTGGTCTTGTCTCCCGTCTGCCAGCCGCCGCCATGAATCCAGAACACGACGGGAAGGTTCCTCGCTTCGTCGGGCGCATAGATGTCGAGGACTTGGCGCTCATGCGCGGGCTCGGCGTACGGGATGTTGGATTTGGGATTCTGCGCCTGAGCGACGGACACGAGCAACAGCAAGGCGATCGCGGGTTTCATGGCTGTCCTTTTCGGGAAACAAGGTACTTGCATCACGTTCCGTTCTATTGGGTCGCAAGCGACTCGATCTTGCGTTGCCACGGTTGCATCTCTTTCGGCGATATGTGGATGGTACCGGGCTTGCGTTTCGGGCTGGCCGTTTTATCTTTTCCGAGTGAGCAAGCGGCCGGCAACGGTCCACCGATCAGCCGGAGACCTGGTGCGGATTCCGACCAGGCGGCCCACAATCCTCCGAAACACCGACGACGCGAACGCCGGCGGCAGGTTATCTTCCGAAGTAGCGAGGGTCAACCACTGCTGCGTCTGGTGTGCGGCAAAATTCTATGGCGACACTAACTCGTTTAACGGCAAGCCGAAGGCGACGGCACACTGGGGTGGGGTCGGTGCGGTTCGGTTTCGCGCCGTCGCCTTCGGCTTGCCGTTAAACGAGTTGCCATAGAATGTTGCCAGACACTGCGTCTGTTGGACGTGCAATCGTACCGTTACGGGAAAGGCGGAGTACTGATCGCCGCTGATTGGCGCTGGTCTGCAGTGCCACGGGTAGCCTGACCATGACCCAAGCGAATGCTGTTGCGGACTGGCTCGCGCTGGCCGGAGTGAGTGCCGCGTCGGTGGCCGCGCAGCTTGCCGGCGGTGCGAAGTGGTTGAGCGGTGACGACGACGGGGGCCCGCCGCGATCGGTCGATACGAACCCACCGAGGTCGCCCGGTCATCTGGCTGACCGGCTGGAAGCCCGCCCCACGGCAGGTCGCCGCTGGCTGTGGTGTTCGCAGTCGTTGCCGATCGGTCGACGAGTGGCAGTAATGACTTCGCGCATCGCTCGGCACGTCGATCCGTACGGTGCGTGGATGAGCGGCCTACGTGAGTCGCTGCGGCGTGTGCGAGACGAACGGGCGGTCGTAGTGACGGCGGTGGGCTGTGCCGGGCACGAGATTGTGCTGCGCGGTGCGATGCGGCAGGCGTCACCGGTCGTCCGGTTGTACTGCTGCGACGCCAATGTCGCTGCCGCGCGAACGTGGGCAAGACGGTGGTGGGCCAGTCTGGACCAACCCATCGCGGCGGGCGTCGCCGATGTTTGGATACTGCCGTCATCGAAGGCACACTCGCCCGATGAGCCGACGCAGGCCGCATTCGGTTCGGTTCCGCAGCGCGACCGGGCCGCGGTTGCGTGGGCCGACGAGGTGATGGTGCTTGCGTTGCGCAGCGGCGGCAATCTACACGCGCTGCTGCGGCATCGCCTGACCGCCGCCCTGGGCCCGGTGGTACTGGTCGATCTTCCCGGTCTGCAATCGAAGCGTGCTCGCGACGAGCTTGTGCAACTCGGCGCCTCGCTCTGGTCTGTGCGTGGCGGGGGTGTCGACCGTGTGGAACCTGCTAAGTTCGACGGCGCCCCGCCGACCGCTTCGCCGGCGCCGATTGTGCCGGCGCCGGCGCCGACCGGCTGGCCGTATTTGACGCACTGCACGCGCGCCCGCGAGGGGCCGTGGCCGGACCAGTCGCCCGACGATTATCTCGACGGCTTGTTCGACGCGAGCGGCGACGTCGATCATTCGGCGTTGGCGACGCTCGTGCGCATTGCAACGCAGCGGCGCCTGATCGCGTCGAGTCGTACGATCCGCGGCCGGTTTGGCGTGGTGAGCTTCACAGCGGCGCCGCTTGGCGAGTTGGCGAGGCTGCGGGTGTTTCGTGCACACAGAAGCCGGTGGGACTTTGAGCCGTATGGCCTATGTGTACGCCGCGAGTGGCTGGCCCAGCGCGGTGCGCGGCCGGTGCGCTACGGCAGCGACGACGACTGGCGATCGCTGCCCGATGCCGATCGCCCGTTCTTCCAACTCGTCCGCACCGGCGAGGGCGCGGCGCGGGGGTCGCCGATTGACTGGAGGGTCGAGGCCGAGTGGCGACACGTCGGCGACTTGGACCTGTCGGACCTGCCGGGCGGCGACGGGCTGATGTTCGCGCCGAATGAGGCGGAGGCCGCGTGCATTGCCCGAATCTCACGGTGGCCTGTGTGCGTCGCGCCGGCTGCCGAACGGTGAGGATCCTGAGGGCGTCCGTGCGCCGCAGGGACTGCCGTTGCTGTGTTTTGAGTGGCCCGCTAAAGTGGCCGCCCATCACGTTTCCAACACTTGGTCGCAGGGAGGTGTCCATGTTGAATTGGCTTCGCTGGCGTCGCTTGTCGCGTCGGTTGGTCGCCTCGTCACGGCGGAACGTCACGCGGAAACGCAGCGGCATGTCGCGGCGAGCACTGCGGCACGAGGTCACTCAGTTGGAAACCCGGATGCTGCTGGCGCTGAGCGGCGTCGGCAACGAGTTTCTGATCAATGCGACGACGGCCGGGTTCCAGGCCGAGGCCGATGTGGCGACCGACAACGCGGGCAACTTTGCGGTCGCCTGGAACGACGACACGAACGTCTTCGTGCGCCGTTTTGACGTCAATGGACAGCCGCAGAGCGCCGAGACGCAACTGAGTACGGCGTCCAACGCGAACGAGACGCACTTCAACCCATCGGTGGCCATGGACGCCGACGGCGATTTCGTTGTCGCGTGGAACCGCGACAATTTCACGGATTACGTCTATGACGTCTTTGCGCGTACCGGCGCCGGCAATGGCAATCTTGGCGCCGTCCAAACCGCGAACGCCAGCACCAGCAACGACGACCGAAATCCGGGCGTCGCGATGGATGCGGACGGCGACTTCATCGTCGCCTGGGAGCGATACAAATACGGCGCCAACCGCAATACGTACGACATCCCCGCTCGCCGGTTCACCGTCGCCGGCGCGCCGCAGGGCAACGAATCGGGGGTCGATCAGGCCGCTGCCGGCGTTCGTGTGTTCGAACCTGCGGTGGGTCGCAATGCGGTCGGCACGACGGTGATCGCGTGGACTCAGGAGTCGGACGGCTTCGATGTGTTCGTTCGTGTGTTCGATGGTGAGGGCCAGGACCAGTTCAACGCCATAGTGGCGAACCAAACAACGGCCGGCGCGCAGGCTACTCCCTCAGTCGCCATCAATGATGACGGCACGTTCGTCGTCGTCTGGGCGGGCAACGGAGCAGGCGACGACATCGGCGTCTTTGCGCGGTTGTTTGCGGCCGACGGCACTCCTCAAGGCGGCGAGATTCTGGTGAACGGCACGACGGCTGGGAACCAGTTGCTGCCGGACGTCGCCGTCGACCCGAACCACAACTTCGTCGTGACCTGGAACGGAAACGGGACGGGCGACGCGCTCGGAGTGTTCCTGCGGTGCTTTGACGATACGGGCCAGCCGCAGGGCGATGAGACGATCGTCAACACGACGACCACGAATGTGCAGGGCGACCCGGCGGTCGCCATCGGCGGCAATGGTGAAATCGTCGTGGTCTGGAGCGGCAACGGCGCCGGCGACGCCGACGGTGTGTTCGGCCGGTTGTTCACCAAGACGGTCGTCTCGATCGAAGCCAGCGATCCGAACGCCGCGGAGGACGGTTCGGGGACCGGCGAGTTCGTCATCAGCCGCACCGGGCGCACCACGGCGGACCTCGACGTTTTCGTGACGATCAGCGGCACGGCCACGGACGTCGTAGACTACGCTCGCACCGGCGTGTTCACGATCCCGGCCGGGTCGACGACGACTACCATAACGATCACGCCGGTGAACGACGGCGTTCCGGAGACGGACGAGACGGTCGTGTTCACGATCGACCCCAATGCCGCCTACACGGTGGGCGCGCCGGGGAACTCGACCGTCACCATCGACGATTCCGGCCTGATCGCACCGATCGTGTCGATCCAAGCCACCGATCCGGTTGCGAGTGAAACGGGTTCGGACACAGGCGAGTTCGTGCTCACGCGAATTGGCGCTGTCGCCTTCGACCTCGATGTTGCGGTGACGATCAGCGGCACTGCAGCCGACGGCGTCGACTACGTGAGGACCGGCATATTCACGATTCCCGCCGGATCGGCGAGCACCACGATTACGATCACCCCGGTGAATGACGGCGCCGGCGAATCGGACGAAACCGTCGTGTTCACGATTGATCCCAATGCAGCGTACACGGTCGGAGGTCCGAGCACCGCCACGGTGATCATCGGCGACGCCGGTTCGGTGACGCCAACGGTTATCATCCAGGCCACCGACCCGAACGCGAATGAGGCGGGCGGCGACGCGGGCGAGTTCGTCATCGCGCGGACGGGCGACACAACCAATCCGCTCGTGGTGTTGGTGACGATCGGCGGCACTGCGACGGACGCGACAGATTACACTCGGACCGGCGTATTCACGATTCCAGCAGGCTCTGCCACGGTCACGATCACGATCACGCCAACCGCCGACACCGAGGCGGAATCGGACGAGACTGTGGTGCTGACGATCGACCCGAGCGCGGGCTACAACGTGGGATCACCGAACTCGGCTACGGTGACCATCGGCAACAACGACACCACGGGGCCAACCGTGAACGACGTCCGGTTTACGGCCGACGCCAAGCGGGTGATGACGGTGATCCTGACCTTCAGCGAAGCGCTCGACGAAACCGAGGCCGAAGACGAGGCCAACTACGCGATCACGGTGCCCGGCAAGAAACCGCGCAACATCCCCGTGACCGCCGCTCAGTACAATGCGGCGACCTTTGAAGTGACGTTAACGCTTGGCAGCACGGCCAAGGCGGACGTGCTCAAGAAGAACGTCCGATTCAACCTCACCGTCAATGGCACGGCGAGTGTGCAGGATGCGGCCGGCAACATCCTGGACGGCGACGAAGACGGCGACTCGGGCGGCGATTTTCACGGCGGGTTCATCGTGGGGAACAAGATCAACTACATCGACAACGACGGCGACAAGGTATCGCTGAAACTCAAGGGGCCGGGCGAGATGCAGATCTGGCTGACGCCGGCGGCCGGGGCCCGGCGCCTACGTTTCGTTGGCACGACCGCCGCGAACACGGTCCTGAGCGGCAAGGTAGCCGGCGCGGGCGACGGCGCTACGACCATCGACGACTCCATCGGTCTCAACACCGTCCAAGACAACCTTCCCGACACGTTTACGATCTGATCGCCTCGGCGGCACTTCGCCGGGTCGTAGACGTAAGGCTCGCTCGCCGTTTGATCGGCTCCGGCGATTCCTCGCGGGCGATTCTCGACCGCGCCGTACGGCCATCCGCTTGGTCTTTCTCGCGGGCCGGGTTGAGACAGAAAGCCGAGCGCCAAGACGATGCGGCACACGCTCGCGGCTTTCTGCCTAACCACGTCGAGTTGAAGCAGGAATCGGCTCACCGCAAACGCGCACGGTGTCGCGCGATGAAACAACGCCTGGTGCACGAGTCGGCTTCCGTGTGATGCCGCCGCCGATTCTGCTTAACTCGACGTTGGGCGATTGCCGTCGCGTTTCTCGGTCTCGTCCGACATAATCATGCAAAGGAGGACACATCATGGCGACCACTTGGAACGACCCACGATCCACAACTTCTCTGACGTCACAAGCCGTCGACGAGGTTTTCGCTGGCTCTTGCGCAATTAAGGAGCCAACGCCCGCAGCAGATCAACAAGCTGTTGGCGAACGCACTCGACCTTCGCCTGAGATTGACACTCACCCCGTCCAAGCCGAAAAAGCACACAATCTCGCCAGGCGACGGCGACCCTGGGACGATGATGCCTCCATTGGGGGCATCTGGGCACGCCGGGTCTGGCTTGGCGCTGGCCTGGCGATTGCGGGCTTTTTCTTTCTGAAGGCAATTCCTGGTTCGCCGCTCCGTGGTCGCCCGAACACGATTGCCACTCGCGCTGTGACTGCAGGCACAGCGGCAGTTACGAGAACGACAACCAAGGCGATCGAGACGATTGATCTGTTTGATCGCGTTGCTGGCCAGAACCCGCTACTGACGCACGATGAGAGGCGTGATGTTGTTGAGCCAGATCCAGCGACCTGGAGAGCGCTGCGTTTGGAAATGACGAAAGAGAATGGGCGGCCACTGCGAATTCGACTGGCTCGACCGATGAAGTGGATAGCGACAGTCGATGCAGAGGAGGGTAAGAGTTTCTTTCTCGACCTTCCTGAAATGGGTGCGGTTGGCCAGGCTCATGTCGTGTCCGTCGGCCCGACGCCACCACTGAAACCGGGCAAGGGTGCCATTATCACAGGTGTGTTCGAACACGAGGCGGACGAAAACACGCGAATCCTCAAGGTCGAGTTCTCGGGTGGTGTAGTGGTCCATGGCGTGACGGAGAACCATCTGTTCTGGTCCGAAGACCGCCAGGCGTTCATCCAGGTGGGTGCTCTCAGAGAAGGAGAACGCGTCCGCACTGGCGACGATACAGCCACTGTTGTTTCGCTGAGCTCTCGCCCGGCCCGGCCGGGCGAACTCCTGAATAATCTGGAAGTCCACGGCGAACACGTTTACCGAGTAACAGCGTCTGGGATCCTCGTGCACAACAGTTGCGCTGACATTCTTACGCCCGGTGGGAAGCCTATCGGGGTGCCGGGCAGTAGCCCCGCAATCCGCGAACTCCCGGGAGGCGCCAAGGCGGCACAAGACATGTTCGATGAATTGGCCAAGGGCGCGAAAGACATTACACCGCCCGGCTATCCAGGCAAGCTCGTGGAAGTACCCGAGGGCGGTGTCGTGGGCATTAGACCGTCATCCAAGAGCGGCCCTCCAACCATTGACGTGAACGTGCCCGGAATCCCGATCAAGAAGATCAAATTCCCCTAGGAGCACACAATGAAAGCCGACATGCTCCAATACCAGGAGCTACTTAAACACCTGATTAGAGAAGCAGCAGAGGACGAGGTCGGTCTCTGGTACGTCGTTCGATGTGTTCGTGACGACCTGCACGTCACGGAGTCTTCGGAGGCCCGTCGAATCAGCATGAGCTTGGTTCGGGACTTACTCGGCTCAGGCGAAGTCCAAGCGGCGTCCCATAACTACCCTCACTCGCTGTACAAGCCCTGGTCTCTTACCGACAACGAAGTAATCGCACGTATCAATGAAGAGTGGGACAAACTTGGAAGGGACCCCAACATCGCAGAGGTTGTCGTTTTCGTCGGCAAGGAGAAGAATGGTGATGTGCTCGCCCAACAAGCGGCTGCAGCTGATTCGGCGGGCAGTCGTTAACCATTCCGAGCTTATTTCGGTGTTCGAGAGCTTTTCGCGCGATCTGGCGTCGAGCGTAATTCGGGCCCGCCGAACCGCTGAGCCGTAGCGTTGGGTGGACTGCCGTATCGTTCAGATCCGCTCGCACGGGTGTTCTGGAGCGTGGCGCATCATCTTGGCCCAGCTAGCTCAGTCATCCATCGTTCGGACTTGAGGCTACCAATGACTGTGGTCGGTGATTCGCCACGCGCCCCGACAGGGCGGCTCGTTCTAACCGCATATGTGCTTCACTCGCTGAGCAGCTTGATGCACGAGGTGGTCTGGATCAAGTTGTTGGCCGCCATTTTCGGGATGAATCTGGTGGCACTGGCAACTGTCATGGCGATGTTCGTGTCCGGGTTGGCGTTGGGCAGCGGCCTGGTGAGCTGCGCCGCACGGTGGTGGAGAATCTCGCCGTCGCTGTGGTTTGGTCTCATTCAAGCACTCTTGGGTGGTTGGGCCGTGGCGACGCCTCACATTCTTCGTGGGTTGGACCGCGTGTATGTTGCGCTAGCGTCACCGGAAGAAACTACCGTCCACTGCCTGATACGCCTTGCCGGCGTATCTTGCGCGATACTCTTGCCTTCTGCGCTCATCGGGGCGGTATTTCCACTGTTATCGTGTTACTCGTCACAGCTATCTCAAACCGCTGGCCAAGGGCCCGTGCGCCTCTATGCATTGGGGTTGATTTCATCTGCGCTCGGTTCGTTCATCACGCCGCTGTGGGTCATTCCGAGTCTTGGCATCGCCGCGTCATCGTGGGCTGCAGGCACAATAAACCTGCTACTCGCCGGCGGGGCGTGTCTATTGAGCAAACCGGCTGGCTTGCTCTCAGCGACTGAACCAGGCATGGGTTACTCCAGGTCGAATAGCGCCGCCTGGGTAGCGTTTGTGATTGGTTTTTCACTGTTTGCCGTCGAGATTATCGGCGCGAAGGCAATATGGCTCATCGTCGATAGTACGGCGTATGCTGAGGGAATCTTGTTTGGCGCGGTGCTCACATCGATGGCGGCTGGCGGGTTGGTGCAATTGTGGGCAGACCGACGGCGCATCTCTGCTTGCCAGGTGATCGCCTTGTCACTTCTGTTGGCGGCGCTAGCACAGGGGCTGATGATTCCTACATCGGCTTGGCTGGCATCGACGTTCCACGAGTCGTGCAGACGGTTCGCGTGGATAACGTCGTCCGCAGTCGGATTCGGCATAGCGGAGGCGATGCTGGTCTTCGTGATGCTCGGCCCGTCGATGCTCGGCCATGGCATGGCGTTCTCGGGCTTGTGCAAGATGGCGACTGAGACGGGCAGCGGATTCACGTCGACGGTAGGTAGGTTGTATGGATGGAACAATGCTGGCGCCGTCCTGGGAGCGGTGGTTTCGGCGACCGTGCTGATTCCCGCATCGGGACTAACGCGGAGCCTGGCAACCGTAACGCTGGTGCTTCTTTGCGCGTGCGTCGTTGTTGCTGTTGGAATCGTACCGAGGTCAAGAGTTCGGTCTGGCATCCTCTACTCTTGTCTGTTGGTTGGGATCCTGGTGTGCCATTGGGGATGGGCGGGGGACATTACGTTTCGGTATGCAGCGGCGGGTCCAGGAAAGTCCATCCTGTTGCACCACGAAGACGCGAGTGGGATTGTCGAAGTTTGGGAGGATCGCGGAAACGGTTCGCGAGTTTTGAAATCAAGCCGGTTGAGGCAGGAGGGTGGCACGCTGCCGTCACACTTGAGAATGCAGCGCATGCAGGGACAACTGCCCCAGTTGCTGCACCCTGGCCCTCGGCAGGTACTGGTGGTAGGGTTGGGCACTGGAATAAGTCTGAGCGGTCTTGTCAGCGGCAACGACGTGACGTGCGTTGAAGTGTCGAGTGGCGTCATCGCTGCGGAGGAGTTTTTCCGGCCGTTCAACGGCAACATCATCGGTCGCGGCGCGGTGAGACTCGTACAGCAAGACGGCCGTGACTATATCAAGTTGGCACGCAATCAGTACGATCTGATCGTTCAGGACGTCTTCTTTCCATACCAGCCGGGCGTGTCCAACCTGTACAGCGTCGAGCATTTCCAACGGTGCCGAGACCGGCTCACTGCAGACGGCGTCATGGCCCAATGGCTCTGCGTAAACCAGGTGAGCACCCAGGACCTCAAGACGCTGGTTCGGACGTTTTGCAGCGTTTTTCCACATACAACGCTGTGGCGGGATGAAATCTACTTGTTGCTGTGGGGAACACCCCGCGAGTTTCGGACGAATCGGGAGACGTTGATCGACCGCATCGCTTCGCGAGTAGACCCGGCGGCAGGCCCGTTGCCGGATGCCTCGGACTTGCTGACGCGGTTCGTTTGCGACGAACGTGCGGCAACCCGCTGGTCGTCAGGCGCAAAAATGAATACGGACGACAACGCGATTATTGAATTCCGGACACCGCTTCACATTGCCCAGTTGAATAGCCCAGAACTTGCACTGCAGAATCTACGCGAGCTTCGACAGATGATGCAGCCGGTGGCGACTGTAGTGACCCGGTTGGACGCTGCCGCCGGAGACGACGTGCTCGACAACATTCAACAAGCCGCCGAGAGTTACCTTGATGGTTCGATAGCGCTTCTCGAAGGGGACACAATAGCGACGCGACGACGATTCACGAGGGCTTGGCGGATGAATCCTTCGAACTTGGCGGCCCGTGACTGGGTGGTGAACGACATCCTGTTTCGATGCCAAGCACATTGGAAGACGGGCAACCTCGTTTCGGCAACTGAGGTTCTCGATGAAGCAGAGGATGTCGTACAGGACTCTGCCATTGAAATGGCTCGAGCCAATCTATTGGTTGCGCGCGGGCTAAACCAGGATGCTGAAGCTGCGTATCACGAGATCCTACGGAAGGAACCAGGCATGACGCGCGCCCGCGTGCAACTGGGGATTCTGCTCTTTGATGCAGGTCGAATAGAACAGGCGCAGGAGACCTTCAGACGCGGGATCGAACTTGCTCCGCACGATCCTGATCTCCAGTTGGGGTTGGAACGGTGCCGTGTGGTACTGCGGACACACTAGCATCCCGTACACCACGAGACCCGGCAGCAGGCGAGCAACCGGGCCTGCAGGCGCCATCGTGGCGGTGTGCGCCGAGACGGCAGTTGGCGCTAGAGTAGGTATTCCGCCGACCGTTTGGAGTCCTTGCGTTCATGATCGGGAATAGGCGCGGCGATCATAGAATCAACAAGGGTGTCCTTGTCGTCGGTGCTGGGGTTTAGTGGCCTTACCAGCGCCCTCTGCCTGGGACGGAGCGGCTTTCAAGTCACGGTCATTGCGGACCGGTTTGCACCTCGGGTCACATCCGTTGTTGCCGGCGCTCTTTGGGAATGGCCGCCTGCCGCTTGTGGCATGCATCACGTCCCCGCTGCCCTGGAGCGGTCCAAGGCTTGGTGCGAAGCATCGTATCAGACCTTCTCTGACCTCTCTCGCGATCCCAAGACGGGTGTCTTTCTCAGACCTGTGACGTTCTATTTCAAGCGCCCCGTTCTGGATGACCCGCGGCAGCGCGACAAGATGAACGAACTTAGGACCAGAGTCGTTCAATTCAGACATGATCAGTCCATCATCGGCGAGAACGGCATCAGTACCCGGCTAGGCTTCCGAGACGCGTACACTCACCTGGCGCCCATGATCGATACGGACGTGTATATGGGGTGGCTGTTCGAAGGGCTCAGCGAGTCGGCTGCCGCATTGTTGAGAAGAGGGTTCACGGAGCACTCCACCAACATGAGTCATCTCTGGCGGCAGAGTTCGACGCCGCGGTGATCGTGAACTGCACAGGCCTCGGCGCCAGGGAACTCGTTGAGGAGTCTGTCTATCCGGTTCGCGGTGCGATCCTTCGCGTTCGGAACGACGGACGGGCGATTCCGCACATTGCTCAGGCACATTGTGTCTCCGCCGAGGACGAGTCCCAAGGCTTCATTTTTGTTGTGCCGCGTGGCAACGACAAGCTGGTGCTCGGTGGCTTCGCGGAACCGAACCAGTGGAATCTCGACATAGGCATGGACAACTACGCACCGATCCGGGACACATTTCGTCGCTGTGTGGAGTTCATGCCGATCCTCGGCAACGCCGTGCTCGACGGCGCGGAACCGGTTCGGGTCGGCCTGCGTCCGTTCCGTCACCAGGGCGTCCGTCTGGAGCACGAGGCAGGCACGCGCGTCATTCATAACTATGGCCACGGCGGCTCGGGCGTTACCCTGTCGTGGGGCTGTGCCCTCGAAGTGGTGCAACGAGTGCGCCAAGCACTTGCGCCTTCTTGAAGAGTGAGTAGGAGTAATGATGAAACAGTTCAGGATCATGCTGGTTGCGATGGTATTGGTGGCGGTGGCCGGCGGCGTGGTGATATGGAACCGGGGCGCTGCTGGGAGGATCGGGGCCTCCGCGCCAATAACCGGAAACGAGTCTGACATGCCCGCTTCGTCCAGCGGCCCAACCGTCGCCGACCCGAATGCTGCGTTCATCGACCTGACGCAAATCGCGGATGGTGGTATTGGTATAGCGATCCAATTCATGGGTGATGACCCAACATCCCTGCGCGAACTGCGAGAAGCAGTCGAGGCGCGTGGATCCCGCGCTCTCGCCGAGTTTCAGACGAAATACGAACAGCTTCAGCGACTCCCGGACGCCCCGTTGGCCTCGAAGGTTCAACTGCGGTTCCAAATAGGCACCCTGTTGGTATACGAGGGCCGTTTGGACGAGGCAGTGTCTACGTTCGAGGAACTTCTGGAACTCGGCCAGTCGTCGCCGGCTCAGCCGCGACAGATTGCCACGCTTCACGCCCTGGTGGGGATCGTCGCGCTGCGCCAAGGTGAGGTTGAGAACTGCATCGAGTGTTCCATGTCATCGAGTCGTCGAGTCACCGCTAACCGGGATGTTGAGTCCACTGGGCAGTTGCTCGTGTCTATTGTGTGAAACGAGCCGTAGCAAGCGAGCTACCCGGACCAACGTCGGGCAGGTAACCGAAACCAGTCAGAATCGGTCGACTCGGAGTCCGGCGATTCAGCCGTCGCCCTGCAAGAACTGCCGACTCGCGGAACTCGATGCTGCTAGCTTGAGAACACGTTTTCTGACAGGATAATGCGGAGTTTCTGTGAAGAGCCGAACGGTTTGGAGCAGCTTCCGTGTCTATCCAACGCCAGATTGTTCTTGTCCTTGCTGTGCTGGCCATCGTGGTCGCTGTGGTCAACCACAAGGTCCTGCGGGGGTGGGCACGTATTTCGCAACCAGCATCGTCGGTCACACCGTGGCGCCCTCCGGGGTATGTGGGTGATGAGAGTTGTGCGGGTTGCCATGCAGATATCGCGAAGAGCTACGCGCGTTGTGAGATGGCGAATTCTTGGGGCTTGGTTTCTGAGTCAAGACACGTCGAACCACCGGCGACTGTCCACGACAACAAGTCGGGAATGTCCTATGAGATGCAATGGCGCGAAGACCGGTTGTTTGTGCGTGAGTTTCGATTGAACAACAACGGGGAAGAGATTCATAGTTTGGAGGTCGAGGCCACACACCATATTGGTTCCGGTAGGCATGGACGCGCCTACGCGACCAACTCCGACGGCTACCTAACGAAGATACCGGTTGGCTGGTATGCGGATTTTTCCAAATGGGACATGGGGCCGGGTTACGAAACAACGAATCTGCGCTTCGACCGCCCGATCATTCCGGAATGTGTCGGGTGTCACGGTTCGTTCCCTTCTTTCATTGCCGGGACCGAAAACAAGTATCGCCAGCCGCTACCGGGGCAAGTTGGATGCGAGCGGTGCCACGGTCCCGGCGCTGATCACGTGGCCGCGCGTGCCAAAGACCCCGCAGCCGCCGAGACTCGCGGTGATGGCGACCCTACGATCGTCAATCCTGCCCGATTGCCCGTAGAGCTCGCTCAAGACGTTTGCCTGCAATGCCATTTGCAGGCCGAGATCATGGTGGATCAGCCCGGTGTCGGGCTGATTGATTATCGACCGGGACAGCGGCTGCGCGACTTTCGCAGCTATTTCTTCAGTGGCGACCAGGATCCCGCCAAGCCCGCGTCCGTTGGACACGTTCCGCGATCGCACTTGAGCCGCTGTTATGTCGAAAGTGGCGGCAAGATGACCTGCTTCAGTTGCCATGATGTGCATCGTGCGCTGGACGAGATTCCCGCTGGCTTCTACAACAACGCCTGTTTGAACTGTCATGGCGAGCGCGGTTGTTCGAGGTCCCTTGCCGCCGGCGAGGCGCCTCTGGGAGACTGCGTGAAATGCCACATGCCACGAGTCGCCAGCGGAGACATTGGTCATGCGGTGACCACGGAGCATTGGATTCGTCGCGACGCCACGCAGGGCGCCTTGGTAGAGACAACCAAGGCAGCGGCGAGCAGCCCACCCCGAGGTTTTTTCGGCGATGAGGCGGATGGTCAGATCGGAGCTGCGATCGTTCGGTCGGTCGCCCATCGCTCCGATCCCCAGACGCTTCGGACGGCTTGCGAGTTGCTGGAAACCGCAGTGAATCGGCAACCAGAGGCGTTGTCGTGGCGTATTGATCTGGCGACCGGTTACTTCCACGCGGGTCGATTCGCCGATGCGATACGTTTGCTGGAGCATGTAACGCGCGTTCAGCCGGACTCCACGGAGGCCTGGGACCTGCTAGGACAGAGCTATGGAAGTCTTGGTCAGTTTGACCGATCTGTAGAATCATTTGAACAGGCGATTCGTCGTCAGCCGGACTATGCCGGAGCGGACTTCAAGCTTGCGTTGTTGTACTTGCGCCAGGATCGCATGGACAAGTTGCTGGACGCTTCACGACGATACTTCGAGCGACACCCGGACAATCCGAGAGTACTGGGACTTGTCGCCCAGGCCCAGTACACCTTCGCACGACAACCGAGAGTCGCGCTTGCCACGCTGGAACGAGCGAGGGGGCTGGACCCTAGTCTCGTAGCGTTATCCTTGCTCGAAGCCCGAATCGCCTCCGAGTTGGGTGACGAGCGGGTTGCTGAGGGGGCGTTGCGGAGGGCCCTGGATGTGCAGCCCGACCTTGTGCCGGCGTACTTGCAACTTGGTACGCTCTTGGTCCGTCAGCGCCGCCTTGACGACGCACGAAAGGTACTGATGGAGGCCCTGAAACTACAGCCGGCCAACGCCGAGATTCACCGGATGATACAACAACTCCGATGAAGCTCTGTTGCATGACCTGATTCCGAGAGGGCAGATGAAAAAAACGCTTTGTGCCAGTATGTGCCTGGCCCTGGTCGGAGCTTGGTGGTACGTACGGTTTCATGCTGCAACGCCGGACTCTGCGGCAGACGTGCCTCATGTACCCCCTGTTGCTGGTGGCTACGAGGTTTTGTCGCCGAACGGGGCAGATCCGAATGAGTACGTTGGTTTTCAGGCATGCGCCCCGTGCCATGATTCAATCTGCAAAGCACAGAACGCCAG
Source organism: Planctomycetia bacterium (assembly GCA_036758585.1). GTDB lineage: Bacteria > Planctomycetota > Planctomycetia > JALXBF01 > JBGPMX01 > DAIOWH01. Next base: position 46,123 of record DAIOWH010000009.1, read on the forward strand.
CCACATGGCGAATTCTCTCAAGACTGTTGCCGAGTATCAGCAGGAGAAGGGGGTGCTGCCCCCCGCCAAGTTTTACGACGAACAGAACGATATCCGATATGAAGTCGTCGCATCGGGGGACCAACTCTACCTCAGCGCCGCGTGGCGGGGACGGTCCGCGCAGGCGCCATTTACCTACGTCCTCGGTTCTGGCCTTCAGGGCCTGTCGTTTCTCCACGAGCGGGGTCCGCAGGACTTTCAAGAATTGCGCCTGAGCTTCTACACGAAGGCTCGCGAATGGGACTTCACCGGCGCCCAAGAGGACGTACGGCCGGAGAGTATGGAACAGGTTCTTGGAAGCATAGAACCAGGACGAGGCATGCGCTGTCTGCGATGCCACTCCACGTTATTGGTGCATGACGGAACTAAGCTCATGCGTAACGAGTCGCGGTTTGGCGTAACGTGCGAGCGATGCCATGGTCCGGGTCGGGCGCACGTACAGGCCGCGTGGCGAGGGCAGCACGTACCGATTGGCGACCGACCATTCGAACGGGCCATGCAAGCAGCCAGGAGCGCTACGGAATTCCGAGAAGCGGCATCCCGTCGAGATTCCGTAGTCTGTGGGGAGTGTCACGGAAACGATGCGTTGAGCCCGAACGTTCCCGACTTCTATCTTTCTCGATTCCCAATCGCCGCATTGCCGCAGAGCAAGTGTTACCGCCAGAGCCTGGGGAAACTGCTTTGCACGGATTGCCACGACCCGCATTCCAATGCGGAGCACGATGATATGAGTCGCTACGTACGAGTGTGCTTGGTATGTCATGGAACGAAAAACGCCGACACGAAGACCGGCTCAGCCCATCTGGTACCGCCTCCGGTCAGAAACTCGTGTACCGTTAATCCCGACGACGGCTGCATCGGCTGTCACATGCCGAAACGCGAACCCGTCTATCGGGGGATATTCACGCACCACCGCATCGCTATTCATGCATCGGACGAATCAAATGATCCGTAGCTCCTGTCGCACACGGACGGCGCTGCTCGAATGCCAGTGACTCGATGCTTGGTTTCCCAATGAACCCACGCGTACGCAACTCCGTCTCCTTTGTTGCCCTGCTGGTGCTTGGGTTGTCTGGCGTCCTTATTGTGCGGTTCGTTCGGGATCCGAGGATCGACAACGACATTCGTGGCGGCGGCCAACCAGCCGTCGGGCTGGGCTATGTCGGTATGGCTCAGTGTCGGGTCTGTCACAGTGCCATTGCAGCCAGCTACGCGAAGACCGGCATGGGCCGCTCGTTTGGCCCTGTTGATCCCGAAACAGAGACCGGAGATTTCACCGAGAACAACCAGTATCACTGGGAGGCACGCGACCGCCGTTACGAGATGAAGCAGGAAGGCAATGACTTGTTCATGACGGCTTTCAGTGTCGACTTCAGAGGGCGTCGCGAGCGCGAGCGACAAGAACGGATCACGCACTGGTTGGGTTCCGGTGAGCGCATGCGCGGTTACCTGAGCTTGCAAGGAAGTCGATATCGTTTGCTCCACCTGGCTTGGTACGGTCCGCGAAACGAATGGGCGCCGTTTGCGATGCGCGAATCAGGGGCTCCCGCGGACGACTGGGTCGGATACAACTGTTTCTACTGTCACGCCAGCTATCCGCGTAACGCGATTGGGGCGAAGTCGATTGCCGAGGTCGATCATCGTTCGGATGCGTTGCAGCTAGGCGCGATCGATTGCGAGCGTTGCCACGGTCCGGGCGAACAACATGTCCGGCTGGCTCAAAACCTATCCGAAGCGGCGGCGATCCGCGCCGCCATCGTCAATCCTGCCCGTTTGCCGCTGGAGCGGCAGCTCGACGTCTGCGGCCAATGCCATCTTGAACCGACCACACAGTTCCCAGTGCATCGACTCATCGCTGCTCAAAAGAGCCCCTTCAGCTTTCGGCCCGGCGACCGCCTCGACGACCATTTCGTGATCTTCGACTTCGACGATCCAGACATGCACCATGACGAAGACACGGACATCGTCAATCAAAGCTACCTCTTGGTTCAGTCTGCGTGTTTTCAACAGAGCGATGGCCGCATGACATGCACTACGTGCCACGATCCGCACCACACACCTCCGCCCGAGGAGCGTGCCGCCTACTTTCGGGGGAAATGCATGAATTGCCACGCACTTGGTGACTGCACTGCCCCCGACCTCAACCACGAGTCGCTCGCGGGCAGCGATTGCGCGAACTGCCACATGACTCCAACCTACGCCGTAGACGCAGTCCGCGCCCTGGTCCACCGACACAAGATCGAACGCCGGCCAATCTCCAACCGTGATACTTCGCCCGAACAAAGACTCGCCCACACGCAGCGAGTCTATGCCGCTGGCGCCAACCGTACACGCCTCAAGCTGTACCTGGAACATCCGGACCTGTTGCCGGAGGACCGAGCGGCATGGCTCGCACTTGGGCGACTACACAACTCCTATGCCGGCGATGGACCGACGGAGTTGCAAGGTGCAATAGATCGCAGCGGCATCGTCAACGACCCAGAGACCCGTCTGCTTCTTGGCCAGCTCCACCTCACTCGGAGGAATCCGATCGCAGCTCGAACCGAGTTCAAGCGTGCGCTGCGCATCGCCCCGGCTTTCTCGTCTGCGACCGTGGGGCTGGCCCAAGCTGAGCTGCTCGCAGGCAACTCGTCTCGCGCAATCGAGTTGTTCCGTCAAGTACTCGCACAGCGCCCCCTGAATCTAGCGGCGCGGCAGGGGTTAGCCGACGCGTATCGGGCGATGAAAGACGAGCGGGGCACGCAGGACGCTTACGCCGCATGGCAGGCGGCACTTGACCATCACCTTGACATCGAATCGGCCACTCAGTTGGCCTACTGGCTGAATCAGGCGGGTCGAAGGCAGGAGGCTGTCACGTTCCTGCGCGCCGCCCTACGGGTCAATCCAAACGATGCAGCGGCCCAGACCGGTCTGGAAAGGTTGCTGCGCGAGTATCCTGACCTGCGCTGACCAAACGAGCTGGTGAGGGAATGCTCTGAACCATACGTGGTTGCAGGCCCTCGACAAGTCGGAGCCATCCTTCCCCCGCTACGTCGTCCCATTCATCGATGCGACCAGACGGCCAGTGAACGATCAGTTTGTCCACGGACTTATCCGTTCCAAGGCCGAGCAGGATTCTCCGGTCACTGGCCGACTGGTAGCTTCCCCCACCGGTGACTTCTCGTACTAATCTGCGTTCCTCAACTCCGTCATTGTTCAGCATGGCCTCCACGCGAACGTTGACGCCATTGCGATTCGACTCGCGCCCCGCAAACTCCAGCATCAGGACGTGCTGGGAATCTCGCGTTTCATTGTGCAGCACAGCAGTCGGCACATAGTGGTGGACCACGGCGATGTCGGTCCTGCCATCGTTGTCAAAGTCACCAAACGCGGCGCCACGTCCTATCCATTTTTCAGCGAAGTACGAACCTGCCAGATGCGCTACGTTGGTGAATCGACCGAGTCCCGTGTTGCGCAGGAGCGTAGGGGGCATAAGGTCCGGGACCGACCCCGGACCTTTCGCCAGGTAGCCGTTCGTGGCAAACAGATCGAGCCAGCCGTCATTGTCGTAGTCGAGAAAGGCCGTGCCCCATCCCATCGAAGCCCGAGTCACCGCGGTGATGCCTGTTACTCGACTGGCGTCGCCAAACCCGGCCTGACCTAGGTTGCGATACAACGTCAGGTATTCGAGGTAGAAATTGGTGACGCCCAAATCCAACAAGCCGTCCCCGTCGTAGTCCCCGCAGGCAATTCCCATGCTGGCCTGCGAAAGTCCCTCGGCGTTTAGTGCCGCGCCCCACTCGACGGCCTTGTCTTCAAGGCGAAGTGACGGCCCACGAGCCAGTGCGTCTCTTGGGGCGTCGCCGGCCAAGTTGTGCAGCAGCGTATTTGGCTCCGCGTCATTGGCGATGTAGATGTCCGGTCGACGATCGCTGTCAAAGTCTGAGATGACGATTCCGAGGGCCTTGCCTGGTGGGACGTTCATTTCCGCGGCGATGTCGTAGAACGTGCCATCGGTCATGTTGAGCAGGACCACCTGGGGTAGCGGTCCAAACTTCCTGGGCCCACAATAACTCGGCTGTTCGCCCTTGCCGTCGAGACACTGCGGAGCCGTCTTGGGGTCGAAATCAGTGTAATTGCATACACAGAGATCGAGTGCACCATCGAGATTCAAATCTCCAAACCCACAACTGGAACTCCACAATCGGGAATCGGCCGCGGCCTCGACGGTCACATTGCTGAACGTCCCGTCGCCGCGGTTGCGATACAGGACATTCGATCCGTAACATGTGACGTAGAGATCATCGAACCCGTCGTTGTCATAGTCGCCTACTCCACAACCTTGGCCATAGCCGTTGTGTCCCACATTCGCTGCTTGGGTTACGTTGTGAAACCCGCCCTCGCCGTTCCTATACAATTGCGATGTATGGCTGAAGTCCTTCGGGTTTTCGGGTAGCTGGCAACCGTTGACGAGGTACAGATCGAGTCGCCCGTCGCCGTCGAAGTCAATCCAAGCCGCGCCGCCTCCGTTGACCTCGGGCACCCAGAACTGTCCGCTCTCGCCTCGGAAAAAGGTGAAGTCGATTCCCAACGCGTGGGCGATGTCCGCAAAACTTGGCGGCGGGAATCGGACAGTTTCTGGCCGGCCATTGCTGGTCTCTGGAACCTCACGGCCCGGCGGAATTGGTTCAGAAACGCGGCTGCCCATCAGACCGACGCCGACCGAAGGGGCAGCGGACCTGGTCCGGAGCAACTTCCAAGACGCAACGGAAGAGAGTGCCGTCAACACGACCGCGGTTCCGAGTACGCCGAGTCGCCTCCCCGACATGACAAGTTCCTCGCAGCGGTCTAGAGTTCGGTTAGGTGACTGGCTGGGCTGTGGGGCGGTTTCGGCAACGCTCCTGGGCCAAGAGGAATCAGCTTCAGGAGTGGCATCGGCGGCGCCTTGCTACCCTGACCAAGCGCGAATCGTGCCCACTCACGAGCCAAAAGGGGCATTCCCGTCTTCACACATATCTCTGCCAACTCCTGGCATTCGTCGGGGGTGGGCCGCGAACGGCGTAGCGTGACGTCCTCAAACAACGTCAAGCGTCTCTCCTCCACCTTGCGCAACCCGTCGGCGGCTTGGTCATGCCGCTCCGAGTCTTCTCTTTCGCCCAACCTTCTCAGCGCCCTGCCGAGCTGGAAATGCGCTTGCCGGTCCCAGGGATAACGTTCTAGCGCTTTGCGACACGTGGTCGCGCTTGCCTGGTACTCGCCCAGATCGTACTGAGCGCGAGCACGGTACGTCCAAAGCTCGGCGAAGTCTTCCCATGCGTGCGGCAATTCCCGTAGCGCCTCGGAAGCGGCGTCGGCGTCTCCCAACTCATACAGGCACCAAATCCAAAAAGACCGCGTGCGCACGTCTAGCGGTTGCCGCCTCAAGCATTGCTCGATGAGTGCTCGCCCCTCGCCGGTACGGCCAAGTTGAATCAAGTATCTGCCAAGAGCGAGCCGAGCCTGGTCGTCATTGGAGTCTTGTCGAACGAACTTCTCCAGCGTAGCTACGCCAGATTCGGGGGCCGTGCGGTTGAACGCCAACCCCATCAGCGCCACCAACAGCGGTTTCGAGTCCTCGTCCAGCGGCGGCCAGGCGCGGTACATTGCCCACAGGAGTTCCTCTGCCTCGCGCCAACGTTCCTCCAACAGGTATATGTTCAACAGGTCGCCCTGAGCACGTTGCTTGATGCGATTGCGATCAGTCGCCTGGCAGAGTGCGATACAGTCCTTCAGGACACGTTCAGACTCAAGGCCATGGAATGCCTCCCGCAGCGATTGCCCAATACGCAGCAATGCCTCGGGACCGTGCGCTGAATCGCGTGGAACTTGCTGCAACGAATGGATACAAGCTTCAAGGTCGTTCAAGTTTGATTGAGCACGCGCCAGCAACATCCAGCCTTCGGCGTCCTGCGGTCGGGAACGCAGGTACGCCGATAGGTGCGCAGCCGCCGCCACCCATTGTTCGCCATCCAAGGCAGACCGACCACGGGCCAATGATTGGCCGGCCGTCCAGCGGAACACCATCAGCGCGCTCATGCCGGCGCCGACGATCACCACAAACACCAGCAACACGACTCGCACGGGCGACAGTACACCTCTGCCGTTCAGCCCATTCGGATCGTCTTGGCGGGACGCACTGGTCACAGCTTCCCCTGATCGCGGCGCGCACTCCATACCAGTTTCCAACCTCCGTTCACTCGGCGCGACCTTCCAAACCAGCAGATGGGGCCACTCCGTCGCCACGACGAATTTCGCCCTTCATGAGCATGCGGACATAGTTGAGCAACTCCCGAACACGCGCCGAATCGGGTCGTACGGCACTCAACTCTTGAAGCAGTACCTCGGCCTCTCGGTAGTTGCCCTGGTCGATCGCAGTCTGTGCGTTTACCAGGGTCGCCCCGAGGGGAGACCGCCGCGCAAACTCGTCGATCGCGGCTTTTTCAACTTGTTCACGCCGCAGTCGATCAGCCTCTTCGTAGTGTTTCTTGGCTTCATCGGGTTTCCCATTGACGGAATACGCGATTGCCAGCGTGCTGTGCAGAATCATCGTAGATGGGCATTCTTTTTCCAGTTTCTGAAGAATCTCCAGCGCGCGGGCCGGGCGCCCGTGGTGCATTTCCATCTGCGCGATCCGCCCCTTCAAGTCACATTGATGCGGGTTGATCGCCAGAGACTTGTCCCAGTAGCCACGCGCCGCGTCTGCGTCACCCAGGTCCAGGCTTATTGTGCCGAGCAGACTGAGTGCTCGCGCGCTCGCAGGGTGAGTTTTCAAGAACTGCTCAATGTGGGTTCTCGCACGGTGTGGTTGACCACGGCCTATCAGCGTCTCGGCCAGAAGCATGTACACTGTCTCTGGGGTGTTGCCTTGAGGCAGGCTGGAGGCCGATGGGTCAAGCTCTACGACCTTCTCCAGGTGCACGATTGCCTGTTCGGACCGCCCCTGGTGCAGATGAAGCAGTCCGGTCAGGAACTGACCTACGGCGGCCTGGCTTGACTCGTTGACGAGCCGAGTCGCCATGGCGGTGGCGTCATCGACTCGGCCCTCGCGAAGAAGCAGCACCGCCAAGTGTTTAATTGCGTCCCAGTTGTCACTATCGATTTCGACAAGACGCTCGTATACCGGAGCAGCGCGGGAATACCACTTGGCGCTTAGGAGCATGTTTCCACGCCATGCCAGGTCCTCAGCCGACAGCGGAACCCGCGAGAATAGGCGTTCCGCTTCTTCAAACTGTCCTATCGAGCCGAAACACCTCGCAAGAAGCACGATCGCACGACTGTCATTCGGGTGCTCGCGCAGGTGGGCTTTGGTCAGTGCAATCGCCTCACCCCATCGTTCGTTGGCAGCCGCGCGCCTTGCTTCACGAACTAACCGCGCGCCGTGCCAGTACCAAGCAACAGCGAACGATGCCAACAACAATGACACCGCAACAACTACGCGAGCAGGAAAGCGCCGGAGAATAGACGCTGGACCGTTCATCGGGTCTAGGGTCTCCTCAACTTCGCAAACAGGGTGAAACTCGGAAACCATCAAGAACCTACTCGATTCCAGGACAACTTTCGAGACGCCTGCCCCTCATTAGCGTAGTGCAGGCGGCCCGCCTGCAATGTCGTCAAAGAAGCCGCAGGCGAGCCGCCTGCACTACGACTTCCTTGAAAGGCTGGTGGGCGGTTTTCTTGTTGACAAACCTTGTCAGGGATACAGACAATACCTGCCATGAGATTCACCCAGAAGCACTCTGTAAGGAGGAGAACGCGATGAAGCACGCTATGTTATTGATCATTGTATCGTGTGTGCTTGCTGTTTCCGGTTGTGAAAGCGCGAGCACCTCGACCGCCCCCTCGAAGCCTGCGGCCACACCGGGACCCGTTGGTCCACCGCAAGGAGCCGAGGTGGGCAAGGCTGGAGATCCTGGAACTGCGATGCCAGCCATGACTGGTGGTGCGACTGCCGAACAGCAGGAGATGGCGAAGAAGTATGGTGCCGGTGGAGTTGGTGCGGCCGGCCCTCAACCACCAGCGACGAAATAGTATGAAACAGGCGTTTTTTTCTGGGGTTTCATTTTTCCAACGGAGGACGAAACATGACAATTCGAAAACAATGGAATGGGTTCACGCTGATTGAGTTGTTGGTTGTCATCGCCATTATCGCCGTGCTGATCGCGTTGCTCTTGCCTGCCGTACAGATGGCTCGCGAGGCGGCCCGGCGAAGTCAATGCCGTAACAACATGAAGCAGATTGGCCTCGCCCTCGCCAACTACCACGACACGCACGGTGTATTTCCGATGGCACGGGTCCAGCCGTGGAGCTATCCCGGCGGTGCCCAGGCTGGAAACATTGCGAGCCAGAACGTACTGCTACTGCCATTCATGGACCAGCAGGCTCTGTACAACTCATTCAACAATGACGCGGGATGGTATCAGTCTGGGCCCTGGGGCGGGTGGGTCGGCTCTGGCCCGGGCGGTGGTGGCCAGGGTGGCTGGGGCGTGCAGGACGCCGCGAATATCACCGCTGTCTGCACACCAATCGACACGTTCATGTGTCCATCCGATCCGGTAGGAGGTAGGACCCCGGGTCAGCAGTACGGCAACTCAAGTTATGCGGTGAATGCCGGCCGCCGCGCGGGGAACATGGGGCACTGGGGTTATGTCAGTGTGCCACCCGACAGCCGTCCCGGCATCGCTCAGTATGTGGAGGTCGGCTGGCGACAAAAGTGCTTTAGTTCGGCTGATATTAGCGATGGCTTGAGCAACACCGCAGCGTTTGCCGAATGGCGAAAGGGCAACGGCGATTCAAACCTGACGCCAGATGACTTTGGCAAGCCCAACGGAGCTGTGTGGCATTTGAACACGGGGGCTTCGTGGGGAGGAACGGCGGGGTGGGATGCAAACGAGCGCGAGTGTAACGGAACGGATCCCCATACCCCAGCAGGCTACTGGCCACATCAAGGGTATTTCTGGGCGTATGGAGCGGGCGCACATACCTTCTACACGCACGACGCGGCTCCGAACAAGAACAGTTGCTTGGCGAGTGGTTGGTGGGATGTTTCTGTACTAGCAAACGCCAGCAGTTACCATCCGGGCGGTGTAAACGTGCTGATGGCCGATGGCGCAGTGCGAAGCGTGGGCGACACCATTGCGCGTGATGTTTGGGCCGGAATAGGTACGTCCAACGGAAAGGAAGTCATTCCCGACGAGTTCTAAGACCGATCAAGAAATGCGAGACTGTCGATCAGATCCCGTTGCGACCTGGGTGGTCGCAACGGGATTGTTTTTGTTATATGTGTTGATGTGGAGTTCGCCCTCGTGTGGTGGCGATGGATCTGTGCAGTTTCGTAACGTGTCGTCCGAATCGGGCCTGCAATACTCTTACTTCAACGACTTTCGACCGGGTAGGTTTCTGTTGCCCGAGATGATGGGCGGTGGCGCCGCGTGGATCGACTTCGACGGAGATGGTTGGCAGGACATCTACTTCGTCAACGGCACTCAACTACCTCCCGGCTTGGAAGGCCCTACGCACACTTCAAAGGTGTTTCGCAATACCAGCCCCGGCCGCTTCGACGACGTCACAGCGCTAGCCGAAGTGGGTCACATGGGCTATGGGCAGGGTTGTGCTGTCGGCGATGTCGACAACGACGGCTTTGACGATCTGTATGTCACCTGCTACGGCAGCAACACGCTGTACCGGAATCTAGGTGACGGCACTTTTGGCAACACTACCTCCATAGCCAACGTCTCAGGCAGCGCACGTTGGTACTCTAGTTGTGCGTTTGGTGATCTCGATCGTGACGGAGCGTTGGACCTGTACGCTACGGCCTACATGAAAGTTCCGCTGACCGACGACACTGTCTGCGTGCATGACGTGACGAAGAAACGAGTCTATTGCGGACCGGCGCGTTATGAAGCCGAACCTCACACGTTGTATCGCAATCGAGGCGACGGTGCGTTCTTGGATGTCACGCAAGACGCCGGTTGCACCGCGCGAAATGGCCGGGGCCTGGCCGTCTGTATCGCGGACCTCGACGACGACAGTTGGCCCGACGTTTACGTGGCCAACGACATGAGCGTTTGCTTCCTGTATCACAACAAGACTGGCGATAGTAATGATGGCCGCGCCCGTAAGCTGCGATTGCACGAGACCGGCGTCCTGGCAGGTGCCGCATTGTCGGGTGACGGATCGGGTATTGCGGGAATGGGTATTGCATGCGGCGACCTCGACGGGTCCGGCCGGCTAGGCATGTTCGTTACGAACTACTATGGCCTGCCCAACATCATGTTCCGCAACCTCGGCGGTCTGTTGTTCGTCGATGATAGTGCGCGGGCTGGGCTGGCCAGACCTAGTTTGCCGCTGCTTGGGTTTGGGACGGGACTGTTGGATTGTGAAAACGACGGCTGGCTCGATCTGGTAGTCGCCAACGGCCATGTTCTGGGGCCTACTCATGATCCATTCGCAATGAAACCGCAACTCTTCAGTAACCAAGGCAAGGGAAGGTTTGCAGACATTAGCGATAGTTCCGGGCAGTATTTTCAGGACACCTGGGTTGGCCGCGGTGTGGCGATCGCAGACTATGACAACGATGGCGCAAGCGATTTCCTAACGGTGCACCAGTTTCGCCCTACGGCGCTGTTGCACAACCTGACTCGGTCGCGGGGACACTACATTCGGTTGGTACTGGTGGCCAGGGAGTCGAACCGAAACGCGGTAAACACTCGCGTTTGGATTGAAGCGGATGGACGAACTCGGATGCACGAAGTCGTTGGAGGCGGCAGCTATCTGTCGGCGTCGGATCGTCGCGTGCTGGTGGGTCTTGGCGGACACGAGCGTGCGGACGTATTGCGCGTGCGCTGGCCATCCGGTCGAAACGATGTGTGGCAGAATCTGGCTGGCGACCGGAGTTGGATGCTGGTCGAAGGACAGCCGCCGCGCGAAATGCACCCGTAACGCTGGTCTTCCGAACGGAAAAACATGTCCAGACGCTGGCCTATCTTGCTGGCACTCACCCTAGCCGTCGGCGGCGCCGGCGCGTGGTGGACCGTACGCAGCCAGGTCTGGACCTGGCAGGCGGAGCGGGCCATGCGCGCGGGTCGTTGGAACGACGCTTGGGACCTTTCACAGAAACTCTTGGCAAGAGACTCGGAAGACGGGTTGGCACATATGGCAATGGCCGGCGCCCTATCCGCTCGGGGCGAGTTTCACGTGGCGCTGACGCAGCTTCGACTCGTTGCCGGCGATTCTTCCTGGGCCAGTCGCGCCGCTCGGCGGGAAGGCGAAATACTCTTGCTGCTTGATCGCGCTTCAGAGGCGGAGACTGCGCTTAGACGTTGTGTAGATCTATGCCCAAGAGACTCCGAAGATTCCATCGTCTCCCGAATACTGTTGGTAAAAATCTACCGGTGGCTGGGTCGTCAGTTCGACGCGATGTCGCTCCTTGAGTATCTCTACCGGGACGGCGAGACATCCGGTGACGTCGCAACGCGGGTCGCTTCTTTGGTCCAGATGTTTCTTGTCGAGTATGGCGAACATGATCCAAAGGCGAGAGCGACGATGTTGCGACGTTTTGTGGCCAACGATCCACAGTATGTTGCCGCGCGAGTGGCTTTGGCTCAGCAGGAGTTTCCCAACGGCGACCTTGGCTCAGCCCTGCAAGAGTTACAGCTGTGTCTGCAAGCGTCACCGCAAGACGTGGAGTGTCGCCAATACCTTTTGGAGTACGGACTGCACGTTGCCGGCGCCGAACCTCGCTCGTTGGAGCCGCTGCTTGATGGGTGGCCTGCAGAGAGGCGAGGTTTCCAGTACTATCGACTGCTCGGTGAGCTTCGTCTTCGTCAGGAACGCCTGGATGATGCCATCAGTGCGTTCCGTGACGCCAACAAGATTCGTCCCGACCAGATTGGAGTTCGCCACCAGCACGGCATGGCACTGATGCGCCAAGGCCGCGAGACCGAGGCCAACCAGGAGTTGCGCAGGACGGAGGAGCTAAGGAGGGCGTTGGACTACGAGCGAGTGAAACGGCTTTTCGACGGCATTCCGAAACACATCGAGATGGGAAGGGTGGGTTCGGCCGACGCCCCGATGCTGCGCAGACTGGGCAGCTTCTACGAAGAGATTGGCCGCCGAGATCTTACCCAGCGCTGGTTACGAGAGGCCGACCGACTGAAGTCTGGGCATCGTTAGTGATTGTGCAGCGTCACTCGGGAGTCTCGCGAAGTCGCCTAATTCGTTCGCGCAGCCCCGGCAACGTGGGTGCTTCGTGATTTACTCGCTCAAGCAGCTCGCATGCCTCAATCAGGTTCCCCTCCTTCTCGTGCAGTTCGGCTGCTTCCATGAGCAAATCCAGTCGCCGCGGGTTGATCCGCAGAGCCTGATTGTAGGCCGCGATGGCATCCGTGCGGCGCCCCTCACGAATGTACATGAAAGCCAGACTGGTATGAGCGTCGATTGCATCAGGATTGATCGCAAGCGACTTGCCGATCGTTTCCACCGCCCTCGACAAGTTCTGATCGCTGATGTAGTAGCACATACCAAGTTGGATGAGCGCCGTGGCATCATAGGGGTTACGAGCGAGCACTTCCCCCAAGAGTTGAACGGAGTTCTCAACTTGATCTTCTCGCATGTGGAGCGCCGCGAGCCGGCGATAGGCAGGCAAGTAGTCTGGCCATTGGCGAATCGATTGTTGATACATGCGTTTGGCGACGTCGAACAATCCGACCGCCTCATACGCATCGCCAGAAAACGCGAGAGCTTTTTCCAAGTCGACAGATTCTGCAGCTCGCTCGTAGTTGCGGGCGGCGGCCAGCATGTCGCCCAGGTGGAACTGGGCTACTCCCAACACAAACCATGTCTCATAGTCTTGCGGATCTTGCTTCGAGGTTCCGCGCAAGATGTCGGCCGCCTTCCGCAGAGTCCCTATCGAACGGTCGCCGGGATGTTGATCGAAGTAACGGATCTGGGCGATCGCCCAAGACCGTTGGCTCTGCGTTTGCGAGTCTTTACGTGGCCAGTAACCAACCAGCTTGGGGGAATCGTGTTCGACCGGGGTCGCTGAGTCCGTTGTCCTCTGTGGCAGGTTCGCTTGCGGTTTTCGAATCCAATGGTCGGTGAATACGACGTGGGCGATGTCGGCAACCTTGGCGCGCGGCATGTGGCATTCCACGCAATCGTCGCTGCTCGACGCGTCGGCTAGGCCTCCGCAATCAGCTCGCTCGTGGCAATTCAGGCAACGCTCTATGTAGTGGCGTCTTGGGACTTCCTTCAGCGGTAGGTGCGGATCATGGCAATAGTCGCAGGTCATGTGTCCCCTTGTCGGACCCTCGGTCCAGCATCGGCTCTGAGCTGTTCGCGGCCCGTGACTCGCAAACCCGAACTTCTCAGTGCTGGAATTCTGAATCAGGAAGTCCTCGCGAAAGTCGGCTAGCCGCATTCCGGGTCGGAAATCGGCCATCATTCTTCCCTTCCTCGCGAACTGGGCATCGGGAATCAAGTGGCATTGCAAGCAGATGTCGTTCTTCCGTGGATGGTCCAGGCGCTCTGGGTTCACAATGGTTCGGTCGGTGTCGCCGTCAAGCACTGGCCTGCGTCGCCGTTCGCGTACATGACGCTCACCGGGTCCGTGACATTGCTCGCACCCCAAACCTTGTTCCGGCAGGAAGGCATAACGGTTTTGCGACCCCTGGACATATGACACCCTGCCGGCATGACATGCCAAGCACTCGTGGGGGATAGGACGGTCAAACCGTAGGTTCATCTCCTTGTACCCAGGACTCAGGTCCCAAATTCCGGCATCGGTGTAGATTCCAATGGGCATTGCCGTGAGGTAACCGTTTGCGTCGGTGACAAACCCCTTCCCATGCGATCCCGAACCTATCGCATAGCGCGCCTGCCGAACTAGGCTGTGAACCTTGCGGTCCGTTTCATCGTGACGGAATTCCTCCTGAAAGTACCGCCCATCTTCGACGAAAGCCCGGTAGGAGAAATCTCGACGCGCGTCGTGAACTGTGCTTTTCTCCCAACCGTCAGTAGCCATCTCCTCAGGTGTCAGTGCATGCCATGATCTTCCCATCTCGCTCCGCTTGAACTGGGCGTAAATACGATCATGGCACTCCGAACAGGCCTCGTCGCCCACATAAGCGACCAGAGGATCCCAGTTGGTGAATTCGCTTTGTTCGCCCGCCCCCTGCGCGAGCCACCAGACTACGGGACAACACCCGAGCGTTGCCACTGCGAGGAGTATGAACCTAGACCAACTCTTGTTCGTAGAAAGGCCCATGTTCGTCAGTCGTACGGGTGTGTGAAATAACACACGGAACTTGTCAAACCGCAAGCCGCAGACGAGCGCGTTGTTGGATCGTGCACAACGTCGAAACGGCCGAAACGCGCGCTTGCGGCCATGACGAGTTGCCACAGAATCTTGCCAGACAGCCGCACCGTCGCCACTTGCACGACATCCAACTGCCTTGTAGCATGGCGGTCACTGTTATCATCTAGTTCCTGTTGCTGGTTTGCAACTCGCCTGTCGTCATGGGGATGGGGACAACGCGACGTTGCCGCCGAGCGCCTTCTTCAGGAATACGAACATGGGAAGGACTAAGTTCCCTCCTGCCGTGACGCTCGTTGTCCTTGCGATTCTCGTAGGTGCGCTGTTGGGAACGGCTTCCGCCTTCCTCATGCGCTCGCAGTCGCAGGCAGTACACAGCGTAGCGGCACCTGACACCACCTCCAAGTCACCCGATCTCTCGCCACCTGCAGAACCGATTGCGCTTCCTGAAGCTGATCGCCAGCTTATTTGGGACGCAGAACATCACGCATTGGAATTGTCCAGGAGAGCCATCCCTCAGCTAACCCGCGCACTTAAGGAGCGTAATCTCGACGCATTGCTGGGTCAGTTTGCGGGCGAGTTTGAAGGCTCCCTGCCAAGTCTCGAGAATAGCGCGTCGCGGAGCCACGGTCCCCTTCATACCCGGGTCTATTCCGCAAGTCCGGAATTGGGCACGACTGACTCCGAAGAATTCTGCCATGCACTCTTACGACTAATAGCTTCGTTTGAAAGAGTCGACGGCGCACAGTTGGCGGTCACGGAGTTTCGACCCGAGTCGCAGTCGTCCACTGAGCCTTGCTGGGGTGGACGCTGGAAGTTGCGACTATGGGGAACAACGGTGGATAGCCCTTGCGAATTCGTCATGGATGGTACTTTCCGCGTCGCATCGGTGGAACCCGAGGCCCTTGCCTCGGACGGCTGGCTCTTGGCGTGGAACAGTTCGGAGGGCGAAATGCGAACGGCGGAGGCGCCCCTCATGCGGCAGGCTGCCGACCAGTTTGGATTCGCCGTCGAGGACCTATTTGACTCCTGGCAGTTCACCAGTGGACCTCCGCCCGTCATTTCGGGGGGCGTCTTTGTATCAGATTACGACGGCGATGGACGCCCAGATGTTCTTGTTTCGGACATTCTGAGGGGCAACATGTTGTACCGAGCGGCCACCGATGGGACCGTCTCAGAGGTGGCAGCGCTCGCAGGGGTCTCGCCTATCATAGAATCTGGCAGACCTGTCATGTGGTTCGACTTTGACAACGATGGATTCGACGACCTCTTGATGGGAAAGGTACTCCTCAAGAACTGTGGTACCGGCGAGTTTGCGGATGGAGCGTCAAGCCTTGGTGTGAGCAACCTGCCAGTGGCATCGGGGTACGTAGTGGCCGATTACGACAACGATGGATTGTTGGACTTCTATCTCGCGCGCGCCTCGGGCGGACCGAAATCCGGTCCCGGGAAACGAAGCTCGTGGCTCCGAGACGAGACCGGCCCCGGAAACCAATTGTGGCGGAACTGCGAAGGGAGCTTCGAAGACGTGACCGCCGACACCAATGCATCTGCCGGTCGCAGGTCCACGTTTACCGCTGCATGGCTTCACGCCGACGCCGACCCACTCATTGACTTGGCCGTCATTGACGAGTTTGGCGCTCCTGTCCTGCTGCGCAACCTGGGCGGCAGTTTTGAACAACGCCCGCTGACGGACGGGTTTGGGGGGTTCTGCATGGGGATCGCGACGGGTGATCTCGATAGCGACGGCCAAACAGACTTGTACATGGCTAACATGTACTCGAAGGCGGGCAATCGGATATTCGCAAATCTCAGAGAAGATGTGTACCCAAACGAAGTGTATAGCAAGCTCATGGAGTTTACGCGAGGTAACGAAATCCAACGCAACTTGGGGAACGGCAAGTTCGAGAAGAAGGGTCTTGCTGCCCGAGTCAACGATGTAGGATGGGCCTACGGACCGGCGATGTTTGACGTGGACAATGATGGCCGCTTGGACTTGTACTCGCCAGCCGGATTCCAGAGTATCTCGCGCGACGAACCCGATGGCTGACCGTGCATCTGGCAAGCTGCCGTGTCGCAGCCGTACAACCGAGCAGCCCAATTGCCGCCGCTCGGCGAACTGGATGGCGAAATCGGCGAGTTCTGGATCGGAAACCCTTGGGGATTCCATGGCGAGCGGAAGAACCTCAGTTGTTATGAGCGCAATCGCCTGTTCGTCAATGACGGTGACCTTCGGTTCTACGATGCCTCCTATTTGAGCGGTACCGACAGCGAGGGAGATGGCCGCTCAAGCGTCGCCGCCGACCTGAATCGGGACGGAATGCTCGAACTCATTGTGCGCCAAGTCGGGGGCGGAAGCCTGCTGGTCTTCGAGAATCAATTCCCACGCAAGCGGTTCCTGACCGTGCTCCTCCGGGGTATTCAGAGCAATCGAGCGGGCGTCGGCGCAACCGTGATGCTAAAAGCAGGTGGACAGGTGCAAACACGTGAAATGTTCCCTGCGAATTCCTTCATGTCGCAATCGCCGAGCGAAGTTCACTTCGGGTTAGGTGAGGCGGAGGTTGTCGAACAGTTGAGAGTACATTGGCCGTCTGGCGTGATTCAGGAGTTCCACAATCTGCCATCCGACAAGATTCTGCTCATCCAAGAGTCATACGACTCGCCGCACATCATCGCAGCCCGTTGAAGGCGTTCGGTGTGATCATGAGGCAAGTCAGTTCGACGGGTTCTCAGTCGCCCGCTCCACGGGTTCTGCCCTCTCCCATGCTCCTATGGTTTTGCGGCTTTTGCGTCTCGTGCGCGCGCGTCCCGGCTCCGGTGTCCCGCGCACCAAGCCTCGTGCCTCAGCCTCACGCAAGTACAACGGCGCCGGCCTCGATATTCTTTACGGACGCGACCGATAACACGGGGCTGAACTGGAGACATGTGAGTGGAACGACGTCCGAAAAACACTTCCCGTCTGCGAATGGTTCGGGCCTAGCCGTCTTGGACTACGACGGCGACGGTTGGATGGACCTCTATCTTGTCACATCATGCTTCCTGTCAACAAAAGTCGGGATTGATCCGCGGAACGCGGTCTGGCGCAACCGATCGCAAACGGTTTTCGAGGACGTTACCGTCTCGACCGGACTTGGTGTCGGTGGGTTTGGCCAAGGAGTTGCGGTCGCTGATTTCAACAACGATGGATTCCAGGATGTGTACCTGCCCCGATACGGGATGAACGCACTGTTCCGCAATAGCGGCGACGGGACGTTTGTCGACTGCACTGAGGAATCGCAAGCCGGCGCTTCCACCTGGGGAGTTAGTGCGGCATTCTTCGACTACGACGAGGACGGTAACCTGGATTTGTACGTTGCCAACTATGGAAAATGGTCCGTTGACACCAGTGAATTCTGTGGCGATAAAGCGCGAGGTATCCGTATGTACTGCTCTCCACAATCGGTGCCTCCCGAATCACACGTTCTGTTCCACAATACGGGAGTCGGCGTTTTTGAGGATGTGACTGGCAGTATGGGAATAGACCGCACCGATGGCCGTGGGCAGGGGGTGGTGGCTGCCGACCTCAACGCAGATGGTCATTGCGACCTCTACGTGGCCAATGACCTCGGCCCAAACTTCCTCTTCATTAACGATGGGCAGGGGAGGTTACTGGACCAAACGGACACCTCCGGTGCAGCATATAACGAGATCGGACGCGCCGAAGCGAGCATGGGCGTCGATGCCGGGGACGTTCGTGGCGACGGCAGGGTGAGCCTCTTTGTCACAAACTTCGAGGATGAACATAACACGCTCTACGACAGCCTCGGCAGCGGCTTGTTTCAGGATGTTAGTTCCATGTCCGGCGTGGCTGCCGGGAGCATTCCGTACGTGGGTTGGGGCGCCGCGCTGGAGGATCTCGACAACGACGGCTGGCTTGATATCTTCGTCGCCAACGGCCATGTAGACGACAACCTCCACGACTTCGGTCGCAGTAGCCCTCATGAGCAACCGGCGGTTATTTGGCGCAATCGCGGCAGAGGGGCTTTCGATGTGGTGCGCGAGGGAGCCGGGGAGTATTTCCTGACTCGCCACTCGAGCCGCGGGGTCGCCTTCGGCGACCTCGACAACGACGGCGACATTGACCTGGCCATCTCGCACAAGGATGCGCGCCCGACCGTGCTGCGAAACGATTCATGCCAACGCGAAGCCAGCAAGGACAACGGTTGGATTCAGTTAAGGCTCGTGGGAATCTGCCAAAACCGCGATGCAATTGGGACCGCGGTGGAGGTGCATCTCGATGACCAACGGCTGCACAGGCAGATTCGAGGCGGAAAGAGTTATGCGTCCGCACACGACTACCGGCTGACTGTCGGAACGGGCAAGGCGCAGAAGATCGACCGACTGGTCGTCCGGTGGCCCGGCGGCAAGACGACGGGGGCGGTCCCGCCCAAGCTACGATCGACCGTTACGGTCCGCGAGCCGATCGACTAGCGGGCCGGGCACATCATGCCCCGTCCGCGTTGCCAGCGCGAGCGCGACGTTGCAGCCGCTGGTGAAGGCATCGATGTCGAGGCGTTCGTTCACGGTGTGTACGTTCTGCTGGCCGGCTCCGAGAGTGACCGTGGGAAGGCCGCGGGCGGAGAGCCAGTTGGCGTCGAGGCCGCCGTTGGAAATCTTCAGTTTTGGTTCCATGCCCACGGCGCGAATAGCCCGCTGCGCTTCGACCACCGACGGCTCGCTCTCCGCGAGATGAAACGACTCGTAGTGCAGTTCGGCGTCGAACCGCTTGATCCGGCCGGAAACGCCGGCTCGGTTCTGGACTCGCTTCGCCGCGTCGTCGAAGGCGTCGCGGAAGGCATCGACGATCTTCTTGCGAAACTTCGGGTCGTGGCTGCGCGCCTCGGCCCGCAGCGTCACCAGCGGCGTCACGACGTTCGTCGCCTCGCCACCCGAGATCACGCCGATGTTGCTCGTGCCGTGCGATGCGCCCTTCTCCACCAGCCCGTGCCAGCCGTCGCACGCCAGGTTCGTGATGGCGAGTGCGGCTATGGCGATCGCGCTTGTGCCCATCTCGGGCGCGACGCCCGCGTGACTGGCGACTCCCTCAACCTCGATACGAATGCGATAGGCGCCCGTCGCGCCGGTCGTGATCTTGTACGGCTCGTTGCCGTCCCAATTGAAACAGAGTTTGGGGTTGCCCAGCGCGCCGAGTTTCGCGAATCGCGCGCCGTACAAGCCGACTTCCTCCTGCACGCACCACAGCAAGGTCAGCGGCGGGTGCGGCAGCCGCCGACGCATGATCTCGAGAACCGCGCTCAGAGTGGCACAACAACCCGACCGGTTGTCGGCGCCGAGTCCCGTTGCCGGGTTGCCGCTGACAACGAATCCATCCTTGACGACAGGCCGCG
Organism: Planctomycetia bacterium; assembly: GCA_036758585.1. Taxonomy (GTDB): domain Bacteria; phylum Planctomycetota; class Planctomycetia; order JALXBF01; family JBGPMX01; genus DAIOWH01. The sequence goes on from DAIOWH010000009.1 coordinate 65,878, forward strand.
TGCCGGCACAGAGCGGCACCGTGTCGAGGTGGGCCACGAGCAACCGTCGCGGACCGCGCACGGTTCCAGGCAATGTGCAGATCAGGTTGCCGACCTCGCCGCCCAGCGGGCTCCGTCTGTTCGCGTCGTCGTGCCTGATCGCGCCGGCCGGAACACCGGCGTCGCATAGCTTCTTCGTCACGAACTCGGCCGCCGCGCCTTCGTGACCCGACAGGCCCGGTATGGGTAGCATCTCAAGGATCAGGTCCAGTGCGCGGTTTGGGTCGATCCCGGGGCTTGTCGAACCTGCTTGCGTGTTCACACGTCGTCGTTTACCGGCTGCCTGTTTTGTCGCTGCCATGGTCGTCATTCCTCGATTTGCCAGAGTTCGTTGAAGATCCCAGCCTCGACTACCTCTTCGCTGCCGATCGCTTCGCTCGGTCCGCCGAATCGCAACACGGCGTAGTCGCCCAGCCGTGGGTAGAGCTGCGCGTTCGAGCCGCGGAACTGCCCGTCGTGAAACGTGTGGCCCGTGTTCACGACCACGTAACGCCGCGACGCCAGCGGGTTCGGGTGGATCATGACCACCGCGTGGTCGGTCGGCGCGAACGTTCGACTGCCCAGCGCGATCGACTCGCGCGTCCATTGGAGCGGCAGTCCCTTCATGGCGTCGCGCAGCACCCGGTTCGATCCGGGGTCGCCGAACACGATCAAGTGATGATTCTGAATGTCGTCGCGACTGACCTCGGTATCCTTCTTGATGAGCAGCTTGCCGCGGAACCACTTGTCCCACTCGCGTGCGAACTGGTCGAGCGACCGGTCGGCCCACGCTGCCAGCGCCGGCGACCACGGTTCTCCGGTGCCGCGCACGCACAGGAACGGCCCCGTGAACGCATCGTCGATCGGCCCCTGCCGGCCGGGTCGCTTGGCCGACGACGAGTTCATCTCGCGCAGCGTGTCGTCGTATCCCAACAGGTCCCAGCCGTTGCCATCGCGGCGGAACATCACGGTCGGCAGTCGGCCTCCCCCGGCCGTCTCGATCTCGAACTCCGCGCCCCCGATTCGTACGGCCGGCCCGACTCCGCGCGACACCTCCAGCAGCACCGTGTTCTCGACCTTCACGTCCACCACACCGTCGTCTCGTTTGGTCGCCTCGACGACCGCCGGCTTGTAGTGCTCGCCCATCTGCCAGACGCGGTAGCCGAACGCGCCCGGGTACTTGAGCGTGTAGGTCACGAATCGTAGTCGATCGCGGAAGTAGGGGCGGCCCTGGGCGGCATGCTTCGCGTGAAACTCCATGGCCTGTTTCAAACTGTCGGGATGAAACCTATGGCCGGTCTTGGGCCCGACGAGGTAGAGGAACGGCATGGCCACGGCCGATGCGTTCAGCCCGTCGTCGCTGAACGTTACGCCGAGCTTGGTGATCGCGTCGCGCACATTTCGCGACGCCTCCAGTTGCGGGTCATCCTCGCCGCCGTAGCAGACGATCGGCACATTGAACGCATTGGCGGCGTAGTCGACGGCGTCGTAGATGTGCAGCGTCGCTTCTTGCCACGCCGGCAGCGCCGCGATCTTCTGGTACTTCTTTGTGTCGCTGAACCCCGCACCCGGCCCGACTGAACACCAGCGGTCGGGGTGGTGCAGGCCAAGGTGCCACGAGCCGGCGCCGCCCATCGAGAAGCCGCGCAGCACGACGCGGCGGTCGTCGATGTTGTATCGCTTCCGCACTGACTCGATCGCCTCGAACACGTCGGTCTCGCCGGCCCAGCGATAGGCGTTGTTCGTGCGGCCGAACACGTCGAGTTGGATGAAGTCCTGATCGGCCGCCACGGGCTGCGCCGAATCGTGCGCGTTCAGGAAGCTGACCTCGTTGAGCGTGCTCCCGCGACCGTGCAGGTCGACGTCGAGCCGCCAGCGCCGCGCGGGATCCTTGCCGTAGTCGGCGGGTATCACCAGCCCGTACGGCTGCACCGAACCGTCCACGCGCGACACAAGCGCACGACTGAGCCGGCCCGTCTGAGTCGGCCAGGCCGGTGTGCCCGCGTGCAACGCACTGGCTCGCGCCAGGCCGCGCTCCATGCCCGCTATCGTCCAGCCGACGTACTTGTCGCTGTAGAATTCCCCGTGTCGGACGATCCACTCCGCGGCCTTCGAGTAGATCGCGACGTCGGCCACGAGGTCCGCGCGTTTGCCGGCCGCGGTCAACCTGGCGATCGCCGCGTCGAGTTCAGCCCGTTTCGACTCGATTCGCTCTAGCTCCTCAGCGGAAGGCTGTTTCGTCTCGGCGGTGAACTGCTGCGGCCGGATCAGCGCCGAAGCGACGGCAACAACGGCGACAACGGAGATCGGACACATCATGATTCGTCCTCACGGCAACATGATTGGTGGGCAGATTGTTGCGTTGTGAGGCCGCAACAGGCAAGAAATGGTCGGCCAATGATGCGTGAGCAACCGCAGCACTCCTTCGACCCGAGCGGCGAGATTCCCGTTGCAACTCGGAATCGGTGGGTATCCTGCCGCGAGTCGACGGGTGGGTGGGTCCGATCTTGAAGCAGTCACCGTATGGTCGGTGAGTCACTCATTCTGGGGACTACAGTGCGGCCGCCGGCGCCGGGCGGCGCAGCGGACGGAACTGGCGGGTCATTGGCCCGGTTGCGGTGCGTGTTGCGGCCAGCAGCTTTATTTCCTGCTGGGCGGTCCATACATGACTCGGCTCGATGTGCTGCGAGTCTTGTGCGAAGGCGACGATGAGGCTCATGTCGCACAGCCGATTGATGCGACGCGCGAGGCCGCCGCTCAGTTCGTGGATCAATCCCAATGCGTCGGTCGAGAATAGGCCGGGATCGCCGCCGGCATGGCGAACGTGGTGCCCGATGTAGGCGATCGTTTCGGCCTGACTAAGCGGCGCGAGAACGCACTGGGGGAACATCTCCATGTCCCACGGGGCCGCCCACTGCGCTCGCACCAGAAACTCGCTCGATCCGATCACGATGGCCGTCAGCAGCGCGTCGCCGCCTACCGTGAAGGCTGTTATGGACCGGACAAGGCTAGCGATCTCGTCGGCCGCCAGGTGCTCGGCGGCATCGATCAACACCACCGCGTGGCCGTTCGTCGGCGCCCGCATCTGCATGATGCCACGCAGGTCGGCCAGCAGCATGTCCAGAGGCGCTTCTTTCGCGCGGCGGTCGGACGGGCGGTTCAATCGGCACAGTTGTTCGTGCAGGGAGTGAACGAGATCCGATGCAGTGCGCGGCGCCACCGGGAAGTGGGCCACCAGGCAGGATCCCTCCGGCAGCGTCGCGGCCAGCACGGCGGCGAGCGTCGACTTGCCGCACCCGGCTGCGCCGGCCAGGATGCTGAGCGACGCCCGTTGCCCAATCGCCGTCCGCAACCGACTCAGCGTCTGCTCGTGGCTCGCGGCGGCGAAGTACGAGGCCGTGTTGATCCGCTCGTCAAAGGGGCGTCGCGTCAGCTTCCAGTGCTTCAAGTACATTGGCTGTCCCCTACCTTGTGGCGGTGCTTGGTACAGCGCCGCATTGAAAAGGGTCTGAAATCGGCCTCGGTCGCTTAACCCGCAGCCGCAGGCGAGGCATGGCTGGCGCTTGTTGTGCCTCGCCTGCGGCTGCGGGTTAAACGAATTCGGACCCCTTTCAATGTGGAGCGGTACTTAGGATCAACGGCGCCGGTCCGACTCGCCACTCGATCCATCGCTGCCCAGCGCTATCTGTGCGGCGGGCGTCGGTTCGGGCGGCAGTTCCGAGGTTCCCGGCGCGGCGATCGGAATCGCCGTGATGTAGGGCAGATCATCGTCTGGCACTTGGCGACTGGTCCATGTCGAAAACTGTTGTTTCAGCCTCGTCCAGTCCAGGCCGTCGCTTCCGTCGCGGCCGCACCACGCGATCGTACACAACAGGCCGATGCTGATAGCGATCGCGGCGGCAACGCCGGGCGAGGCCAGCGAACGCCGCGGCACGTCGGTCGGCAGATCGAGGGCGTTCATCGGGGCCGGCCGAGTCGTTCGCAACTGAGCCTCGGACCCCAACGTCACAAAATGAGGGGGCGGTGGAACGGTCGGATCGATCGTCGGCGTCGTCTGTGATGGGCGAATCGGCCGAAGTGACCGGGCGGGCGGAGGCATCGGGCTGGGCGGAGTCTCAAGGTCCATGGCGAGCCGCGATGCCCATCCCGTCGGCTGCCGTTGCGATTGACGATCCACCATGTCCTCGCTCCTTTGTGAAGGGACAGCGACGTGTTCGGCTACTCTCCCGTATCGGTTGGGCAGGGCCGGGTTCTTCAGAAAAACCGGCACAACCGGCAGAGTTCCACCAGTTTGCCACGAACGCGAACCCGTCGGCACCCGCCGACGTCCTGTGTGGGCAGGGGGGGCGTACATTCTTTCTGAATGTGGCGTGGGCGTCCCGCCCGCGAGAATCATCGGCGAGAGACAACGCTACCGGCGAATGCACGACTGGGCGCATGACGCGGCTTGCGATTTGGCGTGCGCAAGTCGTTTAATGCCGAGCCGAAGACGGCGACGGCAGGTAGTTGTCCAGACAGTGGCGGCGCCTTCGGCTTGGCGTTAAACGAAGCGCCTGCGCAGAGTGCGTCGCACACCCTGCACGACTGCATGGCGGCTCAACCGCTTGACTCGTTTTCCCGGCTTCTGAGATACTCACTCGGCTTGAGATCGCGAGTCTCGGAGGAGGTAAGTACGCTATTCCGACCGCACGTGTGGACCAATTCCTGAAGTTGCTCGACGAGCGCGTACTCATTTTTGACGGAGCGATGGGGACGAGCATCCACGAGCGCGATCTCACGCTGCAGGACTACGGCGGAAAGGAGAACTGCCCGGAAATCCTGGTGGCGACGCGGCCCGACGTTGTCGGGGCGATTCACGCCTCGTTTTTTGATGTCGGTTGCGACGCCGTCGAGACCGATACGTTCGGCGGCACGCGCATCGTGCTCAGCGAATTCGGCCTCGAAGATCGAGCGGTGGAACTCAATCGCACGGCGGCGCGGCTCGCTCGGCAAGTGGCCGATTCCTTCCGAACGCCCGATCAGCCGCGGTTCGTAGTCGGGTCGATGGGCCCCGGCACGCGGTCGCCCACGCTTGGCCAGATCAGCTTCGATGAGATGCACGCGGCCTACAGCGAACAGGCGCAGGGGCTGATCGAAGGCGGCGCCGACGTGCTGCTGGTCGAAACCTGCTTCGACATCCTGCAGGGCAAGATCGCCGTGATCGCTTGCGTCGAGACCATGCAGCGCCTGGGCGTGCGCCTGCCGCTCATGGCTCAAGTGACCATCGAGGCGCCGCCCATCTCAAAAATGTTGCCAGGCACCGAAATCGGCGCGGCCCTGACGACGCTCGAAGCTCTGCCGATCGATGTGTTCGGAATCAACTGCGCGACCGGACCGGACCACATGGCCGAGCACATTCGCCTGCTCGGCGAGACCTGTACGCGCCGCATCAGCGTGTTGCCCAACGCCGGGCTGCCGGAAAACGTCGCCGGCCGGGCCCACTTCCCACTCAGCCCCGATGGACTCGCCGAGGCACTCTGGCAGTTCGTTCACGAGTACGGCGTCAACATCGTCGGCGGCTGTTGCGGCACGACGACGGCCCACCTCGCGCGGGTCGTCGAACGACTTCATCGCACGCCGCCGAAGCAGCGGCGACCCCAGTCGCAGCCGGCCGCCTCCAGTCTGTACATCGCCCAGACGCTGCGGCAGGATCCGCGGCCGCTGATCATCGGTGAGCGCACCAACACCAACGGCAGCAAGAAATTCAAAGACCTACTCGCCGTCGACGACTTCGACGCCCTCGCTTCGATGGCTCGTGAGCAGGAGGCGGAGGGCGCCCACATCCTCGACGTCTGCACCGCCTACGTCGGCCGCGATGAAGTGCGCGACATGTTCGAGGTAGTGCGCCGCTTCAACCAGTCGGTGACTGTGCCGCTGTGCATCGACACGACCGAAGTGCCCGTGCTCGAAGCTACGCTCAAGCTGATCAGCGGGAAGCCGATCATCAACTCGATCAATTTGGAGGACGGGCGCAACAAGATCGACAGAGTGTTGCCGCTCGCGAAGCGGTTCGGCGCGGCCTTGATCGCGCTGGCGATTGACGAAGAGGGTCAGGCCCGGACCGCCGACTGGAAGTTCCGCGTGTGCGAGCGCATCTACCGCATCGCGACCGAGGAATACGGCGTACCGCCAGGCGACCTGCTGTTCGACGCCCTGACGTTTCCCATCGCGACCGGCCAACTCGAGACTCGACCCGACGGCGTCGAACTGCTGAACGCCATCCGTCGCGTCAAGTCAGACCTGCCCGGTTGTTACACGGTAATCGGCCTGTCGAACATCAGCTTCGGGCTGAAGCCCGCCGCGCGGGCGGTGCTGAACAGCGTGTTCCTGCACCACGCGATCGAGGCGGGCTTGGACGCGGCGATATTGCACGCCGCCAAGATCATCCCGTTGCACCAAATCGCGCCCGCCGAACGCGAGTTGGCCGAGCGACTGATCTTCGAGACCGACTCGGTGCAGCCGGTCATGGACGCGGTCTCGTACTACGAAAAGGTGGGTCCCAAGAAAACGCAACGCCAGGTCGAACGGCCCGCCCGAGTCGAGGACCGACTGAAGCAGGCGATCGTCCAGGGCCGCCGCGACGGGCTGATCGACGATCTCGATCTCGCGCGTCAAACCTACAGCCCGCTCGACATCATCAACACCATCCTGCTCGACGGCATGAAGGTGGTGGGCGACCTGTTCGGCGCCGGGCAGATGCAACTGCCGTTCGTGCTGCAATCGGCCGAGGTCATGAAGTCCGCCGTGCGACATCTCGAACAGTACATGGAGAAGGTGCAGGGGACCGAGAAGGGCAAGATCGTGCTGGCCACCGTGAAGGGCGACGTCCACGACATCGGCAAGAACCTGGTCGACATCATCCTCACGAACAACGGCTACAAGGTGTTCAACTTGGGTACGAAATGCCCGCTCGACCACTACCTACAAGTCGCCCGCGAGCAGCAGGCGCACGCGATCGGCCTGAGCGGCCTGTTGGTGAAGTCGACGGTGGTCATGCGCGACGACCTGGCCGAGTTGAACAAGCGGGGCGTGACGATGCCGGTCATCTGCGGCGGCGCGGCGCTGACGCGGCGTTACGTCGAACAGGACCTGGCCGCTCTGTACCACGGGTCCGTCTTCTACGGCAAAGACGCCTTCGCCGGACTGCATTTGATGGACGATCTCTGTGGCCATGTGGTAAGCCGCCGCGGCGACGCGGACCGAGGGTTCGCCGTGAGTCGGGCTTCCAGCCTGCCCATGTCGGGAGAGGAGCCGGCTGGCAGGCTGGAAGCCCGCCCGACGGCCAGTTCCTCGGGAGTCGGTGCACGGCAGGGGGGCGCCACCGTCGTTGAGCCGGCTGTCGTGTGCATGCCGCGCAGGCCCGGTTCGCCGCGGCTTCGCGCGTCGTTCGAGATGCACAGGTCGATGGTCGCGCCGGCGCCGAACATTCCGGAGCCGCCGTTCGTCGGCTCGCGCGTAGTTGCCGACTTCGACATGACCGAGGTGTTTCGATACATGAACGAGCGGGCGCTCATCGGCACACAGTGGCAGTTCCGCAAGGGTGGCGTGCGGCCGAGCGACTACCGCAAGCTGATGGACGAGAAGGTCTACCCTCTGCTCGACCAGATGAAGCGTTGCTGCATCGACGAGCAACTACTCGAGCCGCGCGTGGTCTACGGTTATTTCCGGTGCCAGAGCGACGGCGACGATCTCATCGTCTACCAGGACGACGGCCGCACCGAGCGATTGCGTTTTTCATTTCCACGCCAGGTGCGCGGCGAGGGGCTTTCGATCAGCGACTACTTCGCCCCGGTGCAGAGCGGCGTTGTCGACGTCGTGGCGCTTCACCTGGTGACGATGGGCCGCAAGGTAGGCGACCGGTGCCACGAACTTTTCGCCGCCGACCAGTACAGCGAGTATCTCTACCTGCACGGCATCAGCGTTGAGGCGACGGAGGCGCTGGCCGAGTACTGGCACCGTCAGATCAGGCACGAGTGGGGCATCGGCGCGGACGATTCGCCCGACATCCAGAAACTGCTGCACCTGCACTATCGAGGTTGCCGTTGGAGCTTCGGTTATCCGGCCTGCCCAGCGCTGGAAGATCAGGCGAAGCTCTTTGAGTTGCTCGAACCCGGCCGCATCGCCGTCGAACTCACTGAGAGTTTTCAGCTCGACCCCGAACAATCGACCTCGGCGATCATTGCACACCACCCCGCCGCGAAGTACTTCAACATCTAAATAGCCTTGCACGATTCTGGGACAGTAGCCCGACGCGCCAGCGAGGGAG